>CP155566.1:2475766-2785237 GCA_039696685.1 Vibrio sp. CDRSL-10 TSBA | reverse complement strand
TACCTGCGTGAGCGGGCCCAGGATGTGCGTGAGCTGGGGCAGCGCTTGCTGTTTTTCCTCTACAACACCGAGCATGAACAGCAGCAGATCGACAAACCGATTATCCTGGTGGTACGCGAGCTGACGGCGTCGGTTTCTTGCCGCGATGCCAAAAGATAAGTTGCTGGCGGTGGTCTCGATAGAAGGGGCGGCTAACTCTCACGCGGCGATTTTATCGCGCGCGCTGGGGATCCCGGCCATAATGGGGGTATCGCTTAATCTTAAGCAGATTAACGGCAAAATCGGTATTGTCGATGGCTACAGCGGTAAGCTGTTTATCTCTCCGGCGCGCCAAATTCTGGCTGAATACCGTTCTTTGGCTAATGAAGAGCGTGAATTGTCGCAAATGGTCAATGAGGCCATGGAGGAGCCGGCGTTTACCGAAGACGGTCAGCGTATCGAATTGCTGCTCAACGCGGGCCTGAGTGCCGACACCAATATTGCGGTCAATCAGGGCGTCGATGGGGTCGGGCTATACCGTACCGAAATTTCTTTCCTGCTCCAGCACCGTTTCCCGTCCGAAGAGGAGCAGATTCAGCAATACAGCACAGTGCTCTCGGCCTATCCTGACAAGCGGGTGGTGATGCGTACGCTCGATATCGGCGGTGATAAACCTCTGCCTTACCTGCCGATTGAAGAGGATAACCCGTTCCTGGGTTGGCGCGGAATTCGTTTTACCCTCGATCACCCGGACATCTTTCTTATTCAGCTGCGGGCCATGTTACGCGCCAGTTGTGACCATCATAACCTGAGCATTCTGCTGCCGATGATTTCTGGTACCAAGGAGCTCGATGATGCGCTCAAGCTGATTCATCAGGCCTATGAAGAGAGCGCTAAACTCGATGCCCGGGTGCGTATGCCGGAAATCGGCATCATGGTCGAAGTGCCCTCTATGTTGTATCTGTTGCCGTTGATCGCCGATAAAATCGATTTTGTTTCTGTGGGAACCAATGACCTGACCCAGTATATGTTGGCCGTCGACCGGAACAATTCCCGGGTTGCTGATGTCTATGAATCGATGCATCCCGCGGTGGTGATGGCACTTAAGCAGATCCAGCAGACCTGTGAACGTCACAACATTCCGGTTTGTGTGTGTGGTGAGCTGGCGGGTGACCCGATTGGCTCGCTACTCTTGATTGGTCTGGGCTATCAGGCGCTGAGCATGAACACGTCCAACGTGGCTCGGGTTAAATATCTGATTCGTCATTCTGAGCTGACTGAACTGACCGCGCTTGCTGACAAAGCGCTGATGCAACCTTATGGTAAAGAAATTTATAATATGATGCTGGCTTATTTCGAGGACAAAGGTTTTGCCGGCTTCGTACGTGCGGGAAAAAAATAGGAACAGAATGTGAATATAGAATTAATGGCCCTGTTGCTGTTATTGGGGTCAGTAGTCGGTGTGCTGGCGGGTTTGCTGGGCATCGGCGGCGGGTTGGTGGTTGTACCGGCTCTGCTGTTTCTGTTGCCTTATGCCGGAATTGCACCGGACATTATCATGCAATTGGCTTTGGCGACCTCGCTCGCCACCATCATAGTGACCTCGGGTTCATCTGCTATTAATCATCTTAAACTGGGTAATGTCGACATGTTTGTCGTCAAGTGGTTATTGCCCGGCGTGCTGGTCGGTGGTTTTCTCGGTTCGGTGATTGCAGAATGGATCCCAAGTGAGTATCTGCCGAAAGTATTCGGTGTCATTGTTCTGCTGCTGGCACTGCAGATGTTCCGCTCAATCAAATCAACCCGCTCGCGACCGATGCCGGGTGCGGCCCTGACGGCGTTGTACGGCAGCGGTATCGGTATTGTCTCCAGCCTGGCCGGGATTGGCGGCGGTTCTTTGTCAGTGCCTTTTCTTAATCACCACGGCGTCGAGATGCGAAAAGCGGTCGGTTCCTCTTCTGTGTGTGGTTTTATGATTGCGATTGCCGGCATGCTCGGTTTTGTGTTGCATGGCATTCATGCCCAAGGGCTGCCTCAGTACAGTGTGGGCTATGTTTATCTGCCTGCGCTGGTGGCTATTGCATCAACCTCAATGCTGACCACCCGGATCGGTGCCCGGTTGGCTACCCGTTTACCTACCGCGGTTCTGAAGCGTTTCTTTGCCGTTTTTCTGATGTTCGTCGCTGTATCTATGTTGATGCAATAATCTGATTTATCCAAACAAGAGAATACTAATTTATGTCTCAGGGCTATTTTGAGTTTCCTAATATTGACCCCGTCATTTTTTCTATCGGGCCGGTTTCTGTGCGCTGGTACGGCATGATGTATCTGGTTGGTTTCCTGTTTGCTATGTGGCTGGCTAACCGCCGGGCCGATAAGCCGGGAAGTGGCTGGAATCGTGAGCAGGTGTCTGATCTGTTGTTTGCAGCTTTCCTTGGGGTCGTGATCGGCGGCCGGGTTGGCTATGTGCTGTTCTACAACTTCGAGATGTTCCTTGATGACCCGCTTTACCTGTTTAAAGTGTGGACCGGCGGCATGTCATTTCATGGCGGTCTGCTTGGCGTTATTACGGCCATGTTCTGGTATGCGCATAAAAATAAGCGCACCTTGTTTGGTGTGGCGGATTTTGTCGCGCCGCTGGTGCCGTTTGGCCTGGGTATGGGCCGCTTAGGTAATTTTATGAATGGCGAACTATGGGGACGAGCGACCGATCTGCCGTGGGGGGTTGTGTTCCCGGGGGCGGGTCCGTTCCCGCGTCATCCATCCCAGTTGTACGAATTTGCTCTGGAAGGTGTGGTGCTGTTCTTTATTCTCAACTGGTTTATTAAGAAGCCTCGTCCTTTAGGTTCGGTATCAGGGCTATTTTTGGCCGGATATGGTACATTCCGCTTCCTGGTTGAATTTGTCCGTGAACCGGATGCCCAGTTAGGCTTGTTTGGCGGCATCATTTCGATGGGACAAATTCTTTCCACACCAATGATTTTTGGCGGCGTACTCTTAATGGTATGGGCCTACAAACGCGGCCGGTTCCAAGATCAGGCTGCGGCGAAGTAAGGGTTAGTAGTGAAACAGTATTTAGATCTTTGTCAGCGCATCGTCGATGAAGGCGTATGGGTTGAGAATGAGCGCACCGGTAAACGTTGTCTGACGGTGATTAATGCCGATCTCACTTATGATGTGGCTAACAACCAGTTTCCACTGGTGACCACCCGGAAAAGCTTCTGGAAAGCGGCAGTGGCTGAGTTACTGGGCTATATTCGGGGTTATGACAGTGCGGAAGATTTTCGCAAACTGGGGACAAAAACCTGGGATGCGAATGCCAACCTCAATCAGGCATGGCTGAATAATCCGTATCGCAAAGGTGAGGATGACATGGGGCGGGTATACGGTGTACAGGGCCGTGCCTGGGCTAAGCCGGATGGCGGCCATATCGATCAGTTGAAAAAGATTGTTGATGACCTGAGTCGTGGCATCGATGACCGTGGCGAAATCCTTAATTTTTACAACCCGGGTGAATTTCACATGGGCTGTTTGCGTCCGTGTATGTACAGTCATCACTTTTCTCTGCTCGGTGACACCTTGTACTTGAACAGTACGCAGCGTTCGTGTGATGTTCCGCTCGGCCTGAACTTTAACATGGTTCAGGTGTATGCGTTTTTGGCCATCATGGCGCAGATTACCGGTCATAAACCGGGTCAGGCATTCCATAAGATTGTCAATGCGCATATCTATGAGGATCAGCTTGAGCTGATGCGTGATGTTCAGCTTAAGCGCGAGCCACTGACAGCGCCGCAGTTCCACATTAACCCGGATATTAAATCGTTGCACGATCTGGAAACCTGGGTGACGCTGGATGATTTTGAGGTCTCGGGGTATGAATTCCATGACCCGATTCAGTACCCGTTCTCTGTCTGAACTTGCTGTTCGATGAAATATAGAAAACGCCGCTTGTTAGCGGCGTTTTTTTGTCGGTGGCAACCTGTTTTTATCGGCGACAACTGGGCGACAACTGATAGTAAGGCTGATTCGTTCTGGATTCAGGTAATAAAAAAGCTCTCCCAGAGGAGAGCTTTTAGCCGAGTCAATGGCCACTTAAGAGCTCAGCGCCAGAATCACACCCGGCAGCAGGATAAACAGTGATAGCAAGTAAACGGCCACCACAGCTTTGTTTTTGACCGCCATTTCTGACAGTGCATCTGCGCCTTTCAGTGGCAGTTCGCGCAGGAAAGGAACGCCGTAAATCAGTACTGTGGCCAGGACGTTAAAGGTCAGGTGCACCAGAGCGATTTGCAGTGCAAATACCGCGAACTCACCGGAGACCGCTGTTGCTGCCAGCAGTGCAGTGATACAGGTACCAATGTTTGCGCCCAGAGTAAATGGATATACTTCGCGTACTTTCAGCACGCCAGTACCAACCAGAGGAACCATCAGACTGGTTGTGGTTGATGACGACTGAACCAATACCGTTACCACTGTACCAGAGAAAATACCGTGCAGCGGACCACGGCCAATCGCATTCTTCAGGATGTCACGGGCGCGACCCACCATCAGGCTCTTCATCAGTTTACCCATCACAGTGATAGCGACAAAGATGGTTGCAATACCCAGTACGATCAGGGCAATACCTCCCAGCATATCCCCGAACGAGGCAAACTGATCTTTCAGTGCGCTGATCACAGGTTTGGTGATTGGCTTAATGAAGTTGAGCCCTTTCATGCTCATGTCGCCCGTTGCCAGCAGAGGTGATACCAGCCAGTGGGAGATTTTTTCCAGAATGCCGAACATCATTTCCAGTGGCAGGAAGATGACGACTGCCAGCACGTTAAAGAAGTCATGGATCGTGGCACTGGCAAAGGCGCGCTTGAACTCTTCTTTACAACGCATGTGACCAAGACTGACCAGAGTGTTAGTGACGGTTGTACCGATATTGGCACCCATCACCATCGGAATAGCGGTTTCAACGGGCAGGCCTCCGGCAACCAGACCGACGATAATAGAAGTTACGGTACTGGAAGACTGAATCAGTGCGGTTGCAACCAGGCCTATCATCAGGCCGGCAATCGGATGGGAGGCAAATTCAAACAGGACTTTAGCCTGATCACCTGTGGCCAGTTTAAAGCCACTGCCCACCATAGCCACCGCTAATAGCAGCAGATACAGCATGAAACCCAAGTTTGCCCAGCGCAGCCAACGAGTGGTACTTGAAATTGGCGCCGCTGCGGAAGTTGCTTGGTTGATCATTGTTTTCTCCATTGACCTTTGGATATTGTGTGGTCGGTTGTTGAATCTGTGCGCGATAGTAGAACGTGAATATTGCAGTAATATGACAGATTGCTTTCAAATCGAGTGGTTTATCATTTAGCTCGTTTTTTGTACTTTATGGTTCTGTTGGTTGTTTTGTAATTAACTGTTTTTAAGTTATTTTTTTGGATTGGGTCTGCGAGTGAGGACGTGAAAAAATTTTAACGCTCAGCTCATTTTTAGCCATTTGGGCGGCAAGGTTTATGTCAGTACTGTCATATTAAAAGGTAGATAATTCGTGATTGCTGAGTGTTTCGTCCTTTTAATTCGAAAATACCGAATATCTTGCGAAGCAGTCAGGGCTTCTGTTATAAACAAAACTCACTTACTAGGTTTATCAATGACTGGCAATTACTATGTCTCATCTTAATTACAATCATCTTTACTATTTTTGGATGGTGTGCAAACAAGGTTCAGTGACCAAAGCCGCGGATGCACTGTTTCTGACGCCGCAAACGGTGACCGGCCAGATTAAAGCGCTGGAAGAACGCATGGCGGGCAAGCTGACGAAGCGCAACGGACGCAGCCTTGAGCCGACGGAAACTGGGCCAGTTAGTCTTTAAATATGCCGACCGTATGTTTGGCCTCAGTTACGAGATGCTGGATATTGTCAATTACAGTCAGCGCAATAATGTGTTGTTTGATGTGGGCGTAGCGGATGCCCTGTCGAAAAGACTGGTGAGCAAAATCCTGATGACCACAGTGCCGGATGACAACAGTATCCATTTACGCTGTTTTGAGTCGACTCACGAAATGCTGCTGGAGCAGTTATCGCAACATAAACTGGATATGATCTTGTCGGATTGCCCGGTGGATTCCGGTCAGAGCCCGGGCTTATTCAGTAAAAAACTCGGTGAGAGTCATATGGGCTTTTTTTCCAGCGGCAGTTTGGATAACAGTGATTATCCGGCGGTACTGGAACAGCGTAAACTACTGATCCCGGGCAGTCGTACCGCGATGGGGAGAAAAGTACGCCAGTGGTTTGATCATCAGGGAATCCAGCCCAATATTCTGGGCGAATTTGATGATGCAGCGCTAATGAAAGCCTTTGCCCGCTATCATCCCGAGGTGATTTTTATGGCTCCGCTGATGTATATGAATGAGATGGAGCAGGAATTGTCGCTGCAACTGGTCAGTCGGATTGAAGAAATTAAAGAGGAATACTACGTTATTTTTGCCGAAAGAATGATTCAGCATCCGGCGGTAAAGAATGTTTATGATGCTGATTTCAGCAATTTATTTGAATGAATATTTTATTACTGTTTATAAATAGATTACTATCACGCCACTGATAATGTCTTTGTAACCGCTTTCTTGGGCAATGATGATGTCGGTAATTTGAGGCGAACTGATGGACAGTCCGGGTTTTTGGACCCAGATTGTGGGATATCCATCATGACGGAAGTACGTAAGTAACTTGGCGGTCAAGGACGCAGGCCGTTTGTGAATAAAAATAAATGCCATGGTTTGGCTTAAACGGTTATGTCAAAGAGGCTTACTCATGAACCTACAAGAAATGGAACAAAACTCCGCCCAGGCAGTGGTGCTGTTAAAGGCGATGGCGAATGAGAGACGACTGCAGATCCTATGCTTACTGCATAATCAGGAGCTATCCGTAGGGGAACTGTGTGGCAGACTGGAATTGAGTCAGTCAGCGTTGTCACAGCATTTGGCCTGGCTGAGAAGGGATGGTTTAGTTGAGACGCGTAAAGAAGCACAAACTGTGTATTACACGCTCAGCAGTGATGAAGTAAAGTTGATGATTGAGTTGCTGCATCGGTTGTACTGCGAGTCTTAATCAGGTCGTAGTGCCAGCGTTTTTGCTGTTATCCGTAGACAAACAGACAGACAGGTTACGGAGATAAGAGCGCTGGGGCTACCGCTTACTGGCTGATAACGCGTTGGTGCGGTTATTGACCATTGAATCGGATGTGATGGATTGACTCGATAATAAATGAAATCGAATCAGTATGATGGGTTTGATTCTAAATGACAGGCAATAAAAAAACCGGCAAAAGCCGGTTTTTTTTATCACTGGGTTATCAAGTTCTGATTACAGAGCTTTGATAGCAGCAGCGAAACGAGACTTATGACGAGCTGCTTTATTCTTGTGAATAAGGCCTTTAGTTGCCATACGGTCCAGGATTGGTGTAACAGCTGCGAATGCAGCAGTTGCGCCTTCTTTGTCGCCTGCAGCGATTGCAGCAACAGTTTTCTTCATGTAAGTGCGCATCATTGAACGACGGCTAGCGTTGTGCTGGCGACGTTTTTCAGATTGGATAGCGCGCTTCTTAGCAGATTTACAGTTTGCCAAGGGTCTAACTCCCAAAAACTTTAGTTCGGTGACAATTTAAGGGCCGGAAATATCCCCTATTTGCACTTAATTGTCAAATGATTTGTGCAAAAACCCATCTAAGCCAAACAAGTTTGGTATCGGAAGGTCTTCGCGGTTAAGATGGCGTGGATTCTAACAGTATTTTTTTGCCAATGCTAATACTTATCTGATCTCTCACTGACATTATTTAGTGGCAGGGAAAGATAATGTTGTTTTCGCGTATTTTTCGAGGTTACCGTGAGTAAACGCTTGCTCAAGTCAGGCATGATTGTCAGTGCCATGACGTTGATTTCGCGCGTCCTGGGCCTGGTTCGGGACATAGTGGTCGCGAACTTAATGGGCGCAGGAGCCAGTGCTGATGTCTTCTTCTTTGCCAACCGCATCCCTAATTTTTTACGTCGTCTGTTTGCTGAAGGTGCTTTTTCGCAAGCTTTTGTCCCGGTTCTGACCGAGTATCACGCCAGTGGTGACCTCAATAAAACCCGTGAACTGATCGCCAGAGCGTCGGGTACCTTGGGTGTGCTGGTCTCGATAGTGACGCTGAGCGGGGTACTTTGTTCCGGCGCGGTTACGGCTCTGTTCGGGGCGGGCTGGTTTCTGGACTGGCTCAATGACGGCCCGGCAGCACCCAAATTCGAGCTGGCCAGTTTTCTGCTTAAGATTACCTTTCCTTATCTCTGGTTTATCACCTTTGTTGCGCTGTCCGGGGCGGTATTGAATACTCTGGGCAAATTTGCCGTGTCGTCTTTTACGCCGGTATTTCTCAATGTCATGATGATCTTGTGTGCCTGGTTTGTTTCGCCAAACCTTGAGCAGCCAGAAGTCGGCCTGGCAATAGGGGTGTTTTTAGGCGGTCTGGTCCAGTTCCTGTTTCAGTTGCCGTTTTTAATCAAGGCCGGTGTGCTGGTGAAACCAAAATGGGGCTGGAAAGATCCTGGGGTGGTTAAAATTCGCACACTGATGATTCCGGCTTTATTTGGTGTTTCAGTCAGTCAGATCAACTTGTTGTTCGACTCTTTTGTCGCCAGTTTTCTGCATACCGGCTCGATCAGTTGGTTGTACTATTCAGATCGTCTGCTCGAGTTTCCGCTTGGTTTGTTCGGTATCGCCATCGCAACCGTCATTCTGCCGGCGTTATCGCGCAAACACGTCGATGCGCACAGCGATGGCTTTGCCCATACCATGGACTGGGGTGTGCGTATGGTGATCCTGCTGGGGATCCCGGCGATGCTTGGCCTGATGGTATTGGCCAAGCCGATGCTGATGGTGCTGTTTATGCGTGGTGAGTTTACGCCGCAAGATGTGCAGATGGCATCGGCGTCACTGCTGGCCTATTCGGCCGGCCTGCTCAACTTTATGCTGATTAAAGTTCTGGCGCCGGGCTATTACTCACGTCAGGATACGCGAACCCCGGTTCGTTACGGCATCGTTGCGATGCTGAGCAACATAGTGTTCAATGCCATCTTCGCCTGGTTTTACGGCTATGTCGGCCTGGCGGCGGCAACTGCGTTGTCTGCCTTCATTAATATGGCGCTGTTATACCGTGGCCTGCATCTGCAGGGGGTATACCGGGTCTCGGCACAGACCATCCGCTTTATTATCCGTCTGGCACTGGCCGGGGGCGCTATGGTCGCAGCCATTCTGTGGCAGATGCAGGCCATGTCGGTCTGGCTGGATTGGGGACTGATGCAGCGTGGCCTGATGTTGACGGCCCTGATCGCTCTGGGGGCGATTGTTTATTTCCTCACCGCTTTGGTGCTGGGAATCCGGTTAAAAGATTTAAAAGCGGCGACAGATTAACGCTGATTAGGTTATAATCCGTCGGTTTCACACCAATATAACTGAGAACTATAGGTTTTAAGCGTATTCCAATGGAATTGATTCGCGGTATTCATAACATCAAAGCACAGCATAACGGCTGTGTACTGACTATAGGAAACTTTGATGGTGTCCATTTCGGTCATCAACAGGTATTAAATCAGGTTGCTGAGCGGGCAAAGCTGTTTGATCTGCCCTCGGTAGTAATGACGTTTGAACCGCAACCTATGGAGCTGTTTCTGAAAGACAAAGCTCCGGCCCGGTTAACAAGATTGAGGGATAAGTTTGTCCATATCGGCAAGCTGGGTATCGATCGCCTATTGTGTGTGAACTTCAACCACCACTTTGCCAACATCGAAGCGGAGGCATTTATCCGTGACTTGTTGGTGGCCCGATTGGGTGTTAAGTTTCTGGTGGTTGGCGATGACTTCCGCTTCGGCCGTGGCCGTAAAGGTAACTTTGCCATGCTTGAGCAGGCCGGTTTACGTTACGGTTTTGAAGTGGTCAGTACCCAGAGTTTCTGTTTACAGCAGATGCGGGTCAGCAGTACTGCGATTCGTGAAGCTTTGGCCAGTGATGAGCTGGACAATGCGGCACATATGCTGGGGCGTCACTATAGTATCAGTGGGCGTGTCTCGCATGGTCGCAAACTTGGCCGGACGATAGGCTTTCCTACGGCTAATATTCCGCTCAAGCGCTGTGTATCACCGGTTTCCGGTGTGTATGTGGTGCAAGCGTACGGCTTGGGCGAACAACCGGTCGGCGGTGTGGCTAATATTGGCCAGCGCCCGACAGTCAACGGGGTTCGTCAACAGTTAGAAGTGCATTTATTCGACTTTCAGGGCAATTTATATGGCAAGCAGCTGGAAGTCGCGCTTTTACACAAGCTGCGCAATGAGCACAAATTTGAGTCTTTTGAGGCTCTGAAACAGCAAATAGAATTGGATGCTGAGGCAGCAAGGGTGTGGCTGCGTCAGCTTAAGGGTTAACCGGTTGATTCCACCGGATACCATAATGTCTAACTTCGCCCAATATAACGGAATTAAGAATCGATGAGTGAGTATAAAGATACCCTGAACCTACCTGAAACAGGGTTTCCGATGCGCGGTAATCTGGCCAATCGTGAGCCAGAAATGCTTGAGCGTTGGTACAAAGAAGATCTGTACGGTGCAATCCGTAAAGCTAAAAAAGGCAAAAAATCTTTCGTATTACACGATGGCCCTCCGTACGCCAACGGTGATATTCACATTGGTCACGCACTGAACAAGATTCTTAAAGACATTATTATTAAATCCAAAACACTTTCAGGTTTTGACGCACCTTACATCCCGGGCTGGGACTGCCACGGTCTGCCAATCGAACTGATGGTTGAGAAGAAAGTGGGTAAGCCGGGCCAGAAAGTGACCGCGGCTGAATTCCGTGAAAAATGTCGTGAATACGCAGCCGGTCAGGTTGAAGGCCAGAAAGAGGGCTTCAAGCGTCTGGGTATCCTGGGGGAGTGGGATAAACCATACCGTACGATGGATTTTGCTACCGAAGCGAACATCATCCGCGCGTTGGGCAAGATTGCTGACAACGGCCATCTGCTGAAAGGTTTCAAACCGGTGCACTGGTGTACCGATTGTGGTAGTGCACTGGCCGAAGCGGAAGTGGAGTACAAAGATAAGGTTTCTCCGTCTATCGATGTACGCTTCAAAGCGGCGGACCAGGCAGCGGTGCTGTCTAAATTCAGCCTGAGCGAAGGCCATGAAGGTCAGGGCGATATCTCAATCGTTATCTGGACCACGACGCCTTGGACACTGCCGGCCAACCGTGCAGTCTGTCTGCGTGATGATCTGGAATACGTCCTGATCCAAACGGAAGGTGAACAGCCTGAACGTATTATTGTGGCGTCTGAGCTGGCGAAATCTGTCATGGATCGCGCCGGTATCGAGCATTTCCACTTCCTTGGTTTTGCTAAAGGTGCGGATCTGGAACTGAGCCAGTTTAACCACCCGTTTCTACGATTTCACTGTACCGGCGATTCTGGGCGACCACGTGACGACGGATTCTGGTACTGGTGTGGTTCACACTGCGCCTGGCCACGGTCAGGAAGACTTCGCGGTAGGTCAGCACTACGGTCTGGAAGTGGCCAACCCTGTGGGTTCCAACGGTGTGTATCTGTCAGATACTGAGCTGTTCGCCGGTCAGCACGTATTTAAAGCCAACGACTCAGTCATTGAAGTACTGAAAGAGCATGGCGCGCTGCTGCATCACCATGCCTACGAGCACAGCTATCCGCACTGCTGGCGCCATAAAACGCCAATCATTTTCCGTGCTACGCCGCAGTGGTTCGTCTCTATGGATCAAGCCGGTCTGCGTGAGCAGGCACTGAGCGCAATCCAAGGCGTTAAATGGATGCCGGACTGGGGTCAAAGCCGTATTCAGGGCATGGTGGAAGGCCGTCCTGAGTGGTGTATCTCTCGTCAGCGCACCTGGGGTGTGCCAATTGCCCTGTTCGTGCATAAAGAGACGGCTGAACTGCATCCAAACAGTGCGGCTCTGATTGAGCAAGTTGCACAACTGGTTGAGCAAAAAGGTATCCAGGCTTGGTGGGATGTAGATTCTGCTGAACTGCTGGGCGCTGATGCTGACAACTATGAAAAAGTACTCGACACGCTGGATGTGTGGTTTGACTCAGGTGTGACTCACTACGCTGTGGTGGATAACCGTCCGGAGTTTAACGGCGCAGAAGCTGACATGTACCTGGAAGGCTCAGACCAACACCGTGGTTGGTTCCAGTCATCACTGATTTCATCAGTGGCGATGAAAGGTAAAGCTCCGTACAAAGAAGTTCTGACCCACGGTTTCGTGGTTGATGGTCAGGGCCGTAAGATGTCGAAATCGATTGGTAACGTGGTTGCGCCAAAAGATGTCACCAATAAACTGGGTGCAGATATTCTGCGTCTGTGGGTGGCTTCAACCGACTACACCGGTGAAGTCGCGGTATCGGATGAGATCCTGAAACGCAGCGCGGACTCTTACCGTCGTATCCGAAACACGGCGCGTTTCTTCCTGGCCAACCTGAATGGTTTTGATCCGGCAACGGACATGGTGGCACCGGAAGAGATGGTGGCACTGGATCGCTGGGCTGTTGCTCGTGCACTGGCGGCACAACAAGAGATTGTTAAAGCGTACCAAGATTACAACACCCACGCAGTGGTGCAACGTCTGATGCACTTCTGTTCTATCGAAATGGGCTCTTTCTACCTGGATGTGATCAAAGACCGTCAGTACACCGCGAAACTGGGCAGTAATGCACAGCGCAGCTGTCAGACGGCGCTGTACTACATCGTCGAAGCTCTGGTTTCGCTGGATGGCACCTATCATGTCGTTTACCGCCGATGAGATCTGGAATGACATGCCGGTTAACCAGCCAAACGGTGAAGCCCGCGATAAATTCGTGTTTGTCAGCGAATGGTATGAAGGCCTGTTCGCTCTGAACGATGGCGAAGAGCTCAACAACGAATTCTGGACTGAAATCCAGAAAGTTCGTGGCGCAGTAAACAAGTTGCTGGAAAGCGCGCGTAACGAGAAAACCATTGGTGGTTCTCTGCAGGCGGAAGTGACTCTGTTCGCCAGCGATGAACTGGCGGCGACCATCAATAAACTGGATGACGAACTGCGCTTTGTTCTGCTGACCTCACAAGCGAGCGTAAAACCGCTGGCTGAGAAGAGCGATGCGGCTCAGGCGACCGACATTGACGGCCTGTTCGTTCAGGTAAGCAAAACTGAAGCTGAGAAGTGTGACCGTTGCTGGCACCACACTCCGGAAGTTGGCACGATCAAAGGTCATGAAACTATTTGTGGTCGTTGCGTGTCCAACGTTGAAGGTGACGGTGAAGTCCGTAAATTTGCTTAATCAAAGATAGGTTGCATGACGCAAGTACTTACACTTAAACAATCGGGAGTCCGCTGGCTGTGGCTGGCGCTCCTTGTCTTCGTTGCGGATATCGGCATCAAGCTGGTAGTAATGAACAGTATGGGGTTTGGCTGGGAGAAACCGGATTGAAGTTCTGCCATTCTTTAACCTGTTATACGTCCATAACTACGGTGCGGCGTTCAGTTTTCTGAGTGACCAGGCCGGTTGGCAGCGCTGGTTATTTACCGGTATCGCCTTTGCGGTGGTCGGTTTACTGGCGTTCTGGATGCGTCGTCTGCCTGCCAGCGACAAGTGGAACAACGTTGCTTACGCGCTGATTATTGGTGGTGCGGTCGGCAACGTGTTCGACCGGGTAGTGCACGGTTTCGTGGTCGATTATCTCGACTTTTTCTGGGGCACATACCACTGGCCGGCATTCAACCTGGCTGACAGCGCAATCTGTATTGGTGCGGTGATGATCATTGCTGATGGTTTCCGCCCTAAGAAACAGACTGCCTAGATGACGAAGTCATAATAACCCCAAGCGCCGCCCGTTGATTCGGGGGGCGCTTTTTGTTATCTAACACTACACAGTTATTTGACACTAAACAGTTATCTGAAACTAAACAGTTATCTGATAACTCTATCTGGCCGGGCCGTTTATCTGCGCGCGCAACAGTTGCTGAGGATTTGAGAGCGCAGCGGACTGCTCGCAGCCTGGATAGCATGGCAAGGCAGTAAGAGAAAGAGTCATACCAGCCATCACACCTCATCAGCAAGAAATGAGGCAATTGGCGGGCCGTCAGCCGCGTTACCGGCGCTGACCGGCACATCTGTAACTGCAAAACGACGCCAATAACCCAACTTAAGGAAGCCTGAACGTGACTACGATTAGCCAAGACTCGGCAGTAACTCTGCATTTTACTATCAAACTTAAAGACGGTTCAGTGGCCGACAGCACCCACAATTTTGGCAAACCGGCCAAACTGGTCATCGGTGACGGCAGCCTGAGCGATAACTTTGAACAGTGTCTGCTGGGGCTGCAGGCCGGCGATAGCCAGTCGATTGAACTGGCGGCGGCTGATGCATTCGGCGCCCCTAACCCGGACAACATCCACTACATGGATCGCAGCAAATTTGTCGGTGACGCGGAAGTGGAAGTCGGCACTATCATGGCATTCAGCGGCCCCGATGGTATGGAAATTCCGGGTATTATTACCGAAATTGCCGGCGATTCGGTCACTGTCGATTTTAACCACCCTCTGGCGGGCCAGGATGTCATTTTTGATGTTGAGATTTTGTCGGTCGAATAACGTAGAATAGCCAGCTTAAAAGAGAACCATGAGCAATCCCATGAAAATACTGTTAGCGAACCCGCGCGGCTTTTGTGCCGGCGTTGACCGTGCCATCAGCATTGTTGAACGTGCACTTGAAATGTATCAGCCACCGATTTATGTCCGTCACGAAGTGGTGCATAACCGTTTTGTGGTTGAAGGTCTGAAACAGCGCGGTGCCATCTTTGTTGAAGAGCTGAGTGAAGTGCCGGATGACAATATCGTCATTTTCTCTGCTCATGGTGTGTCGCAGGCGGTACGTCTGGAAGCCAAAGAGCGTGACCTGACCGTATTTGATGCTACCTGTCCGTTGGTGACTAAAGTGCATATGGAAGTGGCCCGTGCCAGCCGACGTAATATGGAAGTGGTCCTGATTGGCCACGCCGGTCACCCGGAAGTGGAAGGGACCATGGGCCAGTATGCCAGCGAGACCGGAGGCATGTATCTGGTCGAGAAACCAGACGATGTGGTCGCTCTGCAGGCCAAGGTGAAAGACCCGTCTCATCTGCACTATGTCAGCCAGACCACCTTGTCGGTCGATGAAACCGCCGATGTGATCGACAAACTGCGTGAAGTGTTCCCGCAGATTCAGGGCCCGCGTAAAGACGATATCTGTTACGCAACCCAGAAACCGTCAGGACGCCGTGCGAATTCTGGCAGAGCAGGTGGATGTGATGATTGTGGTCGGCTCGAAAAACTCCTCCAACTCAACCCGCCTGAAAGAGCTGGCGGAAAAACTGGGGACGCCGGGCTATCTGACGGATTGTCCTGAGGATATTGATGCCGTCTGGTTACAGGGGGCAAGCTTGATTGGTGTGACGGCAGGAGCTTCTGCACCGGAAGAGCTGGTCAACCAGATCTTAGAACGGATTCAGGAACTTGGCGCGACTTCGGTGGAAGAAGTGCTGGGCCGTGAAGAGAACATGTTCTTTGAAGTGCCGAAAGAGCTGCAGATTAAACAGGTTGATTAAGTGACAGGCTGGCGAGATGCCAGCCTGTTTTCTTTGTGTCACAGCCGCTTTCTATTGCTATTGCTATTGCTATCGTTATGGCTATAGATGTACTGGCAAGAGGTGTGTGGCGCTAAGAGGTTGGGCGGTTTACCAGACAAATGCTAGCAAAGAGCGGCCGCAGCATAACAACAAAGGGCTCCCGAAGGAGCCCTTTTCAGTTGCAGCGTTATTGGTGAGGGTCTGCTTTACGCAGTCTCGGTCGCACCTGCTGCAGGTTTGACTTCGTCAGCCAGGTCAGTTTCGCCTTTGCCTTTCGAAATCTTGATAACGTACACAGTGATAGCCAGGGTTGCCACCAGGCCAATGATGGTCGAGATTTGCATTGGCATGCCAAAGCCCAGAGTACTGTTGTTCAGGATGAAGGTGATACATACCGCAGTCATAAACATGGCAGGGATAGTTGTGATCCAGTGCAGTTTATTGTGACGCAGCAGGTAAGCGGATGCGGTCCACAGCATCATCACGGCTGTTGTCTGGTTGGCAAAGCCGAAGTAACGCCAGATGATACCGAAATCAACCTGAGTCAGAATGCCGCCAATCACGAACAGAGGCATAGCCATCAGCAGGCGGTTACGCAGGGTCTTCTGTTCCATGTTGAAGTATTCAGCCAGGATCAGGCGGCTGGAGCGGAATGCTGTGTCACCAGAAGTGATCGGCAGAATAACCACACCCAGGAAGGCAATGATACCGCCAAATACGCCCAGCAGACCAAATGATGAGCTGTACACTACGTTACCCGGACCACCGTCTTTAATTGCAGCAGACAACGCGTCCAGTGAGCCGAAGAAGGACAGGGCAATCGCACACCAAATCAGGGCAATCACACCTTCACCGATCATTGCTCCGTAGAACACAAAGCGGCCGTTCTTTTCGTTTTCCAGACAGCGCGCCATCAGTGGAGACTGAGTCGCGTGGAAACCAGAGATAGCACCACATGCGATAGTGATAAACAGCGCAGGCCATAGCGGCATATCGTTCGGGTTCATGTTCGTCAGCATGTCGCTGACTTCAAAACCGCCCAGAATCTGGTGCTCGCTTGAGAAAGCGATAGCTGTGATCAGGCCAACTGACATAAAAATCAGCAGGGCGCCGAACAGCGGGTAGAAGCGACCGATAATTTTATCGACCGGCACAATCGTTGCTACGATGTAGTAAGCAAAGATGATGACGACCATGGTGGTCATGTTTACGGTCAGGTCAGTTTGCTCGTTGATCAGGTTAGTGATCATACCAGCGGGTGCCGAAACAAAGACCACACCGACCAGCAGCAGCAGAACAATGGCAAAAATATTCATAAAATGTTTGGCGCCATTGCCAAGATAACGACCAGACAGTGACGGTACTGAAGCACCACCATTGCGGATTGACAGCATGCCGGAGAAATAGTCGTGGGTGGCACCGGCAAAGATACAGCCGATAACAATCCACAGCATGGCGGCAGGACCATACAGTGCGCCCATTATTGGACCAAAGATAGGACCAACACCGGCAATATTCAGCAGTTGAACAAGGTAAACTTTCGGGGTGGACATAGGTACATAGTCGACACCGTCAGTTTGAGTATGCGCGGGAGTCTGGCGCTTTTCGTTGATGCCGAAAACTTTTTCTACGAACGTGCCGTAGATGAAGTAGCCGCCGATCAGGGCTGCGACACAGGTTAGAAACCACAACATAGCGATTGTCCTTTATGATTGAAGTAGGGTGTTATTGAATTAATCTCAGGATGGATACTAAATGATCAACAATCGAGCTTCACCGGGTTTGCCGGTCAGTGGTCGTATAGCGAATTAAGTGGTTTCTGGCACGTATTAGTGGTTTTTAACTGCTGCTCAGCGGCAGCGACAAAGAGTAAGTGGCCGGCCTGGCAGACAAAGGCTGAAACAGCGAATTAGCGCTGTTGGTCACGAATTAACGGCCATGATACGCATTCAATAGCAGTGCGGCCTGGTCGGTGGCACTATAGATTTCAAGATCAGTTTAGGTCTGCTAGCAGTGCCGATTTCAATAGCAGTACAGGTGTTGGCTGGCAGCCCCAAGGGGGGCTTGACAGCCGTGGTAAGGTAACCGATTCGCAGTTAACCGGGTATAAAGGCAAAAAATGAAAACAATACTATTAATGTTGGTGGCAATAGGGCTTTGGGGTTGCTCTGCAACAGAAAACGAACTGGCAGCACAGGGAAACTGGTATCAGATTGGCTATAACGATGGTATTGCCGGTCATACCCAGCGTTCATCTAAAAAACTGGCTGAACTCGGTTCTGCCAGTCAGTCCGATTACCATCAGGGTTATCTGGACGGAGTGAGTGAATATTGTAATCCGGATTTCGCTTACCAGATGGGAGTGAACGGGCAATATTACGAAGGTGTGTGTGAAGGCACCAAGCAGGCGCAACGGTTCCGTATGGAATGGCAGCGTGGCTGGAACGAATACAACAAATAGTCAGGGTTAGGCAATAACAAACATGCATGAAGAGTATATCGCTCTGGCGTTAGCCATGATCGGAGTTGTGGGGTTGGCGTGTCAGTGGTTGGCGTGGAAGCTGCGCCTGCCCGCCATTCTATTTTTACTGTTGGCCGGTATTGTGGCCGGGCCGATTACCGGCTTGCTGCAGCCGCAACAGCTCTTGGGGGAGCTGCTGTTTCCGCTTATCTCGCTGGCGGTCGCCGTGATTCTGTTTGAAGGCAGTCTGACCCTCAATTTTAAAGATATCCGCGGGGTCAGCAAAACGGTGTGGAGTATTGTTTCGCTGGGGGCGCTGATCTCCTGGGGCATTACATCTTATGCCACCCACTGGCTGCTTGGCTTTGACTGGCCGCTGGCCCTGCTGTTCGGCAGTCTGACTGTGGTGACCGGGCCGACAGTGATAGTGCCTCTGCTGCGCACGGTGCGTCCCAATACCCGTTTATCGAATATTCTGCGCTGGGAAGGGATTCTGATTGACCCGCTTGGTGCGCTGTTTGTCGTCATGGTGTATGAGTTCATCGTCTCGAGTAGTGAAACACACAGTTTGCAGGTGTTTGGCCTGATTCTGCTGGTCGGGGTCGGGATTGGCGTGATGTCCGGCGCTGCGGTTGCCTATGTACTGCGCCATGGCGGACTGCCGGAATACCTGCAGCCATTTGCGGTGTTAAGCGTGGTGCTGGGGGTATTCGCCGCTTCTAATGCGATTGAATCGGAATCCGGGCTGCTGACTGTCACAGTGATGGGCATGTGGCTCGCTAATAGCCGCGATGTCAATATCCAGCATATTCTTCACTTTAAAGAGCATCTGACCATACTGCTTATCACCGGCTTGTTTATCCTGCTGGCGGCGCGGATTGATATCAGTGACTTTACTGTTCTTGGCTGGAGTTCACTGGCGCTGTTTGTAGTGATGCAACTGGTGTCGCGCCCGGTGTCGATATTGCTGGCAACCCTGCGCAGTAATCTCAAATGGCGTGAAATCGGTTTTCTGGCCTGGGTGGCGCCGCGCGGGATTGTTGCTGCGTCGATCTCGTCTCTGTTTGCTATCAAACTCGACTCGTTCGGGATGAGCGAAGCCAATCTGCTGGTGCCGCTCACCTTCATGGTGATTATTGGCACCGTGGTATTACAGAGTGTGACTGCGCGCCCGATGGCCGTGGCGCTTAAAGTCGCAGAGCCGGCGCCAAAAGGATTTTTGATTCTGGGGGCCAATGAAGTGGCGCGTGAAATCGGTAAAGCAATCGCGAAATATGAGTGTCGCGTGGTGGTGACCGATTCCAACTGGGATTACATTCGCCAGGCGCGGATGGCGGGGCTGGAACACTATTACGGTAACCCGATCTCCAGTCATGCCGATGAATATCTCAACCTGATTGGGGTCGGTCACATGCTGGCACTCAGTTCGGATAAGCACTTTAACATCATGGCGTGTATGCAGTTTTTATCATACTTCGGTGAGAAACGGGTGTTCTGCCTGCACGACAACGGTAATGGCAATCAGAACGATAAACATGCGGTCGCCGAAGAGTACCATGGCTTGTCGTTTCTCGGCGGTACGGTCAGCTATAAAAAACTGGCCAGCCTGATGAGTCAGGGCGGTGAAATCAAACACACCAAACTAAGCGACAACTTCACCTTTGCTGATTATCAGCAGCAGCATAAAGCCAGTTTCTGGCTGCCGCTGTTTGTGGTCGATCAGCGAGGCCGGGTGCAGATGTGTGCAGATCCGGCCAATTTTGCCGCCAAAGAGGGCGAAACTGTCGTCTCGCTGATTAAGAAAACGGCTTAAGCGCCAGGGCTCTGGGTGTCGTCTTCGTCGTCCATGGCCCGGCGCAGGAAACCATCCGAGTCGGACAGGCGTGTTTTGGCCTGTTCGGCATTCACGCCGGTCAGATACATCAGAATCGCGACTTTGGCATTGTTGCCGCTCTCGGCCAGCAGCGCTTCTGCGACATCGCGTTCGCAGTCGGTGGCCTGCATCACGATACGGACCGCACGAGCCACCAATTTCTTGTTGGTGGCTTTTACATCGACCATCAGGTTTCTGATAGCTCTTACCTAACCGGATCATACTGGCGGTGGTCAGCATATTAAGTACCAGCTTCTGCGCAGTGCCTGATTTGAGGCGGGTGGAGCCGGTCAGTGCTTCCGGCCCGACGACCGGGCTGATGGCAATCTGCGCCAGAGCGGCAATTGGTGAATCGGGGTTACATGACAACGCCACCGTTACTGCGCCCAGATCATTGGCGTATTCCAGCGCGCCAATGACGTAGGGCGTGCGGCCACTGGCCGCGATTCCGACTACCACATCTCGTTGGTTAAAGCCGACAGTCTTAAGATCGTCCACACCGAGCGTCGCTGAGTCTTCAGCGCCTTCGCGTGCTTTGAACATCGCATCCCGGCCCCCGGCTATCAGGCCGATCACCATCTGGTCAGAGACCCCAAACGTTGGCGGGCATTCCGAGGCATCCAGAACACCAAGCCGGCCACTGGTCCCGGCGCCCATATAAATCAGACGGCCACCCTGCTTGAATGCGGCGGTGATTTTATCCACGGCGGCAGCTATATGCGGCAACTCTTTTTCGACCGCCAGCGGGACCAGTTTGTCCTGCTGGTTGATGCGTTCAACGATTTCCAGTGAGGAAAGCAGGTCAATATCCATGGTATCCGGGTTGCGTCCTTCAGAAACCAGGTGGGAAAGGGCAGCCAGCAGAGCATCATTTGTCATTGTTATGGTCCACGTTGTCAGTTAATTAATATTGGTTTGCGCATTGTGTGTGCGATTAAATCAGCGGCGTTCTCACGCCTAACGTTTTCGCGACTAATTAGGCGGATAAATCACCCCGAGTGACGCCAGTTGGCGCGCTCCGGTGACGCTGGGCAGATTACTCGCCAATCCATGTATGCGCCGTTGCGCCAGCCAGGCAAACGCCATCGCTTCCATGTAATCGCCATTCACCCCTTTGCTGGTGGTCGGGGCAACCTGCCAGTCCGGTAACAGGGTCTGTAACCGTTCCATCAGCAAGCCATTCTGCGCGCCGCCGCCGCACACCAGTAACTCGGGGCGAGGGCCTTGTGCGTGTTGGCGCACCTGGTCGGCGATGGTGGCTGCACTCAATTCACACAAGGTGCGCTGCACGTCGGCGGGCGCAGAGTGGTGCCCGGCCAGTTGATGATCGAGCCAGTCGAGATTGAACAGCTCGCGACCGGTGCTTTTGGGTGCCGGCTGGCTGAAATAGCCGGTTTGCTTAAGTTGTTGCAGCAGAGATGTGATTACCTGTCCCTGGCGTGCCCAGTCACCATTACTGTCATAGTGTTGCCCTGTGTGGCGCTTACACCAGCCATCCATCAGCACATTACCCGGACCCGAATCATAACCGGTCACGCTGGCGTCCGGACTGAGCACCGAAAGATTGGCGATACCGCCGATATTGAGAACGACCACGCTGGAATCACCGACCGCAAAGACGGTACGGTGAAACGCCGGCACCAGCGGAGCGCCCTGACCGCCCAGAGCCATGTCTTTACGGCGAAAGTCCGCCACGGTAGTGATGCCGCTGCGCACGGCGAGGATGTTGGCATCGCCAAGCTGGATGGTGAAAGGTGTCGCTCCGGTGGGCTGGTGAAACACGGTCTGGCCGTGATTACCGATCGCGCGTATCTGCTCTGGTTTGGTGCCGCTGGCGGTCAGCAACTGCTCGACGGCATCGGCATACAGGTGACCGAGCAGGTGATCCAAAGTGCCGATCTCTGCCAGGTTGGTAGACTGGCCGAGGCATACGGCCAGCAGGCGCTGTCTGAGTGGGTCAGGCATGGGCAGAAAATCGTGCGCCACTAATTCAATCTGATCGCCGCTCAGGGCAACCAGGGCGGTATCGACGCCGTCCAGACTGGTGCCGGACATAATGCCGATGTAAAGCTCGCGTTGATCCATTATGTTATCCGCTTGTCAGATTATTCGCTCTGCGGAGCGTAACTCGCTAAAAGCCATTGTAATTGAAAAACAAACTGAATAACCTCCTTTGCAATGACAAATTTTTATCATCCCGTTGGATGAATGAGAGGCAATGATGGGTCCGTTGTGGCTTGATGTGGAAGGCTGTGAACTGACAGCAGAAGATCGCGAAATACTGGCGCATCCGACGGTCGGTGGGGTGATTCTTTTTGCGCGTAATTATCACGATAACCAGCAGTTGCTTGCGCTTAATCAGGCCATTCGTCAGGCGGCGAAACGGCCGATTCTGATTGGTGTTGACCAGGAAGGGGGGCGGGTGCAGCGTTTTCGTGACGGCTTTAGTCGTATCCCGGCTGCGCAAAGCTATGCCCGCTCTGCACAGGGTGAGCAACTGGCCGAGCAGGGGGGCTGGTTAATGGCCGCTGAGCTGATCGCGCATGACATCGATCTCAGTTTTGCTCCGGTCCTGGACAAAGGTTTTGAATGCCGGGCCATCGGCAGCCGCGCGTTTGGTGACGATGTGGCGACGGTACTGACTCACAGCAGCGCTTTCCTGCGCGGGATGAAGTCGGTCGGCATGGCGACCACGGGCAAACATTTTCCCGGCCACGGCGCTGTGATTGCCGATTCACACCTTGAGACGCCGTTTGATGAGCGCGACAGTATCGCTGCAGATATGCAGATTTTTGAAGCACAAATTAAGGCGGGCTTACTGGATGCCATGATGCCGGCCCATGTTATTTATCCCCATTATGATGATCAGCCTGCCAGTGGCTCACCTTACTGGCTCAAGCGTGTGCTGCGTGAGCAGCTCGGCTTTGCCGGTATTGTCTTTTCTGACGATCTCAGTATGGAAGGGGCTGCGGTGATGGGTGGTCCGGCTCAACGTGCCAAGCAATCACTGCAGGCAGGCTGCGATATGGTACTGATGTGCAATAAGCGCGAGTCAGCTGTCGCGGTGCTGGATAACCTGGCGATCAGTGAGGTGCCGCAAGCGCAGCTGTTGCGTAAACAGCGCAGTTTCAGCTACCGCGAGTTACAGAGCTCAGCGCAGTGGAAACAGGCCAGCCAGGCGATGCAACGTCTGGTCGAACAGTTTGGTTAAATGGCAAAGGCTCCCGGGTAATGGGAGCCTTTTTCGTCACGACGTTAAAGAGGCGGTTAATGGAAACCCAGCTTCTCTTTGAGTTTCTTTGAGGTAGCGGCGGCTGACCGGTACCTGATGGCCTGAGCGGGTAATAATTTCAGCCAGACCGTTGTCCAGTAATTTAATCTCTTTAATCGCCTTGGTATTGACCAGATACTGGCGATGACAGCGTACCAGCGGGGTTTTTTCTTCCAGTATTTTCAGGGTCAGCTGGCTGGTGGCACGCTGCTGGGAAGTCTGGACATGCACGCCACTGATATCGCTGAAGGCAAATTCGACCTCGGTTGTCGGAACAATCACGATACGGTTTAAGCCGATACAGGGTACCTGATCCAAATTGTTCGGTGCCAGCATGGAGTAATCCTGCGGCTTGCTGATACTGCGTACCAGGCGGGCGATGGTTTTTTCCAGTCGGGCCGGATCAATCGGTTTGAGCAGGTAATCAAACGCATTATCTTCGAAAGCCTGCAGGGCGTACTGATCATAGGCGGTGACAAAGACCACCTTGGGCATGGTTTCCGGATCGAGCATGCCGAGCAGTTCAATGCCGGTGATTTGCGGCATCTGAATGTCGAGAAACACGACCTCAGGCCGTAGCTGGTTGATTTTTTTCAGTCCTTCGATGGCA
This sequence comes from Vibrio sp. CDRSL-10 TSBA, assembly GCA_039696685.1. Classification (NCBI taxonomy): domain Bacteria; kingdom Pseudomonadati; phylum Pseudomonadota; class Gammaproteobacteria; order Vibrionales; family Vibrionaceae; genus Vibrio; species Vibrio sp. CDRSL-10 TSBA. The sequence goes on along the minus strand of CP155566.1, from coordinate 2,761,362 downwards.
TTGTTGGCCTCGCCAATCACATCAATCTGGCCGCTTTCCGCCAGTAACTCAATCAGCTCTTCACGGGCGAAATGCTCGTCATCAATAACCAGTGCAGATAACATTCTGATTCCTCAATAGGTTCCTTCGTCGGGGATGAGAAAGCTCATTCGGGTATATTTATTATGTTCGACCTCTATATTGAGGCCGCAGTCAGCACCGAATTTGTAACTCAGGCGTTTGGCGACGATCTGCATCCCCAGACCATCGTGATCCTCACTCGGAGCCTGATAACTGCCGGCGTTGTCTTCGACGACGATACGATAGCCGTGCGCTTCTTTAATACTGTAGATGCGTACCTTACCGCCTTCCAGCAGATTGGACGTACCGTGCTTGATGGCGTTTTCCACCAGTGGCTGCAGGGTAAAACTTGGCACGTTGCGATCGAGCAGAGATTCATCAATGGCAATGTCCACATCGAGCCGGTCACTGAAGCGCGCTTTCTCTATGGTCAGATAGGCGTTGACGTGTGCCAGCTCCTCTTTCAGGGTCACGATGCCGATGTTTTGTTTCAGGTTACTGCGAAAGAACTGCGATAAATGCTGAATCAGTTCACGGGCTTTATTCGGATCGCGCCGGATAACCGCACTGATGGTATTGAGCGCGTTGAACAGGAAATGCGGGTTGACCTGAGCCTGCAGCAGTTTGATTTCAGCCCGTGACAGCAGAATTTGTTTCTGCTGATATTCACCATACAGGATCTGACTGGACAACATCTGGGCGATCCCTTCCGCCATCGACATATTGATGGTCGAAAACAGCTTACGCTTCGGTTCGTACAGCTTTATGGTTCCAATGACCCGATCTCCTGCACGCAGCGGGATAATCAGCGCGGAGCCGAGGCGGCAACTGGGAGAGATCGAGCACTGATAAGGCCGTTTCCTTGCCGTCGAGATAAATGATCGCGTTGCGTGCAATGGCATCCAGCGTGCTTTGCGAGGAAATCGGGGTATTGGGCTTGTGGTGGTCGTCACCAATGCCGACAAAGGCGAGAATTTTATCCCGGTCGGTGATGGAGACTGCGCCGACATTGGTCTGCTCATAAACGATGCGGGCAATCTTTTCTGCGTTTTGCGGGTTAAAACCGTTGGCCAGGATCCCGACCGAGCGCTCGGCGATATTCAGCGCGCGGCGTGAAAACGTCGCGGAATACTCTTCAAAAATGGTTTTGCGATCCTGAAGGATACTCATAAACAGGGCCGCGCCGACGGAGTTGGCTATGATCATTGGCGCTGCAATGGTTGAGACCAGGGCATACGCCTCTTCATACGGATCGGCAATCAGCAAAATCAGCAACATCTGGACAATTTCGGCAAACAGAGTGACGGCAAACACTACGCTCGGACTAAATAGCAGGCGGCCTTTGCTCTTGCGCATCAGATAGGTATGCAGCAAGCCGCCGATGATCCCTTCCGCTGTGGTTGAGACCGCACAAGCCAGATCGGTAAATCCGCCGAGAGAGTAGCGGTGGATACCGCCGGTCAGTCCGACCGCAAAACCAACCACAGGGCCGCCGAACAGACCACCCATCACAGCACCGATAGCCCGCGTGTTGGCGATGGCATCGTTAATCTGCAGACCAAAATAGGTGCCCATAATACAGAACAGCGAGAACAGCACATACACACTGAGCCGGTGATTGAAGCGGCGTGAAATGTTCAGTAATGGCAAAAAAATGGGTGTTTTACTCAGCATGTAGGCCAGCACCAGATAGACACACATTTGCTGCAGTAACGAGAGAATTAAATCCATAAAGCTGTTTCATCGCTGGCGGAAAGGAGGCTATTTTAGGGGAGAGTGAGGCAAGAAAACACGCCTCAGACAGCACTTTGTGGTGAAAATAGCATAATTGTCATATGTAAATTAAAATTTACACTAAATGTTTTTTTAAATTTACACTTGCATTGTTTTTAAACCCTGTTAATTTGTGTTTTATACAGTTTGAACACTCCTGGCTACCAAGGTGTGTAAATAAAAATTTACAGGTGACGCGATGAAAAAAAGTGAATTAAGCGATATCAACATTGTTGATGAACAGATACTGATTACTCCGGATGCACTGAAAGAGAAGCTGCCTTTGAGTGACAATGCCCGTCGTTTTATTCGTCAGTCGCGTCAGGAAATTGCCGACATCATCCACAAGCGCGATCACCGTCTGCTGGTGGTATGCGGTCCGTGTTCTATTCACGATATTGCAGCGGCGAAAGAGTACGCCAAGCGTCTTAAAGCGTTATCAGAAGAACTCAAAGATCAACTTTATATTGTGATGCGCGTGTACTTTGAAAAGCCGCGTACCACGGTGGGCTGGAAAGGCCTGATTAACGATCCGCACCTGGACGGTACCTTTGATATCGAGCACGGCCTGCACGTCGGTCGCCAGTTGCTGGTGGATCTGGCTGAGATGGAAATCCCGCTCGCGACTGAAGCGCTGGATCCAATCAGTCCGCAATACCTGTCGGATACCTTCAGCTGGGCTGCGATCGGCGCGCGTACCACAGAATCACAAACGCACCGTGAAATGGCCAGTGGTCTGTCGATGCCGATCGGCTTTAAAAACGGTACTGACGGCAGCCTGGCAACGGCGATCAATGCGATGCAGGCCGCGTCTTCCAGCCACCGCTTTATGGGGATCAGCCGTGACGGACAGGTATCTCTGCTGACCACGCAAGGTAACAGCAACGGTCACGTTATCCTGCGTGGCGGTAAGCAAACCAACTACGATTCGGTTTCCGTCGCGGAATGTGAAGAGGAGCTGGGTAAAGTCGGCCTGGATGCGGCTCTGATGGTGGACTGCAGCCACGCGAAACTCACGTAAAGATTACCGTCGTCAGCCACTGGTGGCAGAGGATGTGATTCACCAGATCCGTGAAGGTAACCGCTCAATTATTGGTGTAATGATTGAGAGCCATATCAACGAAGGCAACCAGTCTTCAGACCTGCCTTTCGATAAGATGGCTTACGGCGTTTCCATCACGGATGCCTGTATTAATTGGGATACAACTGAGGCATTATTACGCCACGCTCATCAGGAGCTGATTCCGTTTTTGCAAGATCGCCTTAAAGGTTAATTAAAGGATTATTCATGGCCGTAGAATTAAATGAATTGCGTGATCAGATTGATGCCGTTGACAAGCAGATGGTGGAACTGCTGGCTCGTCGCCTGGCATTGGTCGAGAAAGTTGGTGAAGTAAAAAGTCAGCATGGCTTACCGATTTATGCTCCGGACCGCGAGGCCGCGATGCTCGCGTCCCGCCGTGAAGAAGCGGAGCGTAAAGGGGTACCACCGCAACTCATCGAAGACATTCTGCGTCGTACCATGCGTGAATCCTACGCCAGTGAAAAGGATTCCGGTTTTAAGTGCCTGAATCCAGAGCTGCGCTCGGTTGTGATCATCGGTGGTCACGGTCAGCTTGGCGGTTTGTTCGCGCGGATGTTCAAACTGTCGGGCTACCAGGTCAAAGTGCTGGGCAGCAAAGATTGGGACCGTGCAGACGAAATGCTCAGTGATGCCGGCATGGTGGTGGTTACAGTACCGATCCACCTTACGCTGGGCGTGATAGAAAAACTGAACAATCTGCCGGCTGACTGTATTTTGTGCGACCTGACCTCGGTCAAGAACAAGCCGCTCAAAGCCATGCTTGCGGCGCATCAGGGGCCGGTAGTCGGCCTGCACCCGATGTTTGGTCCGGATGTTCCTAGCCTGGCTAAGCAGGTGATCGTGTACTGTGATGGACGCGGTGAAGAGCATTACCAATGGCTGCTCAAACAATTTTCCATCTGGGGCGCGAGTTTGTGTCAGATTGATGCCGCTGAGCATGACCATGGTATGACCTTGATTCAGGCATTGCGCCACTTTACTTCGTTTGCTTACGGCCTGCATTTGTCGAAAGTGAATCCGAACCTGGCGCAGCTGTTGCAGCTCAGTTCACCGATTTACCGTCTTGAACTGGCGATGGTGGGGCGTTTGTTTGGTCAGGATCCGAATCTGTACGGCGATATTATTCTGTCATCGGAAGAGAATATCACCATGATCGAGGACTTCTACCGTAACTTTGGTCAAGCGGTCAAACTGATTACTGACCGTGACAAACAGGGCTTCATCACCAACTTTGACAAAGTCAGCCAGTGGTTTGGCGAGTACTCCCAGCAATTTATGCTGGAGAGCCAGAATTTATTAAAACAAGCAAATGACTCGATTCATCGAGGCTAACTCTCCCCCGGTAATTAGCGCTGCTTCGGCAGCGCTTTTTTTTATCCTGTTTAGTGTCTTGTGTTTAGCGTAGCGATTTTCAGTTTCTGCCTGACTCGCAGTCAGCAGAACACGCACTGCCAAGCAGACTAGTCGGCGGCGCAATCACCAAGATCAGCCAGGTACTCCATCTCGCGGTGCAGCAGACTGTCGTTGCCGACATTGAGTTCGACCAGGCGTTTTAAGTGGCTGATACTCTCGATATCGATGTGATCGATAGTCAGACGCAGGATACGTTCGTCCTGGTTGACTAATTGGGCACTCAGGGTGATGTTGATATCACTGTCCGGTAGCATAAAAGAGACGTCAACCAGACGCGAAGGATCAATATCCGGTTCATCGACCGCCCACAATAAAAGCCCGTGCAGTGACAGGTCCTGGATGCAGGTGGCAAGCTGGTAATCTCCCTGAATAATGGTTGCGGGAGCCTGGTAAATGATGCGGCTGAAGTGGCGGCGTTCGATCATGGCAGTTTTCCTTTTGAACTGAGCTCTTCAAGCATAGCAAAGAGTGGCACTATCTACTGTTTAACTGTACGGCAATACTATTTTACCGTGCGCAAAACTATTTTATCGTGCACAAAACAATTTAACCTTGAGCAACACAATAAAAAAGGCCGCATAAAGCGGCCTTTGGCGTCAAATCTGACAGCAGATTATTTGGTGATACGTTTGTACTTGATACGGTGCGGTTTCTGCCGCTTCCGGACCGAGGGTTTTCTTCAGCCAATCCATGTATTCGCTGTAGTTACCTTCGTAGTAGTTCACCTGACCTTCATCACGGTAGTCTATGATATGGGTCGCAATACGGTCGAGGAACCAGCGGTCGTGCGAGATAACCATGGCACAGCCAGGGAACTCCAGCAGCGCTTCTTCCAGGGCACGCAGAGTTTCTACGTCCAGGTCGTTGGTCGGTTCATCGAGCAGCAGTACGTTACCGCCGGCTTTAAGCAGTTTTGCCAGGTGAACACGGTTACGTTCACCACCAGACAGTTCACCGATCACTTTCTGTTGATCTGAGCCTTTGAAGTTAAAGCGTGAGCAGTAAGCACGCGCCGGAATTTCAAAGTTATTGATCTTGATGATGTCCGCGCCTTCCGAGATCTCCTGGAATACCGTGTTCTTGTCATTCATTGAATCACGGAACTGATCAACAGAAGCCAGTTTCACAGTATCACCCATTTCGATGGTGCCTGAATCAGGTTGCTCGGTGCCGCTCAGCATTTTGAACAGTGTCGATTTACCGGCACCGTTAGCACCGATGATGCCGACGATCGCGCCTTTTGGCATGTTGAATGACAAGTCATCGATCAGTACGCGACCATCGAATGATTTGGTCAGGTTCTTCACTTCGATCACTTTATCGCCCAGACGTTCACCTGGCGGAATGAACAGTTCGTTCGTTTCATTACGCTTCTGGTGATCGCCGCTTTGCAGTTCTTCAAAGCGAGCCATACGAGCTTTCGATTTCGCCTGACGGCCTTTTGGATTCTGACGAACCCATTCCAGCTCTTTCTCAATCGTCTTCTGACGAGCTTTTTCCTGCGATGCTTCTTGTTGCAGACGTGCGTCTTTTTGTTCCAGCCATGAGGTGTAGTTACCCTGCCATGGAATACCTTCACCACGGTCCAGTTCCAGAATCCAGCCAGCCGCGTTGTCAAGGAAGTAACGGTCGTGGGTAATCGCGACCACAGTACCTGTGTAGTCCACCAGGAAACGTTCCAGCCAGGCTACAGATTCGGCATCCAGGTGGTTGGTTGGCTCGTCCAGCAGCAGCATGTCCGGTTTTTCCAGCAGCAGGCGACAGATCGCCACACGGCGGCGCTCACCACCTGACAGATGGGCAATTTTCTGATCCCACTCCGGCAGACGCAGTGCGTTGGCAGCACGTTCCAGTGCGTTTTCCAGATTGTGTCCATCTTTCGCCTGAATCAGTGCTTCCAGTTCGCCCTGTTCTTTCGCCAGAGCATCAAAGTCTGCATCCGGTTCTGCGTATGCGGCGTATACCGCGTCAAGGCGCTTGAGAGCACCGGCCACATCAGACACGGCTTCTTCTACTACTTCACGCACGGTTTTGGATTCATCCAGCACCGGTTCCTGAGGCAGGTAGCCGACATTCAGACCTGGTTGCGGGCGTGCTTCACCATCGATATCAGTATCGATGCCCGCCATGATACGTAGCAGAGTCGATTTACCTGCACCGTTCAGACCCAAAACACCGATCTTAGCTCCAGGGAAGAAGCTCAGTGAGATGTCTTTAAGAATTTGACGTTTAGGTGGCACAATTTTGCTCACCCGTGACATGGTATAGACGTATTCAGCCATTGCCGATCATTCCTAAACTTTCAAACAGAATAAAGCTGATATTCTATACTAAAGCAGCGCCGTTTGTTACTAGCGACGCCTGATCTTTAACGCTGATTTTTCACGACTGTGGCCTGCGTGGCACATCGTCAGGCAGAGGTGGCGGATGACCCGTGCAGCAATCTGATGCTGCCATGTAATTGATAACTGATGAAGCACCCAAATAGCAGGTTAAGGATACGTAGCCTGCCACACAGTTTGACCCGCTGAAGTGGCGCTGTCGTATTATTTACATCAACTTTACATCTGGCATCTTTACAATTAACGCTACGATCAGCGTAATGTTCATATAGAAATGACTCGTTTTTTAAAGGAATAAGAGCCATGACGCTTTGGTGTTTTTCTCGGCCGTATCGTCTTGTGTCATCAATGCTGGTATGCAGTACATTGGTGAGCGGCGCAGCGTTTCTCAAGCTCGGCAGAAACAGACGCGCAGCGCGCGTTATATGATCAGGCCCAGCAGTGGCTGGATGACGGTAATGTGGACGCGTTTAAGCAAGTGCGTTCTAAGCTGGATGATTATCCGCTGACGCCTTATCTCGATTACCGTAGCTTTCTGATTGATATGGGTAGCAAGCCGCCGATTGCGGTACGTGCTTTTATCGATTCCCATCAGGAATTTCCATTCTCCGCCCGCATCAGTGCGCCCTATATCAGCGCTTTGGCGCGCGATAAGAAATGGGGGGCGCTGTTGCAGTTTTCTCCCAATGAACCCAACGGTGAAACCTATCGCTGTCACTATTACAACGCGAAGTTGCAAACCGGTAAGCGCGATGAAGCTTACCGTGGGGCTGAATCATTGTGGCTCAGCGGAGCCAGCGTTTCTGATGCCTGCGATCCTCTGTTTGACAGCTGGGATAAACAGGGCGGTCTGAGTGATGACCTTATCCTGCAGCGCATGGTGCTGGCATTTGAGGGGCGTAACCGCTCCTTGCTGCGTTATCTGGCCAAGAAAGTAAAGGGCAAAAATGCTCAGCAAAGTGCCCAGTCGATGCTGGCGCTGTTTGATAAGCCGGATACGGTAGAGAGCTTTGCCCGTCAGCACAGCAGTGGTGAACTGGCACAGCGTCAGGCGGTGCTGGCGCTGGAGAAGCTGGCCCGGATTGATGAGCTGAAAGCTCAACCACTGTTGGCACCGGTTGCTAAGGCGCAGAACTGGTCCGAGCAACAAACCTCACGGGTTGGTCAGTACATCGCCCGGCGCATGATGGAGGTTGAGTCAGTGGCGCTGCGCCAGTGGCGTGACAACATGATTGTCGGCAGCCACAACAGCGATCTGATTGAAGCGCGTATCCGGCTGGCTCTGGTTAATCTCGACTGGCAAGGCGTCGAAAACTGGATAAAGCAATTCCCGGAGGACGAACAGCAAGAGACCCGCTGGCAGTATTGGCTGGGGCGCAGTGAAATCGCGCTCGGTAAGCAGGAGCAGGGCAACCAGCGGCTGCGCGCTATTTTAGGCCAGCGTAACTTCTACAGTGTGGCGGCGGCAAAAGCGCTGCAACAGTCGATCAAATACCCGATCTCGACGGTGGATCTGGATGCGGCGCAGGTTAAGCCTTATCACACCAGTCTGGTGCGAATTCAGGAATTGATTGAACGGGATAAAATCGCGGCCGCGAAAAGTGAGTGGTACTGGCTGCTGAGCCGGGTCAAACAGCCGCAAAAAGAGATGCTGGCGGCCTATGCTGCCAGCCAGCATTGGCATCACCTCACGGTGACGGCGTCGATATCGGCGCGGATGTGGGATAATATGCAACTGCGCTTTCCTCTGGCTCATCAATGGTGGTTTGATTTCTATGCCGATAAGCATGGCCTGGATCCGATTATGCTGATGTCTCTGGCACGTCAGGAGAGTGCGATGGATTCGGAAGCTCGCTCGCCAGTGGGTGCGCGCGGTATCATGCAAATTATGCCGGCTACGGCCAGTTACACTGCGAAAAAGTATCAAATTAGCTATAACGGTGCGGACGACCTGTTTGAGGTCGGCAAAAACATCGAGATAGGCAGCCATTATCTTAACGGGCTGCTGGAGAAATACGACAATAACCGTATTTTCGCTTTTGCGGCTTATAACGCAGGTCCGCATCGGGTCGACCGCTGGCGCAAAGAGAGTGGTGGTAAACTGGATGCGTTCGCCTTTATCGAAGCCATTCCGTTTCGTGAGACGCGCGGCTATGTGCAGAACATTCTGATGTTTGAAACCTATTACCGTGATCTTAAAGGGGTTGATGGCGCGTTTCTCAATTCACAGGAGATCGCGACAAAATATTGATTCCGTTTGAGTGTTCACTACAATAGAGCTCATGTATCACTCAACGAGTACAATCATGTCACAACAACCTGAGTACGACGACTGGTCACAATTGATGCCAGTGGTGAAAGAGGCCGCTGCTAGCGATCAGCATACAATGCTGCTGACGATGTTAATGACCCCGGATGAACGTGAGTCGCTGGTCGCACGGGTCAATATTCTGTGTGAGCTGCTCAAAGGTGAACTGTCTCAGCGTCAGGTCAGCCAGATGCTCGGAGTGGGAATTGCAACCATTACCCGTGGTTCTAACGAACTAAAATCCCGCACCGATGCAGAGCGGGATACCTTGGCTAAGCTGATACTGAAATAACCACAGCCCGGATAAATCAAACGCCAGCCCCAGGCTGGCGTTTTTGTCTCTGTTACACGACCGGCATACGATTAATCGGATTAATCGCGGGCATTGCCTGGCTTATATCGTTGCGGCAGGAAAATGCTCCGGATTAATAAACGGGATCAAAGCCAGAATCAGTGCCTGATGATAGACCGAACTGCGGGTCAGCTGGTGCTGGGTCAGCAAGCCAATCGCACCGCCTTGCTGTTTAATATTTTGTGTGCCGAAGACTTCATCCATCACGTCGCCCAGTTCATTGGCGTCAGCCAGTTTTGCTAATACCTGCGGCGGAAGCATCAAACTGGCTGAACGTGACTCACCGCGCCGCGATCCGGATTCGATAATCATCCAGGCAAACGTAACACCGCCCTCAATTCCCGCCTCCAGGCCGACATAATAATCGCCGTCACTGACTGCCTGCCGGGCATTACGGACCCGGTTGAGCGCGCCGAGTTTGGTTTCGGCGTCACTCATCGGTTGATCGGCGACCTCGCTGGCGACGCTGACACCGCTAAAACTGAATGCCTGTGCGGGAAACACGCTGCTGAATGCGCTTTCTACGGCACTGATTTTGGCCGGATTAAGTGAAGCAATGATCACTTTGTGCATAAAACTGATTACTCTCGCTGTATTGTTGCCAGTTACGTATCTCTGTCAGCGTCATCGGCTTACCAAAAAAGTAGCCCTGCATAAAATCGCACTGATATTCGGCCAGCCAGTGATGCATTTCCACACTTTCTATCCCTTCGGCGGTCACTTCAATTCCTTGTGAGTGACACAGCTCTATCAGTGGTTTAATCACTTGCTGCTTATTGGTACTGAGCAGAGTATCCAGGAACTGGCGATCAAATTTTATTTTCTGTACCGGATATTGTACCAGTTGGGCTATCGAGGTGTAACCCGACCCAAAATCATCAATGGTGAGGCCAAACCCCTGTTTGGAAAGTTCATCCAGCAGCGGGTAGCTTTGCGAATTAGCGGCAAAGGTTTCGGTAATTTCAAACTCAATCCGGTACGGCTCCAGATCGTAATAACGGGCATGTTGTTCGATAAACTGAGCCAGATTTTTTGAGTCCAGCTCGGCTGAGGAGAGGTTGATCGACAGCTGTACCGGCTGGGAAAATTCCCGGCTCAAGGTGTTAAAGTCGGCGAAAGCGGACTGAATAACCCAGCGATCAATGATCCCAAACAGACCGGTCTGCTCGGCGATCGGGATAAATTCGTCCGCAGCCACTTCGCCCAGTTGCGGAGAGAACCAGCGTAACAGGACTTCAAATCCGGCGACTTTATGTCCGGAACAGGTGAAGTAAGGTTGATAGACCAGGCTGAATTCCTGATCAAAATTTTGCTCTCGCAAAGCACGTTCAATGTCATTGCGCCGTTTGACGATATCATCCAGTTGCTGTGAGTAGTGGGCAATCTGATTTTTACCGGCGTTTTTGGCCTGATACATCGCGGTATCTGAGTTAAGCAGCAGTTTTTCCACCCGAAACGCCATCTTGCGGATAGGTGGCAATCCCGATACTGGCGGTAATCGGAAAGTGGCTCAGAGGGGAATAGTCACGGTTCTGAATCGGATCCAGCAGACGCTGGGCAAAATCATCAGCGTAATGTGCGCCGTCAGCCGGTGCGCTTAATAAAATAGCGAACTCATCACCAGACAGACGGGCAGCCAGGCTGGAGACCTGATAGAGCTCGAATTCCTCGCACACCAGCCTGACGTGAGAGGCAAAGTTAACCAGCAGAGAATCACCGACCTGATGGCCGTATTTGTCGTTGACGTATTTAAAGTTATCCAGGTCGATATACAGCACCCACAGGTGATGGTTACCCGGGATATCCAGCAGGGTTTTCTCCGCTTTGTGATGAAACTGACGTCGGTTGGCCAGCTTGGTCAGATGATCGTATTCGGCCAGAGTTTTGGTTTGCTGATAAGAGCTGTCGAGCTCGGCATACATGGCATAAAAACGGGCTGACAGGCGGCCAATCTCATCATCCGAGTCGCGCAGTTCAATATTCTTACGCTGTTTATTCTCTACCTCCTGCAACTGTTCATCCAGACGCAGGATCGGATTGATCATATGCTTATACAGCAGCATCAGCAGCAGGATTACCGTGATCAACGCCGATAAACCAAACGACATCATCAGCTCTTTCTGGATACTGTTGAGATGCTGGCGCAGCAGCAGCGGGGCCGGATCGAGAATGGCGTACATGTCCGGTTGCAGTTCGACGCTCTGGGTCAGTTGTTGCGGCTTCTGCGGTGGCTGGGGCTGGAAAAACAGCGGGCTTTGGTTATCAAATTCTATTTGTCTGCGCAGCGCGTTGAATTTATCAAGCGTGACGTACACCACCACGAAAAATATTTCATCCCGGTTGTAACTCAGCGGGGTCTGCAGGGTTTGGGTATCCAGCACGTCATAACGGACCAGAACGCCTTCACCGCCAGAGTTTTCGGTGTAGCTGACGTTGGAAGTGTTATGAGTCTGCTTAAATTGCTGCTCGACAAAGTGTTTGACTTTGGGGTCAAAGCGCGCGAAAGGATCGTTACTGTTCTCGGCATAATAGAGCTCATTGTGCTGTTCATCCAAAATAGACAGCGCGACAAAATCGACATCACTGGGCTGAAGAATATCGATAGTCTCATTGAGGTTATCCACCAGTTTCCAGCTCACGATAGGGATTGTTTTCATGCTCAAAGTAGTGCCGGAGAATATCGCTTTTGGCCAATGTGAACGAGTAGCTGTTAAGCAGGGCACGCGTTTGCCCGAAATGGCTGGCCAGCTTTTCCATGTTGAGCTGCAGATAACTGTCGGTGCGCTTAAGCAGGGCATCTTTCTGGCTGCTGTAGATGATATAGCTTGATGCGGCCGCACTGAGCAGGATAACTGGTGCGATTAGCAGCAGGATTCTATGGTTTAGCTTCATGAAGGTCGATCACGTTATTGATGATTTTGGCTCTGACGCTGAGATTTCGTGGTGAGAGCTCATGGTCGATAATACCTTGATCCAGTTGCTCATCGGACAGGTGGAGGCTGCTATCGTGAATATATGTCGCCGGCATGCGCTGAAACGCGGCACGGTTCGGAGTGGCACTTTGCATATCCAGCGCATTCATTGCTGCGATGTCAGGACGCATCAGAAACTCAAGAAACGCACGTGCCTCGGCTTTTTGTTGTGAATTGCTGTTGATAGCCAGGCAGTCAATCCAGATATAAGGCTTGCCTTGCGGCAGAGTAAAGGCCCAGTCGTCATTATCGAAAAAACGATTCAGTGCGTAATGGTCGCCGCTGTAGGCCAATGCCATGTATAAGTCGTCGTTTTGAGTGTGACTGCGCACGTAGCTCAATGCGTATTCATAGGTCAACACATTCGGGGTAGCGGCTTCCATGACCTGATAGGCTTTTTTCAGCTCTGGCAAGGAATCGGTGATCGGTGAGTAATCGAGGCTGTATAGAGTAGGTAAAAGAGTCTCGACACTGTCGTAAATCAGTCCGATATGCCCCTTTAACTCATCACTGATATCGACCAGTTGAGACCAGTGTGTTGGTGGCGCCGCAAGTTTACTTTTACGATAAGCGATACCGACATAGCCCCAGAAGTACGGTATCGCATGAGTACCACAGGCCTGATTCCAGCGCGGAAAGTTATTGTCTCGCCCCGACAGTTCAGAGAGGTCTTCAAACTCATTCTGGCGCGAAAAGATATGGGCGGAGACATTGTCGAGAATAACGACATCAAATGGCAGTTGGACGCTGTTCAGCATCAGCAGACTGCGTTCGTCATCGTTGTCAAAATGATAAAGGTGCAGAGGTGTATCGTGGGTTTGGTTCCAGGCGTCGATAACCCGTGGCGACAGGGTGTCTTCCCACAGATAGATATTGAGCTCGTGTCCCATTGCTGGCATGGAGAGCCCGAGTAAAGCAAAGAGGAGCGTTCTGGTCATCCGTATCTGAGCGAGTCCGGCAGTCACCGGGCATCTATCCTTGTGTTAGTCCTTACTCACATGCCCGGTAATATAAAACCACCGGTAGTGCATCCATTATCACTAATCAAAATAGCGTGCCTATTATAGGGATAGAATATGCAACTACCAGCGTTTACAGTGAAATATATGATTCAGCTATCGTTCAGCTAGCTTTACCTGGGTCGGTTTGACATTTTCCGTTGGATAACAACCTAATACCTTGAGGTGTTTGGTTAAGCGGGTCAGTTCAAGCAGCGCTTTTTGCATACTCTCGGAATCGAGATGGGCTTCGAGATCGACATAGAACATCTCTTCCCACGGATTGCCCATAATCGGACGTGATTCCAGCTTGGTCATATTGATACCGTAACGCTGCAGTACCAGCAGGGTAGAAACCAGCGATCCTGCTTCCTGTGAGGTTGACATAATCAGCGTGGTTTTGGCCGGGATCTGAGCCGACACTTCAACCGGTTTGCGTGCCACGATAATAAAACGGGTGTGGTTTTCGGTCTGGTTGGCAATATTGCCCTGAATAGGTTGCAGGCCATACAGTTTGCCACTCGACGCATTGCCGATAGCGGCGACATCATTGCGGCCCAGTTTCCTGAACTTTTTTCATTGCATCGGCGGTGCTGGCACAGGTTTCCAGTTTTACCCCGTTAAGGCGGCTGATAAATTCGCTGCATTGCTGGTGCGGCTGCGGATGAGAGTAGAGGACCTTGATATCTTCCAGGCGGATATCCTGGGTTGCCACCAGGCAGTGTTCAATCGGCTGGGTAATTTCACCCACAATATATAACGTGGTGTGCTGCAGCAGATCGTACACTTCATTGATCGAGCCAGAACTGGTGTTTTCAATCGGCAGTACGCCGTAGTCAGCGTGGCCGGATTCAACCGTGGTCGTGATCTCTTTGAACTGTTCACAATTCAATTCAATCAGTTCGGTATTTTTGCGGCTGAAATATTCCCGAGTCGCAAGGTGGGAATAGGAGCCTTTTGAACCCAGAAAAGCAACTCGGGCCAAAGGCTTACGGCTTTGCGGGTTGGCCAGGTTTTGCAGGTAAGTTTGCTGCAGCAGCACAGAGTCTTCGATGATGGTATGGAAAATTTTGGTAATGTAGGGGGCATCGAGCTGATATTTGTCTTTGCCTGCGTGGATCAGTTTGACAAGCAGTTGCTGCTCTCGTGCGGCATCACGTACCGGCTTGGATGTTTCAACTTTACTTTTCGCCACTTCGATACTGAGGCTGCGGCGCTCAGAAAGCAGGCTGAGAAGTTGATCATCGAGTTCATTGAGGCGCAGTCGAATCTCTTCGAGTGAATACTGTCTGTCTGTCATACTTATTGTCCTTATAAAAAAAGCCCCCCGTATGGGAGGCTTTCTGTTCGTTTTTGACTTATCTTTCGCGAACGAGCGTGCCTCCAACTAGTTTTGGAGAAAAAAGAAGTCAAAAAAGAACAGTGAGTGCAGAGTCATGTTTGTCCGTATAAAGGGGTGAAAGAGAACACACAATAAGCAAGCGGGCTGGGAGCGTCAAGCAAAAAAATAGCGCCCGCAGGCGCTATCTCGAAAACCGTTTCCTTATTCTTCCACTTCTTCTTCCAGCTCTGGTTTGTCAGTACGACGAGCTTCCGGCTTATGACGCAGTTTATTCAGTTGACGTTCGAGTTTCTGCTCTACCTCGTTAATGGCTGCGTAAAGATCTTCATGGACTGCTGAGGCGTTGATTTGTCCTTTTGGAATGCTGATGGTTGCCTCAAATTTTTTCTGTTTGTTAGGTTCTTCGCTAAAGCTGGCCTGGCAGCCGATGATGTCTACTTGCCATTTTTCCAGCTTTTTGAATTTACTCTCAATGTGCGCACGGATTGCAGAGGTGATTTCAATGTTTTTACCAGTGATATTCATTTGCATAGTGATTTTTCCTCTGTTGCATCCCTTATGGGTTGAGTTCAGATTGCCGTTTTCAAACTAAAAAAAATGTGATCAATGTCACTTTTGTATCTGGTATTCCTGCGAGTGAAAACAAACGTGATCTTAAGCAAAGAGTGCAATCGTGAGTGAAGAAAAAAGCTTGAGATTCACAATGAACGGGCTACAGTGGGGAGTGTTGTTACTAAAAAATCCCCGCTTTTTAGTGGCTTGCTTCGACCTGAAAAAATTCTGCGCTTAATTTGTATACAGCGCCTCTGGTGAGGTGGCTCACCTTGCTGCTTTCTCTCTTTATTCCGATGCCGTCACAGCGGGTAAATCCTGACTTTGTGTGTCTCTGTTGCCTGGCCATCTTAGCCGAATCAAAAAAGCCACTTCCGAAGAAGTGGCTTTCAGTCATCACAAAGCGATGAGTTTAACGCTATCGCCTGCTTACTGCTCCGGGTTGAGTTGCATCAACTTGCGGGTACGCTCAACTGAGTCTTTCAGACCCAGTTGCTGATAGGCTTCCAGTTGGATCTCCAGTGATTTACGCGCAGCTTCGGTATCCGGATAGGTTTTTTGCAGCTCCTGGGTGCGGTTAATTGCAGCAATCCAGGCTTCACGGCGCAGATAAAAATCGGCGGTTGCCAGGTCGTAATCGGCCAGGCGGTTTTTCAGCGCAAACATGCGGCGCTGCGCATCTTCTGCGTAAGGGCTGGCCGGGTAGCGTTGCAGCAGCTTTTTGAAGTCGGCAAATGCGGCTTTCACCGGCTCAGGATCACGGTCACTGCGATCAACATTGAACAGGTCATGCATAAAGTTACGATCCTGCGCCATATGGGTCAGGCCGCGCATGTAGAGTACCCAGTCCATCTTTTCATGGGTCGGGTTTAAGCGGATGAAGCGCTCAATGGTCGCCAGACCCAACGCCAGATCATCATTTTTATAATAGGCGTAAATCAGATCCAGTTGCACTTGTTCGGAATACGCCCCGAACGGGTAGCGTGAATCCAGTGCTTCAAGCTTTTCAATCGCTGTCATCCAGTTGCCACCCTGCAGCGAGGTCTGCGCTTCGGTGTACAGCTGAGCGGGTGGTACATCCGGCACAATCTCTTTCGTGCTTGAACAGCCAGCCAGAATAGATAACGCGAGTAAGCCTGATAAAGTTTGGTATTTCATGTCAGGAGTGAGTTCCTTGCAATTAAAGCTGATACACTTGGAGCATCGGCGCTCCGCAAAACGGTTCGTTACTTTCTTGGCAGTAACAGATACAATGGCGCCATATTTTTCCATACTAGTGACTATTAGTCTCACGGTTTTTAAAAAAGTTCGATATGGCTCAGCAGATTGAATTAACTCAAACAGTAAAAGATAGCCAGCTCGGTCAGCGTTTAGACCAGGCTGTGGCTGAATTATTCACCGATTTTTCCCGTTCGCGCCTCAAAGAGTGGTTGCTGGAAGGGAAAGTTACCGTTGACGGCAGTGTGGTGACAAAACCACGCACTAAAGTCATGGGTGGTGAAGAGATCACAGTTCAGGCAGAACTGGAAGATGAACAGCGCTGGGAAGCACAGGATATTCCGCTCGATATCGTCTACGAAGATGACGACATTATCGTTATCAACAAACCGCGTGATTTTGTAGTCCACCCGGGGGCGGGAACGCCGGACGGTACCGTGCTGAACGCTTTGCTGTTCCATTACCCGGCTATCGCTGAAGTGCCGCGTGCCGGTATTGTGCATCGTCTGGATAAAGACACGACCGGTCTGATGGTGGTCGCGAAAACCGTTCCGGCTCAGACCCGTCTGGTACGTGAACTGCAAAAGCGTAACATTACCCGTGAATACGAGGCGATTGCGATCGGTAAAATGACCGCTGGTGGCATGATTGATAAACCGATTGGCCGTCACTCAACCAAGCGTACTCTGATGGCAGTCAGCCCGCTGGGTAAACCCGCGGTAACCCATTACCGTGTTGCGGAGCATTTCCGTGAACACACCCGTATCCGTCTGCGTCTGGAAACTGGCCGTACTCACCAGATTCGTGTCCACATGTCTTATCTGCAGCATCCGCTGCTGGGTGACAGTGCATACGGTGGCCGCGCGCGTATTCCTAAAGGTGCGACCGAAGAGCTGACGGCAATGATTCGTGGTTTTGACCGCCAGGCGCTGCATGCTGTCATGCTGCGTTTCGAACACCCGATTACGGGTGAAGAGCTGGAATTCCATGCTCCGGTACCGGACGATATGGTCGCGATGAGCGAAGCGCTGCGTGAAGATGCCAAACTGAATCATTCGGAAGAGTATTGAGCATGAGCTGGATTACCCCCAACTGGCCAGCGCCAAAAACAGTGCGTGCACTGTCTTCAACCCGGACCGGCGGAGTCTCACCTCAGCCATATGCCGGGCTGAATCTTGGCATGCATGTTGGGGATGATCCTCTGTTCGTTCAACGTAACCGTGACTGGCTGCAACAGCAGTCAGGTATGCCGGTTGCGCCGGTGTGGCTGAATCAGACTCATTCCACCCGGGTAGTACAGGTCGGTGAGCCAACAAAGCAGATACTGGACGCCGACGGCGTCTGGACTGACAGCGCCAATGTGGTGTGCAGTGCCATGACCGCCGATTGTCTGCCAGTGCTGATCACCAACACTCAGGGCTCTCAGGTAGCGGCAGTGCATGCCGGCTGGCGCGGATTAGCCGGTGGCATTATCGAAAATGCCCTGGCCAATTTTGCCGGTCAGGATGTCCTGTTGTGGCTGGGGCCGGCCATCGGCCCGCAGGCATTTGAAGTCGGCGATGATGTCGTGGCGGCATTTTGCGCCGCACACTCTGAGGCTGAGCAGGCTTTCAGACCTGGTCGTCAAACCGGTAAGTGGTGGGCTGACATGAATCAGCTGGTGCGACTGCGTCTGAACCGTCTCGGTATTGATGCCATATTCGACAACGGACTGTGCACCTATCAGGATGCAGAACGTTTCTATTCCTATCGCCGTGATGGTGTGACCGGCCGTCAGGCCACTTTCATCTGGATTGGTGAAAATTAAACCAGATAAAGTTAGTGGTCTTGCCTTGAAAATTCCCCTTTGCGTAACCATCTTTCTAATCGTTAATAGTTTATCTCAGACGAGGTTAGGAAGGTTGTTATGCGTCTTGATAGGTTTACCAGCAAATTCCAAATAGCGATTTCTGACGCTCAGTCACTGGCACTTGGGCGGGATCATCAGTACATCGAACCTGTACACCTTATGGTGGCACTCCTGGATCAAAATGGCAGTCCGATTCGTCCGTTGCTGACGATGTTGGATGTCGATGCCATGCAACTGCGCTCTAAATTAGGTGAAATGCTTGATCGTTTGCCGAAAGTCAGCGGTATCGGCGGGGATGTTCAGCTCTCAAGTGGCCTGGGCAACCTGTTTAACCTGTGCGATAAAGTGGCGCAAAAGCGTCAGGATGCCTACATCTCCTCTGAAATTTACCTGTTGGCAGCGTTGCAGGATCATGGTCCGCTCGGCAAATTACTTAAAGAGTTTGGTCTGACCGAGAAAAAGGTTACCGACGCGATAGAGAAAATTCGTGGCGGTCAGAAGGTCAATGATCAGAATGCAGAAGAACTGCGTCAGGCGCTGGAAAAATACACCATCGATCTGACCGAGCGTGCCGAGCAAGGCAAGCTTGATCCTGTGATTGGCCGTGATGACGAAATCCGCCGTACCATTCAGGTCCTGCAGCGCCGGACCAAAAACAACCCGGTACTGATCGGTGAACCCGGGGTTGGTAAAACTGCTATTGTCGAAGGCCTGGCCCAGCGCATCATCAATAATGAGGTGCCGGAAGGGCTGCGCGGTCGTCGTGTGCTCTCGCTCGATATGGGCGCGCTGGTGGCAGGTGCCAAATATAGAGGTGAATTTGAAGAAACGCCTTAAATCGGTCCTGAATGAGTTAGCCAAAGAAGAGGGCAACGTCATTCTGTTTATTGATGAGCTGCATACCATGGTCGGCGCCGGTAAGGGTGAAGGCTCGATGGATGCCGGTAATATGCTAAAGCCCGCATTGGCGCGCGGTGAACTGCACTGTGTCGGTGCCACTACACTGGATGAATACCGTCAGTACATCGAGAAAGATCCGGCCCTTGAACGTCGTTTCCAGAAAGTACTGGTTGATGAGCCGAGTGTGGAAGATACCGTGGCGATTCTGCGTGGTCTGAAAGAGCGTTACGAGCTGCATCATCATGTGGAAATTACCGACCCGGCGATCGTGGCGGCGGCAAGTTTATCCCACCGTTATGTCTCGGACCGTCAGTTACCGGATAAAGCGATTGACCTGATCGATGAAGCCGCATCCAGCATCCGGATGCAAATTGACTCCAAGCCAGAAGCTCTGGATAAGCTGGAGCGTAAAATTATCCAGCTGAAAATTGAGCAGCAGGCACTGAGCAACGAGCACGATGATGCCAGTGAAAAACGTCTCAATATTCTCAACGATGAGCTTGAGGAAAAAGAGCGTGAGTACGCGGAGCTGGAAGAAGTGTGGAATGCGGAAAAAGCAGCCTTGTCTGGTACCCAGCATATTAAAAGTGAACTGGAGCAGGCTCGTCTTGATCTGGAAGTGGCGCGCCGCGCCGGTGATTTGAGCCGTATGTCCGAGTTACAATATGGCCGTATCCCTGAACTGGAGAAACAGCTTGATCTGGCAGCCCAGGCTGAAATGCAGGAGATGACTCTGCTGCGCAACAAAGTGACCGATGCCGAAATCGCGGAAGTCCTGTCGAAGCAGACCGGTATTCCGGTATCGAAAATGCTTGAAGCAGAAAAAGAGAAACTGCTGCGCATGGAAGAGGTACTTCATCAGCGTGTCATTGGTCAGGCTGAAGCGGTCGAAGTGGTCGCAAATGCGATTCGACGCAGCCGTGCCGGACTATCGGATCCAAACCGGCCAATCGGCTCGTTTCTGTTCCTTGGTCCGACCGGGGTGGGTAAGACTGAGCTGTGTAAAACTCTGGCCAACTTCATGTTCGACAGTGAAGATGCCATGGTACGTATCGACATGTCCGAGTTTATGGAGAAACACTCAGTGGCACGCCTGGTGGGCGCGCCTCCGGGTTATGTTGGTTATGAAGAGGGCGGCTATCTGACTGAAGCAGTACGCCGTAAACCCTATTCCGTCATTTTGCTCGATGAAGTAGAAAAGGCTCATCCGGATGTGTTCAACATTCTGTTGCAGGTTTTGGATGACGGACGTCTGACTGATGGTCAGGGACGTACGGTTGATTTCCGCAATACAGTGGTGATTATGACTTCGAACCTGGGGTCGTCACGGATTCAGGAAAACTTTGCTCAGCTCGATTACCAGGGTATTAAAGAGCAGGTGATGGAAGTGGTCAGTCATCATTTCCGTCCTGAGTTCCTCAACCGGGTGGATGAGAGCGTGGTGTTCCATCCTCTGGGACGGGATCAGATTAAGTCGATTGCTTCTATTCAGCTTGAGCGTCTGCGTAAACGCTTAGTGGAACGAGACTACGAGCTTAAAGTCAGCGATGAAGCTTTGGATATGGTTGCTCAGGTCGGTTTCGACCCTGTTTATGGTGCGCGCCCGCTCAAACGCGCTATCCAGCAGAAACGTCGAAAACCCGTTGGCGAAATCAATCCTGGCCGGAGAATTCCTGCCTGGCACGCCGATCAAACTGGAAGTCAAAGATGGCCGTATAAGTGCCAGCCAGTAAAACAGTAAAAGCCATGCCCAGCATGGCTTTTGTTTTTTGTTCCTCTGTGTGACCTGAAAGCCAGGCCTGATGGCGTTGAAAAAGTAGTTTTTTAGATGTTTGGGGCAGGATTTGTTGGTTTAAGAATCAATGTGATGTTTATTTGTTCGCTTGATTGCAAAAGGTCATTTTTTTCTTAAATTACTCTTGCCAAGCGTTTATTCCTCCCTATAATGCGCTTCCGTTGTCAGGCAAAACTGCTTTAGCAGGCAGGGCAGCGAAGACGGAAAATTAAGTTTCTTAAGTTAAAGAAATTTAAAATAAAAAAATGGTTGACTCGCTAAATTAAGTCGCTAAAATGGCCGTCCGCTTTGAGAAGAAAGCTTCGAAAAGCAACGCTCTTTAACAATATAAACCTATCAATCTGTGTGGGCACTCGTTGATGATAATCGAAGATGATTCTAAAGAATCAACTTAGGTATCAATGAACTGAGTGACCAATCGATACTTCGGTATCGACACAGTCAATTCATTATCGTTCTGTTGGAACGATAATAGCTTTGAATTACTAAGGTAATTTGAAGTCAGTATTCATTGAGCCGACAAAATCTTAAATTGAAGAGTTTGATCATGGCTCAGATTGAACGCTGGCGGCAGGCCTAACACATGCAAGTCGAGCGGCAGCGACTTAACTGAACCTTCGGAGAACGTTAAGGGCGGCGAGCGGCGGACGGGTGAGTAATGCCTGGGAAATTGCCCTGATGTGGGGGATAACCATTGGAAACGATGGCTAATACCGCATGATAGCTTCGGCTCAAAGAGGGGGACCTTCGGGCCTCTCGCGTCAGGATATGCCCAGGTGGGATTAGCTAGTTGGTGAGGTAAGGGCTCACCAAGGCGACGATCCCTAGCTGGTCTGAGAGGATGATCAGCCACACTGGAACTGAGACACGGTCCAGCCTCCTACGGGAGGCAGCAGTGGGGAATATTGCACAATGGGCGCAAGCCTGATGCAGCCATGCCGCGTGTATGAAGAAGGCCTTCGGGTTGTAAAGTACTTTCAGCAGTGAGGAAGGCGGGTGTGTTAATAGCGCATTCGTTTGACGTTAGCTGCAGAAGAAGCACCGGCTAACTCCGTGCCAGCAGCCGCGGTAATACGGAGGGTGCGAGCGTTAATCGGAATTACTGGGCGTAAAGCGCATGCAGGTGGTTTGTTAAGTCAGATGTGAAAGCCCGGGGCTCAACCTCGGAATTGCATTTGAAACTGGCAGGCTAGAGTACTGTAGAGGGGGGTAGAATTTCAGGTGTAGCGGTGAAATGCGTAGAGATCTGAAGGAATACCGGTGGCGAAGGCGGCCCCCTGGACAGATACTGACACTCAGATGCGAAAGCGTGGGGAGCAAACAGGATTAGATACCCTGGTAGTCCACGCCGTCAACGATGTCTACTTGGAGGTTGTGGCCTTGAGCCGTGGCTTTCGGAGCTAACGCGTTAAGTAGACCGCCTGGGGAGTACGGTCGCAAGATTAAAACTCAAATGAATTGACGGGGGCCCGCACAAGCGGTGGAGCATGTGGTTTAATTCGATGCAACGCGAAGAACCTTACCTACTCTTGACATCCTCAGAATTTAGCAGAGATGCTTTAGTGCCTTCGGGAACTGAGAGACAGGTGCTGCATGGCTGTCGTCAGCTCGTGTTGTGAAATGTTGGGTTAAGTCCCGCAACGAGCGCAACCCTTATCCTTGTTTGCCAGTGAGTAATGTCGGGAACTCCAGGGAGACTGCCGGTGATAAACCGGAGGAAGGTGGGGACGACGTCAAGTCATCATGGCCCTTACGAGTAGGGCTACACACGTGCTACAATGGCGCATACAGAGGGCGGCCAACTTGCGAAAGTGAGCGAATCCCAAAAAGTGCGTCGTAGTCCGGATTGGAGTCTGCAACTCGACTCCATGAAGTCGGAATCGCTAGTAATCGTGGATCAGAATGCCACGGTGAATACGTTCCCGGGCCTTGTACACACCGCCCGTCACACCATGGGAGTGGGCTGCAAAAGAAGCAGGTAGTTTAACCTTCGGGAGGACGCTTGCCACTTTGTGGTTCATGACTGGGGTGAAGTCGTAACAAGGTAGCGCTAGGGGAACCTGGCGCTGGATCACCTCCTTATACGAATGATTATTGCGATGAGTGTTCACACAGATTGATGGTTTATTTAAAGAGATTCGTGGGGCTATAGCTCAGCTGGGAGAGCGCCTGCATGGCATGCAGGAGGTCAGCGGTTCGATCCCGCTTAGCTCCACCAATTTTAAGCACATTTCTTCATACGAAGAGATAAGTGTTCTTAAAATTGGTTCATCTCATTAGAGATACGAATCTTGCTCTTTAACAATTAGGAAAGCTGACAAAACAAACTTTATTCCTTGTGAATAAGATTTGTTTGTAAAGTTCTCAATGTATTCCTGAGTGGAATACACCAACAACACATTCAAGTGTGCTTGGTAGAAACTTGTTTAACGAGTTTCAAAATTGAGTCCGGCAAAATCGAAATGTCTCTCGCTCATTCAAATAATGAGAGACAACTAAACCTTGGTTGTTTGCCATACGTAAAGACCCCTTCGGGTTGTATGGTTAAGTGACTAAGCGTACACGGTGGATGCCTTGGCAGTCAGAGGCGATGAAGGACGTACTAACTTGCGATAAGCCCAGATGAGACAGTAAGAGTCATTTGAGTCTGGGATTTCCGAATGGGGAAACCCACGAGCATAAGCACGTATCATTAACTGAATACATAGGTTAATGAAGCGAACCGGGGGAACTGAAACATCTAAGTACCCCGAGGAAAAGAAATCAATTGAGATTCCGAAAGTAGCGGCGAGCGAAATTGGATTAGCCCTTAAGCTTTATATGCGTCAGGTGAAGGTTCTGGAAAGGACCGCGAAACAGGGTGATAGCCCCGTAACCGGCAGCGTATGTTCAGTGAAATCGAGTAGGGCGGGACACGTGTTATCCTGTCTGAATATGGGGGGACCATCCTCCAAGGCTAAATACTCCTGACTGACCGATAGTGAACCAGTACCGTGAGGGAAAGGCGAAAAGAACCCCTGTGAGGGGAGTGAAATAGAACCTGAAACCGTGTACGTACAAGCAGTAGGAGCACCTTCGTGGTGTGACTGCGTACCTTTTGTATAATGGGTCAGCGACTTATATTCAGTGGCAAGGTTAACCATTTAGGGGAGCCGTAGGGAAACCGAGTCTTAACTGGGCGTTCAGTCTCTGGATATAGACCCGAAACCGGGTGATCTAGCCATGGGCAGGTTGAAGATTGAGTAACATCAATTGGAGGACCGAACCGACTAATGTTGAAAAATTAGCGGATGACTTGTGGCTAGGGGTGAAAGGCCAATCAAACTCGGAGATAGCTGGTTCTCCCCGAAAGCTATTTAGGTAGCGCCTCGGACGAATACTACTGGGGGTAGAGCACTGTTAAGGCTAGGGGGTCATCCCGACTTACCAACCCTTTGCAAACTCCGAATACCAGTAAGTACTATCCGGGAGACACACGGCGGGTGCTAACGTCCGTCGTGGAGAGGGAAACAACCCAGACCGCCAGCTAAGGTCCCAAATTACAGCTAAGTGGGAAACGATGTGGGAAGGCTCAGACAGCTAGGATGTTGGCTTAGAAGCAGCCATCATTTAAAGAAAGCGTAATAGCTCACTAGTCGAGTCGGCCTGCGCGGAAGATGTAACGGGGCTAAGCTGTAAACCGAAGCTGCGGCAATGCGATTTATCGCATTGGGTAGGGGAGCGTTCTGTAAGCCGTTGAAGGTGAACTGTAAGGTTTGCTGGAGGTATCAGAAGTGCGAATGCTGACATGAGTAACGATAAAGGGGGTGAAAAACCTCCTCGCCGGAAGACCAAGGGTTCCTGTCCAACGTTAATCGGGGCAGGGTAAGTCGACCCCTAAGGCGAGGCCGAAAGGCGTAGTCGATGGGAAACGGGTTAATATTCCCGTACTTCTTACAATTGCGATGGGGGGACGGAGAAGGCTAGGTGGGCCTGGCGACGGTTGTCCAGGTTCAAGTGCGTAGGCTTGAGAGTTAGGTAAATCCGGCTCTCTTTAAGGCTGAGACACGACGTCGAGTCACTACGGTGATGAAGTCATTGATGCCATGCTTCCAGGAAAAGCCTCTAAGCTTCAGATTGTAAGGAATCGTACCCCAAACCGACACAGGTGGTCGGGTAGAGAATACCAAGGCGCTTGAGAGAACTCGGGTGAAGGAACTAGGCAAAATGGTACCGTAACTTCGGGAGAAGGTACGCTCTTGACGGTGAAGTCCCTTGCGGATGGAGCTATTGAGAGTCGCAGATACCAGGTGGCTGCAACTGTTTATTAAAAACACAGCACTGTGCAAAATCGTAAGATGACGTATACGGTGTGACGCCTGCCCGGTGCCGGAAGGTTAATTGATGGGGTTAGACTTCGGTCGAAGCTCTTGATCGAAGCCCCGGTAAACGGCGGCCGTAACTATAACGGTCCTAAGGTAGCGAAATTCCTTGTCGGGTAAGTTCCGACCTGCACGAATGGCGTAATGATGGCCACGCTGTCTCCACCCGAGACTCAGTGAAATTGAAATCGCTGTGAAGATGCAGTGTACCCGCGGCTAGACGGAAAGACCCCGTGAACCTTTACTACAGCTTGGCACTGAACATTGAACCTACATGTGTAGGATAGGTGGGAGGCTTTGAAGACGTGACGCCAGTTGCGTTGGAGCCGTCCTTGAAATACCACCCTTGTATGTTTGATGTTCTAACTCTGGACCGTTATCCGGTTCGAGGACAGTGCCTGGTGGGTAGTTTGACTGGGGCGGTCTCCTCCCAAAGAGTAACGGAGGAGCACGAAGGTGGGCTAATCACGGTTGGACATCGTGAGGTTAGTGCAATGGCATAAGCCCGCTTGACTGCGAGAATGACAATTCGAGCAGGTGCGAAAGCAGGTCATAGTGATCCGGTGGTTCTGAATGGAAGGGCCATCGCTCAACGGATAAAAGGTACTCCGGGGATAACAGGCTGATACCGCCCAAGAGTTCATATCGACGGCGGTGTTTGGCACCTCGATGTCGGCTCATCACATCCTGGGGCTGAAGTCGGTCCCAAGGGTATGGCTGTTCGCCATTTAAAGTGGTACGCGAGCTGGGTTTAGAACGTCGTGAGACAGTTCGGTCCCTATCTGCCGTGGGCGTTGGAAGATTGAAGGGGGCTGCTCCTAGTACGAGAGGACCGGAGTGGACGAACCTCTGGTGTTCGGGTTGTGTCGCCAGACGCATTGCCCGGTAGCTAAGTTCGGAATCGATAACCGCTGAAAGCATCTAAGCGGGAAGCGAGCCCTGAGATGAGTCTTCCCTGACACTTTAAGTGTCCTAAAGGGTTGTTCGAGACTAGAACGTTGATAGGCAGGGTGTGTAAGCGTTGTGAGGCGTTGAGCTAACCTGTACTAATTGCCCGTGAGGCTTAACCATACAACACCCAAGGGGTTTTGATTGGACTCAATGCAAGTACATTGAATGTGTGTGAGAACATAAACAGCTTTCCGAATTTTTTGTCTTCACTTTTTAGAAAAAGTGAAAATAAAAACAGAATTTGCTTGGCGACCATAGCGTTTTGGACCCACCTGATTCCATTCCGAACTCAGAAGTGAAACGAAACAGCGTCGATGGTAGTGTGGGGCTTCCCCATGTGAGAGTAGAACATCGCCAGGCTTTAATTTCTTGCTTCAGATTACTCCTTTTTAAGGAATAGCCTGAAAGCAAAAACGAGAAAAGACTTCATAGTCTGGCCAATGCGGAGCGGTAGTTCAGTTGGTTAGAATACCGGCCTGTCACGCCGGGGGTCGCGGGTTCGAGTCCCGTCCGCTCCGCCACTTATTTGTAGGGTTCGCCCTATGGTCGAATGAGTCCCGCTTGAACGCAAGCCCGGCCGTTCCGCCACTTATTTCTGAGTGTCGACTCATTAAAAACGAACTACAGGGGTGTAGCTCCAATTGGCAGAGCAGCGGATTCCAAATCCGCGTGTTGGGAGTTCGAATCTCTCCACCCCTGCCATATTAAGAAGCCTCAGCAGCAATGCTGGGGCTTTTTTACGTCTCAATATTGGCGAATTTGAGCTCTAATTGACAGAGCAACGGATTCCCCTGATTTTACAAATTGGCGCGTGTTGGCTGCAGGAAACGCCAGCCCGGCCGAATCTTCGGTGTGCCGACCTAGTCCCCCTGCCATATTAATACCAATCACACTAATTAACTGGTCAATATAGTCCAATCTCTAAAGCAGAGCGAAATGACTCGACTTTTGTCTGCACAAAAGCGATTCCAAGCACTACACAGCTTGTCGACAATATCGTCGTAACATTCAAAACACCTATTGGCTATTTCGTTCTGACGCAACCAACTCCATACCTGCTCTATTGGGTTGAGTTCCGGTGAATAGGGCGGTATATGAATGACAGTCAGGTTCTTGAATGAATCAGCAAGATAACTTTGATGCCAACTGGCTTGATCCATGATGACGACAGCATGTTTGTCTGCGGGGGTTGATTGAGAAATGAGCCTGAGTTGCTCTTTCATTGCTTCCATGTTGCTCATCGGAACAACAATAGCTTCAGTTTCTCCGGTATTAATACCAATCGCACTAATTTTATGATCTAATATCAGCTTCAATAGGAGCTGATATGACGACCCCTGACTTCCCAAAACTTATTCGTGAAACATCCGATGCTAGGATGCGTACGAGACTTCTTGCTATATCTCATTTCGTGGATGGAAAAAGCCGCACTCAGATCGCCAAATATTTAAAAGCCAGCCGTACCAGTATCAATAATACCAATCGTACTAATTTTATGATCTAATATCAGCTTCAATAGGAGCTGATATGACGACCCCTGACTTCCCAAAACTTATTCGTGAAACATCCGATGCTAGGATGCGTACGAGACTTCTTGCTATATCTCATTTCGTGGATGGAAAAAGCCGCACTCAGATCGCCAAATATTTAAAAGCCAGCCGTACCAGTATCAATAACTGGGTTGCGGCTTATTTAAAGAATGGTGTTGAAGGCTTGGTAGAAAAGCAGCATACAGGCCGTCCTCCACGACTGACTGAAGACCAGCTATCTCAGTTAAAGCTGTACATCACTTCCAATGCGATTAAGCCTGAAGGTGGAAGACTACAGGGGACAGATATTATTGAATTCATCCATGAGGAATTTGGCCTATCGTACAGCTTATCAGGCATCTATAAGATATTGAGAAAACTTGATTTAGTTTGGATAACAACGCGTTCAAAGCACCCAAAGCAATCTGCAGAAGCGCAAGAAGCTTTTAAAAAAATTCCCAATAGAAACGATCCTTAAGATCCCAGGACATGTTGCTTTAAAAGACGTTCAAATCTGGTTTCAAGATGAAGCCAGATTTGGCCAGCGCAACACAACAACCCGAATATGGGCAGAAAAAGGGACTCGTCCCAGAGCGGTACAACAACAGCAATTTGAGTATGCGTACCTATTTGGAGCGGTGTGCATTAATACCGGAGAAACTGAAGCTATTGTTGTTCCGATGAGCAACATGGAAGCAATGAAAGAGCAACTCAGGCTCATTTCTCAATCAACACCCGCAGACAAACATGCTGTCGTCATCATGGATCAAGCCAGTTGGCATCAAAGTTATCTTGCTGATTCATTCAAGAAACCTGACTGTCATTCATATACCGCCCTATTCACCGGAACTCAACCCAATAGAGCAAGTATGGAGTTGGTTACGTCAGAACGAAATAGCCAATAGGTGTTTTGAATGTTACGACGATATTGTCGACAAGCTGTGTAGTGCTTGGAATCGTTTTTGTGCAGACAAAAGCAGAGTCATTTCGCTCTGCTTTAGAGATTGGACTATATTGACCAGTTAATTAGTGTGATTGGTATAACGCACACCGCTCCAAATAGGTACGCATACTCAAATTGCTGTTGTTGTACCGCTCTGGGACGAGTCCCTTTTTCTGCCCATATTCGAGTTGTTGTGTTGCGCTGGCCAAATCTGGCTTCATCTTGAAACCAGATTTGAACATCTTTTAAAGCAACATGTCCTGGGATCTTAAGGATCGTTTCTATTGGGAATTTTTTTAAAAGCTTCTTGCGCTTCTACAGATTGCTTTGGGTGCTTTGAACGCGTTGTTATCCAAACTAAATCAAGCTTTCTCAATATCTTGTATATGCCTGATAAGCTGTACGATAGGCCAAATTCCTCATGGATGAATTCAATAATATCTGTCCCCTGTAGTCTGCCACCTTCAGGCTTAATCGCATTGGAAGTGATGTACAGCTTTAACTGAGATAGCTGGTCTTCAGTCAGTCGTGAAGGACGGCCTGTATGCTGCTTTTCTACCAAGCCTTCAATACCATTCTTTAAATAAGCCGCAACCCAGTTATTGATACTGGTACGGCTGGTTTTTAAATATTTGGCGATCTGAGTGCGGCTTTTTCCATCCACGAAATGAGATATCGCAAGAAGTCTTGTACGCATCCTAGCATCGGATGTTTCACGAATAAGTTTTGGGAAATCAGGGGTCGTCATATCAGCTCCTATTGAAGCTGATATTAGATCATAAAATTAGTGCGATTGGTATAAGAAACCTCAGACTAGGCGTCCCCGCAGCAATACTGGGGCTTTTTTACGTTTGATACCAATCACACTAATTAACTGGTCAATATAGTCCAATCTCTAAAGCAGAGCGAAATGACTCTGCTTTTGTCTGCACAAAAACGATTCCAAGCACTACACAGCTTGTCGACAATATCGTCGTAACATTCAAAACACCTATTGGCTATTTCGTTCTGACGCAACCAACTCCATACCTGCTCTATTGGGTTGAGTTTCCGGTGAATAGGGCGGTATATGAATGACAGTCAGGTTCTTGAATGAATCAGCAAGATAACTTTGATGCCAACTGGCTTGATCCATGATGACGACAGCATGTTTGTCTGCGGGTGTGGATTGAGAAATGAGCCTGAGTTGCTCTTTCATTGCTTCCATGTTGCTCATCGGAACAACAATAGCTTCAGTTTCTCCGGTATTAACGCACACCGCTCCAAATAGGTACGCATACTCAAATTGCTGTTGTTGTACCGCTCTGGGACGAGTCCCTTTTTCTGCCCATATTCGGGTTGTTGTGTTGCGCTGGCCAAATCTGGCTTCATCTTGAAACCAGATTTGAACATCTTTTAAAGCAACATGTCCTGGGATCTTAAGGATCGTTTCTATTGGGAATTTTTTTAAAAGCTTCTTGTGCTTCTACAGATTGCTTTGGGTGCTTTGAACGCGTTGTTATCCAAACTAAATCAAGCTTTCTCAATATCTTATAGATGCCTGATAAGCTGTACGATAGGCCAAATTCTTCATGGATGAATTCAATAATATCTGTCCCCTGTAGTCTGCCACCTTCAGGCTTAATCGCATTGGAAGTGATGTACAGCTTTAACTGAGATAGCTGGTCTTCAGTCAGTCGTGGAGGACGGCCTGTATGCTGCTTTTCTACCAAGCCTTCAACACCATTCTTTAAATAAGCCGCGACCCAGTTATTGATACTGGTACGGCTGGCTTTTAAATATTTGGCGATCTGAGTGCGGCTTTTTCCATCCACGAAATGAGATATAGCAAGAAGTCTCGTACGCATCCTAGCATCGGATGTTTCACGAATAAGTTTTGGGAAGTCAGGGGTCGTCATATCAGCTCCTATTGAAGCTGATATTAGATCATAAAATTAGTGCGATTGGTATGAATATCGACGAAATTTAGCTCCAATTGGTAGAGTTTTCGGTTCCTCTGCTAACGTTATTTTGCCCTTGGCAGTAAATTCTCCCTTGTCGATTCAGGCAATTTGTCTTATTTCATCTAAGCTTTTTGATACTGGATTATGCATCTGTATGACAAGGATATTGCTATGCGCAGCACCACTTCTTCTCAATCTCAATCGGCCCTGGAGCCTCATGATATTCCTCAGGAAGCGTTTGACTGGTATGACGAATATGCTCACGGCATCATTGACCGCCGTGAATTCATCAAACGCTTGTCTGGTCTGGCTGTTGTCGGGCTGACTGTTTCGAGTCTAACCTCAGTATTGATGCCTAACTACGCTTTGGCGGAGCAGGTCTCATTCAATGACCCAAAGATCAAAGCGACGTATACCGAGTTCGATTCACCTCTAGGGCATGGCAAAGGTCGTGGCTACCTGGTGATGCCGAAAGAGATGACCAAACCGCTGCCGGTGGTTTTAGTTGTGCATGAAAATCGTGGTCTGAATCCCTATATCGAAGACGTCGCCCGTCGTCTGGCGATGAAACGGTTTCATTGCTTTCGCTCCTGATGCACTCTATCCACTCGGCGGTTATCCTGGCAATGATGATGATGGCCGCGCAATGCAGAGCAGTATGGACCGCGCTAAAATTGAACAGGACTTTATTGCTGCGGCGCGTTTTATTAAGTCTTATTCGGGATCGTCCGGTAAGCTTGGTGCTGTGGGTTTCTGTTTTGGTGGCTATATCGTCAATATGCTGGCTGCTGTTATACCGGATGAACTGAATGCAGGGGTACCATTTTATGGCACACCAGCAGCTGAAAGTCTGCGTGCTCAGGTTAAGGGGCCACTGTTGATTCATTTTGCTGAGCTGGACAAGCGCGTTAACGATACATGGCCAGAATATCAACAAGTCTTACAGGCGAATCAGGTGCCTTATGAGGCGGTGGTTTACCCTGGTGTGAACCATGGTTTCCATAATGATTCGACTGCCCGTTACAACGAAGAGGCCGCCGAATCGGCCTGGGGGAAAACCTTGATCTTCTTTAAATCGCACTTGATTTGATGGTGGCGGGATATCAATTAAATAAATTGAGTGGCATAAGGTCGAACCTCTATTTTTAAGCTGTTATTATGCTTTGAAAAAGAGGAAGTAAATTTATGCCACATTTTCGTTTTCGCGCGGTAGAGCCGCAGACGGTACAAGTATTATCCAAAAGCCTGATTGATGAACTAGAGTCGATCATGCAGTCGCCGCGTGCTGATTTTACCTTTGAATATATCTACACCACGTTTTTCTTTGAGGAAGAAGTCTCTCCGGCTTATCCGTTTGTCGAAGTCCTTTGGTTCGATCGGGGCCAGGAAAAGCAGGATAAGGTTGCCGAAATCATTACCCGTCAGGTGCGTGATGTTATCGGTGAAGAGCTTAATGTCGCGGTTATTTTTACTGCGCTCAAGCCGGAACAGTATTACGACAACGGCGAACATTATTAATTACGGGAGAGCTGGGTATGAACAGTGTCATTGAAACGATTCAGGGACATCGCTCGATTCGGGCTTTCACCGATACACCGGTATCCAAAGAGCAGTTGGATACTATCATTGCGTCAGGTATTTCCGCCTCATCTTCCAGCTTGTTACAAGTTGTCTCTATCATCCGGATCACCGATCAAGAGAAGCGGGCCAAGCTCGCTCAACTGGCGGGTAATCAGGTATATGTCGAGAGTGCGGCAGAGTTTCTGGTGTTCTGTATCGACTATCAGCGTCATTACGCGATGAACCCGAATGTCAAACCTGAGTTTATGGAACTGACTTTAATCGGTGCGGTTGACTCAGGTATTATGGCGCAGAACTGTTTGCTGGCTGCAGAATCTATCGGTCTGGGTGGCGTCTACATTGGTGGGTTGCGTAACGCGCCGGATGAGGTTGATGCTCTGCTGGACCTGCCTCCCTATACTGCGGTGTTGTTTGGTATGTGCCTTGGAGAACCGGATCAGGATCCTCAACTCAAGCCTCGTCTCAGCCCTCAGGTGATCGTGCATGAGAACAGCTATCAGCCACTCGATCATGCATTGATCGAACAATACGATCAGACCATGATCGAGTACTACAGCTCCCGCTCAAGTAACGCTAAGCAGCAGGGCTGGTCTGAGCAAATCACCACTAAGCTCAGTCAGGAGTCTCGCCCTTACATGCTCGATTATCTGCAGCGTAAAGGACTGGCCAAGCGTTAAGCTAATAAAAAACCGCCGACAGGCGGTTTTTTATTTAACCATTCAGTGGTCCGGAAGATTAATCGCTCTGCTTGACCGATGAGACTTCGTCTTGATGTTTTTGCTGGGCATTGCGCAGCATGTCTGTGAAGTAGTGGCGCAGCGAATAAAGCATAATCAGGCTCGGAACCACCATGACAGCTGTCAGGATAAAGAACAGCGACCAGTTATCGAGCATCTCTGCCAGATTGCCGCTGAACGATGCCAATACCGTACGACCAAAGTTACCCAAAGAGGCTAATAAGGCGTACTGGGTAGCGGAAAATGCCTGGCCGGTGACAACGGTAAGGAAGGAAACAAATGCCACGGTAGAGAAAGCGGTGGTGAAGTTATCGACAAATATAGTTGCCAGCAGCAGATCCTCATTTGGTCCGACTTCGGCAATCCACGAGAACATCAGATTACTGGCCGACATGGCAATGCCGCCAATCATCAGGCCGCGCACAATACCAAACCGCACGTTGAACATGCTGCCGATAAAGGTAAACAGCATGGTCATTCCCCATCCAATGAGTTTAGAGTAATAGCCAATTTGTTCATTACTAAAACCGATTTCCTTATAGAAGGCGATCGACATTCGACCCAAGAAACGCTTCACCAATCTTAAACAAGAATACGAACAGCAACAGGGTAAGAGCCACCTGAGTGCCGTTACGGCGAAAGAAGTCAACGAAAGGCTCAATCAGAGTGACACTCAGCCAGCGGCCGAGCTTTGAATGGACATACTTGCTGTGACGACTCTCTGCTTGTTGTTGCAGTTGATCGCGCAGGGTTTTGGGCTCACCCACTAATAGGGTAAAAAACATCAGCAGTACCACAATAGCGGCCATCCCGAGGTAAACCTGATTCCAGCCGACCTGGTCTGCGTTGACAAAGGCCAGATAACCCGGCAGCGAATAGCCGGTCCACCATCCGATGACGGCCATGGCTGAAGCCTGGGGCAGTTTGGAGGGCTCTGATTTAGGAAAGCTGTCGATACGAAAAGCATCAATGGCGATGTCTTGGGTAGCTGAAGCGGTGGCAATCGCCAGTGCCAGCATGGAAGTGAGCAACAGGTTACTGGCCGGGTCGACCTTGGCAATCGCCAGTGTACAGAGCAGAACCAGGCTTTGGCAGAAAAATATC
This sequence comes from Vibrio sp. CDRSL-10 TSBA, assembly GCA_039696685.1. Taxonomy (NCBI): domain Bacteria; kingdom Pseudomonadati; phylum Pseudomonadota; class Gammaproteobacteria; order Vibrionales; family Vibrionaceae; genus Vibrio; species Vibrio sp. CDRSL-10 TSBA. The sequence goes on along the minus strand of CP155566.1, from coordinate 2,727,255 downwards.
CAGCTGCGGCGTTGTCCGAGCAAGGGTTGCAGCAGCGGTAGTTTTACCCGGTCAACCAGAGGTGCCCAGAGGAAATTAATCGCGTAGACCGAGAACACGCTGCCAAAGTAGCCGATGGCAGATAAGGTTAACCCGGCATCTGTCAGCCAACCGGACATACTGGATCCAATCAGCACCCAAGGGAAACCACTTGAACAGCCGAGCATGAAAACCCAAAGTAAGCGGCGGTCAAAGTAACTAAGCACGGTTTCTTTCCAGGTATAAGACTGGTCGCTCTGCATGAATGATTCCTTAAAACCAGGGCCCTGATAATTGTCAGAGCCCTGATGAGATTACTTGATGAGGGTGGCTTTGGTGATCACGATAGGAGTTTGCGGTACGTCGCCCATGCGGCCAACTGAGTGAGTCGGCTGTTTCGCCATCGTCTGAATGACACTAAAACCTTCAACCACCTGGCCGAATACCGCGTAACCCGGTGGACGTTGGTTATAATCGAGGAAATTATTGTCAGTCAGGTTGATGAAGAACTGGCGTGTCGCAGAATTCGGATTCGCGGTACGTGCCATAGCAATGGTCGCGGTATTATTGGCCAGGCCATTGCTTGCTTCATTTTTGATCGGTGCGTAGGTCTTGAGCTGATTCATGTCTTTATCATAGCCACCGCCCTGAGCCATAAAGCCCGGGATGATACGGTGGAACTGACTACCGACGTAACTGCCGTCTTCGACATATTTGAGGAAGTTCGCACTGCTGATCGGTGCTTTTTCATCATTCAACTCGACAGTGAAATTACCCAGTGTCGTTTCAAATTCTACTTTCGGTCCGGCCCATACAGCGCTGCTGAGCAGCGCCAGTGCCGTTAGCCACAGTTTAGCCACGGAAACGGTCCTTCATGTAAGTTTGCAATTCTTTGTCATTAGAGATCTCTTTGAGCACTAAGTTCACCACATCGTTAAGTACGTTCTCGATGTCTTCGTCAGATGCGCTCAGTGCAGCCGTACGTTTTGCTGTGCCGTTGTAGCTTTTTACCAGTTTGCCTTGTGGCGTTTCTGCGGTCAGTTCCAGGGTTACTTTTGCATCCATCTGGTTTTCAAAAATGGAGTGAGTGACGTTAACCAGAGCTTCCTGAACTTCCAGCGTCACGGTGTTTTCACTGTTCACTGTCAACTGGAAGCCTTGAGAAGCGAACTGTTCAGACAGGGCATTTTCCAGTGCGATACGTACGTTTCTGCTTGGCATGGACCGGTTCAATGTTATTGCGACCACTGTCAACCAAAGCGACGTACTGCGCAGAGCGAACATCTTTACTGACCAGCGTAAAGGTGCTGTTTTTGACAATGTCGCTGCGGCTCAGCACTGGCTGAGGCATAAAGTTAAGCTGTGGCTGTTGAGGGGCTGAACACGCCGTCAACAGAGCGATAGACGCCGCGAGAACCAGTTTCTTCATGGTCAATTCCTTTCGTTTAGTGAGCATGCTTAAATGCTTAAATGCTTATTGCTTAATAGCCTGTAAGATAACAAATTTCTTATTGCTGGCGACAGTCTTTACTTGAGAGCGGCCAAATAATCTCGTCAGTTTTACATCGTAGCCGAGGTGACGATTGCCGATCACTAATAATTTGCCACCCTTACTGAGAACATGCTTTGAGTCACAGAACATTTGCCATGCAATGTGGTCGGTAATCGCCTGCTGTTGGTGAAAGGGCGGATTACATACCACCAGTTGAGTGCTGTTGGCCTCGAAGCCATCCAGGCAGTTATTGGTAATACAGGACACATTTCGCTCGCCCTGCAGGTTGCTCTGCAGGTTTTGCCGTGCCGATTCGGTCGCCATAAAGCTTTCATCCACGCAAGTAATGCGTGCCTGCGGGTTAAGCTGACCCATTCGTACCGATAACACGCCGTTACCACAGCCAAGATCAATAAACTGTTCCAGCTTCTCATCATTCGGCAGGTGAGGTAATAAAAATCTCGCCCCCTGATCCAGGCTCTCTCCGGAGTAAACGTTCGGCAGATTATTCAGCGTGATGTCGCTGTTTTCCACTTGCCAGCGTGTATCCGGACTGACGTCAAGTACGACCTGGCTGTCTGGCTGGCTGAACACTAAACGATGTTTTTTCCAGGCCAGAGAGGTGGTGGTAGTCCCAAGGTACTTCTCAAACAGCTTAAGCGTCGAGGTATGAATCTCTTTCGCCTTGTTGACGGCGATAACCTGGCACGATGTTGGCAGGTGCTGCCTTAACTGGCTAAGTTGCCATACTAAGTGACGGTTATTACGCGGTATTTGCATGATGACCAGATCGACATCGTCAGGTATAGCATCTAACGTGCTCAGTAATGTCACCGGGGCGCAATGGTTGTGTTGTAAGTTGTTCAGCGTGGCCTGATGGGCGATATACGAGTCGCTCATCATAGTGACCCGGTGCTGGTCAGAGAACCAGCAGCTCAGCGCTCCAAAGCTGTCGTTGAGGACCAGAATGTGGCTGTCAGCCGGCAAGCCCGAATCCTCAACATAATTAATCAGATACTCGTCACCGGCGTCCCAGGCTTGCAGCGTCTCATTGTTACGCGGCGGGAAACGGCTTAGCGTGAGGTGGCGTTCGTGAAGTGAAAGCTCAGTTTTCATATTTGCAATGTAGTTAATGACAAGTCGCGTTCATTGTCTCAAATGGACATGGATGTTGAAACCAAAACCTTTCTCTTCCCGTCATGCGCGAGTAAACTAAGCCACATATTTAAAGACCATCAGTTTAAAGGCCATCAGCCTTAAATGACGCTTTATACGCTAAGCCTCTATGCTGGTGTTGAGCCATCCGGTTTACGTTTATCCGCGTTCGCGTGACAAGGAATACCTATGATTCAAGAAGTGATTGAAACCAAATTACATAATGCTTTTCAGCCAGAATATCTTAAAGTTATAAATGAGAGCTATATGCACAATGTTGCGCCTGGTTCGGAAAGCCATTTTAAGGTGATTGTTGTCAGTGACAGTTTTGCTGGGCAGCGTTTACTGGCGCGTCATCGTCAGGTCAACCAGGCACTGATGGAAGAGCTGTCAAATCATATCCATGCGCTGGCGATTCACACCTATACGCCACAAGAATGGAATGAGAAGGAAAACAGCGCCCCGGACAGCCCGATGTGTGTCGGTGGTGGCCATTAAGTTTAAACATTGCGCGAACAGGTGGAAGAGTGTGCAAATGCTTAACACCTTTTCAACAAGTTGCGTTAATAAAATCAGAATCAAGCATTGTTTTGGTCAATAAATGTGTGACCCAGTGCGCGAAAACAGCCGCACTAGTTAAGTGTGCGGTGCTTCAAATTTATGGTCAATACATCGGTCTGCTTCTTCATTTAACCCCAAATAAAGCGACTGATGAGGGGATTGATCATGGCATCAAGTTCCGAAAAGGTGCTAGAATATCGCACCTGATAAATCTCACTCTGACTAGGTGCTGAGATTTTTAATAGGATGTTGCGGTTTTGGCTTTTTACAGCCAGAAGCGGACACTGAAAATGTCGTGTCTAGAGACAGTCCACTTCTGCAGTCGCTTCTATTCATGCAAGCTCGCAGAGTTCAGTGCGTCTCGAATTTACGCAATTAAAGAATCTTTTTCCCGATAAAAAAGTAGTGCAAGTGCGTATGATTACAATAAAAAAGGGTTTGGACCTTCCTATCGCAGGAACTCCATCCCAGGTGATTAGTGATGGCAAAGCCATCAACAAAGTCGCCTTGCTTGGCGAAGAGTACGTTGGCATGCGTCCTACGATGCATGTTCGCGTAGGTGATGAAGTAAAGAAAGCTCAAGTTTCTTTTTGAAGATAAGAAGAATCCAGGGGTTCTGTTTACTTCACCTGTCAGCGGTAAAGTTGTTGAAATCAACCGTGGTGCAAGACGTGTTCTTCAATCCGTAGTGATTGAAGTAGCAGGTGATGACCAGGTAACTTTCAACAAGTTTGAAGCCAATCAGCTAGCTAGTCTTGACCGTGAAGCGGTGAAAACTCAACTGGTTGAATCTGGTCTTTGGACATCGCTGCGTACTCGTCCGTTCAGCAAGGTTCCCGCTATTGATTCCACCACTAAGGCAATCTTTGTTACGGCAATGGACACCAATCCATTGGCAGCAGAGCCGGCGGTGATCATCAATGAGCAATCCGAAGCCTTCGTTGCTGGCTTGGATGTGCTGTCTGCTCTGACTGAAGGCAAAGTTTACGTGTGTAAGAAAGGCAACAGCCTGCCACGTTCTTCTCAGTCAAACGTAGAAGAGCACGTCTTTGACGGCCCTCACCCTGCCGGTTTGCCTGGCACTCACATGCATTTCCTGTATCCGGTAAATGCAGAAACAGTGGCTTGGAGCATCAATTATCAAGACGTTATCGCGATTGGTAAGCTGTTCCTGACTGGCGAACTGTTTAGTGAGCGCGTTGTGTCACTGGCTGGCCCTGTCGTAAACAAACCACGTCTTATCCGTACCGTTTTAGGTGCAAGCCTTGACCAACTGACCAGCAATGAAATCATGCCTGGTGAAGTGCGTGTTATCTCTGGCTCTGTGCTGTCTGGTGTGAAAGCGTCTGGTCCTCATGCTTACCTTGGTCGCTACCATCTGCAAGTCTCTGTACTGCGTGAAGGTCGCGAGAAGGACTTCCTGGGCTGGGCTATGCCGGGTAAGAACAAATTCTCAGTCACCCGTGCCTTCTTGGGTCACCTGTTCAAAGGTCAGCTGTTCAACATGACCACAACGACGAACGGTAGTGATCGATCAATGGTACCAATCGGTAACTATGAAAAAGTATTGCCGCTGGACATGGAGCCGACTCTGTTGCTTCGTGATCTTTGTGCCGGTGACTCCGACAGTGCGCAAGCACTGGGCGCACTGGAACTGGACGAAGAAGATCTAGCGCTGTGTACCTTTGTATGTCCGGGTAAGTACGAGTACGGTCAGCTTCTGCGTGAGTGCTTGGACAAGATTGAGAAGGAAGGGTAATTTTCATGGGCCTCAAAAAGTTTCTTGAAGATATCGAGCCTCACTTTGAACCAGGTGGCAAACATGAAAAATGGTTTGCTCTGTACGAAGCTGTTGCGACAGTGTTCTACACCCCTGGCTTGGTGACGAAAAAAAGCTCACACGTTCGTGATAGCGTTGATTTGAAACGTATCATGATCATGGTTTGGCTAGCAGTATTCCCGGCAATGTTCTGGGGTATGTACAACGCTGGTGGTCAGGCTATCGCAGCACTAAACCACATGTATGCGGGTGCGCAACTGACCTCTATCATCGATGGCAACTGGCATTACTGGTTGACAGAGATGCTGGGTGGCACGCTTGCGTCTGACGCGGGTTGGGGCAGCAAAATGCTGCTGGGTGCAACTTACTTCCTGCCTATCTACGCGACTGTCTTTATTGTCGGTGGTTTCTGGGAAGTGCTGTTCTGTATGGTGCGTAAGCACGAAGTTAACGAAGGTTTCTTTGTTACTTCTATCCTGTTCGCACTGATCGTTCCGCCAACGCTGCCACTATGGCAAGCGGCTCTGGGTATTACCTTTGGTGTCGTGGTTGCTAAAGAGGTGTTCGGTGGTACAGGTCGTAACTTCCTGAACCCTGCTCTGGCAGGCCGTGCATTCCTGTTCTTTGCATACCCGGCGCAAATCTCTGGTGACCTGGTTTGGACTGCGGCAGATGGCTTCTCTGGTGCAACAGCACTGAGCCAGTGGGCACAAGGCGGTAACGGTGCTCTGGTGAACTCGGCAACTGGCCAGGCAATTACCTGGATGGATGCTTTCATCGGTAATGTTCCTGGTTCTATTGGTGAAGTATCGACGCTGGCTCTGGCTATCGGCGCTGCATTTATCGTTTATATGGGTATTGCTTCATGGCGCATCATCGCAGGTGTGATGATCGGTATGATTGCGCTGTCGACCCTGTTTAATGTGATTGGTTCAGATACCAACGCAATGTTCAGCATGCCTTGGCACTGGCACCTGGTTCTGGGTGGTTTTGCATTCGGTATGTTCTTCATGGCGACGGACCCGGTTTCCGCTTCATTTACTAATAAAGCGAAGTGGGCATACGGTATTCTGATTGGCCTAATGTGTGTGCTTATCCGCGTGATTAACCCGGCTTACCCTGAGGGTATGATGCTGGCGATTCTGTTCGCGAACCTATTTGCACCGCTGTTCGACCACATTGTGGTTGAGAAAAACATCAAACGGAGACTAGCGCGCTATGGCAAGTAAGAACGATAGCATTAAAAAGACGCTGTTTGTTGTTATTGCATTGAGCCTGGTGTGCTCAATCATCGTATCGACAGCGGCAGTGGGTCTGCGTAGTAAACAGCAACGTAACGCACTGTTAGACAAGCAAAGCAAAATCATCGAAGTTGCGGGTATTCAAGAGTCAGGTTCTGTTCCTGAGTTGTTTGCTCAGTACATCGAACCGCGTCTGATTGATTTTAAGACCGGTGATTTTGTCGAAGGTAACGCAGCGCAATTTGATCAGCGCGCAGCAGCGAAAGATCCTGCTGAGTCAATCAAACTGCCAGCAGATGAAGACTTCGGTAAGATCATTCGCCGTTCAAATACCGGCGTAGTGTACCTGGTGAAAGACGGCGACAAAGTGTCTAAAGTGATTCTGCCGATTCACGGTAACGGCCTGTGGTCTATGATGTACGCTTTTGTTGCAGTAGAAACAGACGGCAACACTGTTGCGGGCATTACTTACTACGAACAGGGTGAAACTCCTGGATTGGGTGGCGAAGTTGAAAACCCATCTTGGCGTGCCCAGTGGCCAGGTAAGAAGCTGTATGACGAAAACCACAAACCAGCGATTAAAATCGTGAAAGGTGGCGCGCCAGCAGGTTCTGAGCACGGTGTTGATGCTCTGTCGGGTGCAACACTGACCAGTAATGGTGTTCAACATCAATTCGACTTTTGGTTAGGTGACATGGGCTTTGGTCCGTTCCTGACAAAAGTTCGTGACGGAGGTCTGAACTAATGGCTAGCGCAAAAGATCTTAAAAAGAGCATTGTCGCGCCGGTATTGGATAACAACCCAATCGCGCTGCAAGTTTCTTGGTGTCTGTTCTGCTCTGGCAGTAACGACTAAGCTGGAAACGGCATTCGTTATGACTCTGGCGGTAATGTTTGTTACTGCTCTGTCTAACTTTTTCGTGTCTTTGATCCGTAACCACATTCCGAGCAGTGTTCGTATCATCGTTCAGATGGCGATCATCGCATCACTGGTAATCGTGGTAGACCAAATCCTGAAAGCATACCTGTACGACATCTCTAAACAGCTGTCGGTATTCGTTGGCCTGATCATTACTAACTGTATTGTAATGGGTCGCGCAGAAGCATTCGCGATGAAGTCAGCACCGGTTCCGTCGTTCATCGATGGTATCGCTAACGGTCTGGGTTACGGTTTTGTACTGATCACTGTGGGCTTCTTCCGTGAGCTGCTGGGTTCAGGCAAAGTGTTCGGATTGGAAGTGCTGCCTCTGATCAGCAAAGGTGGCTGGTACCAGCCAAATGGTCTGATGCTACTGGCACCTTCAGCATTCTTCTTAATCGGTTTCCTGATTTGGACGATCCGTACCTTCAAACCTGAACAAGTAGAAGCGAAGGAGTAAGGGCGTCATGGAACATTATATTAGTTTGCTGGTTAAATCGATTTTCATCGAGAACATGGCACTGTCTTTCTTCCTGGGTATGTGTACCTTCCTGGCGGTATCTAAGAAAGTTAAGACATCATTTGGTCTGGGCATTGCGGTAACTGTTGTACTGACTATCTCTGTACCAGTTAACAACCTGGTTTATAATCTGGTTCTGAAACCTGATGCGCTGGCTCCGGGAGTGGATCTTAGCTTCCTGAACTTTATTACCTTTATCGGTGTAATTGCGGCGCTGGTACAGATTCTGGAAATGATCCTCGATCGTTTCTTCCCGCCTCTGTACAACGCGCTGGGCATCTTCCTGCCGCTGATCACAGTAAACTGTGCGATCTTTGGTGGTGTATCTTTCATGGTACAACGTGACTACAACTTCGGTGAATCTGTGGTTTACGGATTCGGTTCTGGTCTGGGTTGGATGCTGGCTATCGTCGCTCTTGCAGGTATCCGTGAGAAGATGAAATATTCTGACGTGCCTCCTGGTCTGCGTGGTCTGGGTATTACCTTTATCACAGCGGGTCTGATGGCGCTGGGCTTTATGTCTTTCTCTGGTGTTCAACTGTAAGTCGGGTAAACCGCAACAATAAAGGAATAGTCAATGGACATTATTCTTGGTGTAGTGATGTTTACTCTGATTGTTCTGGCTCTGGTTTCTGGTGATTCTGTTCGCCAAATCTAAGCTGGTACCAACAGGTGACATTACAATCTCTATCAATGGCGATCCTGAAAAAGCGATCGTGACCCAACCAGGCGGTAAGCTGCTGGGTGCCCTGGCGGGCTCTGGCGTATTCGTTTCGTCTGCTTGTGGTGGTGGTGGCTCTTGTGGTCAGTGCCGTGTGAAAATTAAATCTGGCGGTGGCGACATTCTCCCTACCGAGCTTGACCATATTACTAAAGGTGAAGCGCGTGAAGGTGAGCGTCTGGCTTGTCAGGTTGCAGTGAAAAACGATCTTGAACTGGAACTGCCGGAAGAGATCTTTGGTGTTAAGAAGTGGGAATGTACTGTTATCTCTAACGATAACAAAGCGACTTTCATCAAAGAACTGAAATTGCAGATCCCGGATGGCGAATCAGTACCTTTCCGTGCTGGTGGTTACATTCAGATTGAAGCACCTGCTCACCATGTTAAGTACGCCGATTACGACGTACCGGAAAAATTCCGTGGTGACTGGGATAAATTCAACCTGTTCCGCTACGAGTCTAAAGTGGATGAGCCAATCATCCGTGCATACTCAATGGCTAACTACCCGGAAGAGTTTGGCATCATCATGCTGAACGTGCGTATCGCGACTCCGCCGCCAAACAACCCAGACGTACCACCAGGCCAAATGTCTTCTTACATCTGGTCACTGAAAGAAGGTGATAAGTGTACAATTTCTGGTCCGTTCGGTGAGTTCTTCGCCAAAGATACTGACGCAGAAATGGTCTTTATCGGCGGTGGTGCTGGTATGGCTCCGATGCGTTCACATATCTTCGACCAACTGAAACGTCTGCAATCTAAACGTAAGATGTCTTTCTGGTACGGTGCACGTTCACGTCGTGAAATGTTCTACGTAGAAGACTTCGACATGCTGCAAAGCGAGAACGATAACTTCGTTTGGCATTGTGCACTGTCTGATCCTACGCCGGAAGACAACTGGGATGGTTACACTGGCTTCATCCACAACGTATTGTACGAAAACTATCTGAAAGACCATGATGCGCCTGAAGATTGTGAATACTACATGTGTGGTCCACCAATGATGAACGCCGCCGTTATCGGTATGCTGAAAGACCTTGGTGTTGAAGACGAAAACATCCTGCTGGATGACTTCGGTGGTTAATCCACAGTAAGTGATATCTCTATGGCTGGCTCGTTTGAGTCAGCCATTCTTTTTTTGGCTCTCTGGTTTGGGTATCAATATATTCACACCGAGACATATCTGAGTAGATATAGGTAAATAAGGCGAGGAGCCTGCTGACCGCCGGGATTCGGATTTCCCTATATCTATTTACTGACCTCAAGGAGTAAACAAGTGAAAACCTGGCTTGTTGCATTCGCATCCTTAATGCTGTTGGCTGGTTGTGAGCAGCCACCTCAGCAAGTGCATTTAAGTGGCCCGACTATGGGCACGACCTACAACATTAAATACATAGTTCAGGACGGCCAGCCGTCGTCACAAGATTTGCAAACCGAAGTGGATCGCTTGCTGGAGCAGGTCAACGACCAGATGTCGACCTACCGTAAGGATTCAGAGCTGAGTCGTTTTAATCAGCATCAGAGTACGGATCCGTATGAGGTTTCTGAGCAGACTGCGACCGTGGTGAAAGAGGCGATTCGTCTTAATCAGGTGACGCAAGGCGCACTGGATGTGACCGTCGGTCCTCTGGTCAATCTGTGGGGCTTTGGCCCTGAGGCACGTCCGGAAGTGGTACCGAGTGACGAGGAAACTGGCCGAGCGTAAGGCGAATGTCGGTATTCATCATCTGAGTGTGGATGGTAATAAGCTGAGTAAAGATCTGCCGCATCTGTATGTTGACCTGTCAACGATTGCCAAAGGCTGGGGTGTGGATGTGGTTGCTGACTATCTGCAATCAGAGGGCATTCACAACTACATGGTGGAAGTCGGCGGAGAAATCCGGCTCAAAGGCCTTAACCGTGATGGTGTGCCGTGGCGTATTGCGGTGGAGAAACCAACCGTTGATGAACGTAGCGTGCAGGAAATCATTGAGCCGGGCGACATGGCGATTGCCACCTCCGGTGATTACCGCAATTACTTTGAACGTGATGGTGTCCGTTACTCGCACATTATCGATCCACAGACTGGGCGTCCTATACATAACCGTGTAGTATCTGTTACCGTATTAGATAAGTCCTGTATGACGGCCGATGGTCTGGCGACCGGCCTGATGGTATTAGGCGATAAAAAAGGAATTGAGATTGCGGAACAAAACCAGGTTCCGGTCTTTATGATTGTAAAGACTGACGATGGTTTTAAAGAAGTCGCATCAAGTGCTTTCAAGCCTTATCTCAACCGTAATTAACTGAGTGAGCGTGGAATTATGAATACTTTTCTGATTACATTCGGAGTATTTCTGGCTGTTATCGCTGCGATGGCGGTCGGCTATATCTTCCAGAAAAAAGTGGTTAAAGGCAGCTGCGGTGGTCTGGGTGCGGTTGGCATCGAGAAAGTGTGTAACTGTCCTGAGCCGTGTGATGCGCGTAAGAAGCGCGAAGCGCGAGAAGCAGCCCGTGCGGAACGCATTGCGGCATGGGAAAAAGATCGCATTGCTTAACTCGTTGCCACGGCTTAAAAGCTAATAATTGCTTAAAGCCAAATAGCAGAGAAAACCGGCTCAGGCCGGTTTTTTTATGCCTGTGGCCTGGCAGGTGCTTTCGCCTGGCACCGCTATACTCAATGAAAGCGGGTTCGGATATTTATTGTGTCCTGACACGTTAGATTGTTTTACGCACTCATGGGATCAGAGCAATCCCCTTATTGGAGGAATTATGGAACTGCATCAACATGGTATGGCGGAGCTGTTTGAACAGCTCGGGTTAGGCAGCAGTCCGCAGGAAATGCGCGATTTTATTACTCAGCATAAGCATCAGCGTGACAGTGCGCCTTTATATGAGGCGCGATTCTGGAGCGCATCCCAGGCGCATTTTCTCAAACAGGCGATTGAACAGGATGCTGACTGGGCGGAGCTGGTGGATCAGCTCGATGTGATGCTGCGTCCCTGAATGATTGCTTGAGACACAGCAGTGCCTCCCGGACGTCTCATTGGCTTGTTCGCTTCACTGACAGATGAAAGCAGATCGATGAATTGTTGCTCATGCTGATCGATTCGCGGCTTAACTGGTGTATACTGTTTTTTTAACCAGTAATCTATCATCACTGACTGAACAAAGATGGCCGAGCGGATTCGTAAAATTATCCATATTGATATGGACTGTTTCTATGCTGCTGTGGAAATGAGGGATAACCCTCACTACCGCGGCCGGCCGATGGCTGTCGGCGGTTCAGAGAAGCAGCGTGGCGTGTTGAGCACCTGTAACTATGAAGCCCGTAAGTTCGGTTTGCATTCAGCGATGCCGACGGCCCAGGCGATAAAGTTGTGCCCGGGCCTGCTGGTGGTTTCCCGGGCGCATGTCGGTTTATAAAGACGTTTCCCGCCAGATTCATGCTATTTTTCAGCGCTATACCGATTTGATTGAGCCATTGTCGCTGGATGAAGCCTACCTGGATGTCACCGAATCACCGGCTTGCCACGGTAGCGCGACTCTGATTGCTGAAGCCATCCGGCGCGATATCTGGAATGAGCTGCATCTGACCGCATCGGCCGGGGTTGCTCCGGTTAAGTTTCTTGCCAAAGTCGCCTCCGATATCAACAAACCTAACGGCTGTTATGTGGTGACGCCGGAACAGGTTCAGGACGTGGTCGATAAGCTGCCTCTGGGCAAGATACCCGGGGTCGGCAAAGTCAGCCTGGAAAAGCTCAATCAGGCCGGTTTTTTTGTGTGCGAAGATATTAAGAACAGTGACTACCGGGAGCTGCTGCGCCGCTTTGGTCGCTTGGGAGCGTCGTTATGGAAGAAAAGCCACGGCATTGATGAGCGAGAAGTCGTGGTTGAACGCGAGCGCAAGTCGGTCGGGGTCGAGCGAACCTTCAGCCACAATATTTCGACTTACGAGGAGTGCTGGCAGGTGATTGAGCAGCGTCTCTACCCTGAACTGGATGCTCGTCTGACCCGCGCCGCGGCCGAGCGCGGTATCATCAAGCAGGGGATTAAAGTGAAGTTCGCCGATTTTCAGCAGACCACCATAGAGCACATTCACCCACAGCTTGAACTGGAAGATTTTAAGCTGTTGCTGAGCGAGGTGCTCAAACGGCAAAAAGGACGCGAAATTCGGTTGCTTGGATTGAGCGTAATGTTAAAGCCGGAAGATCAGATCCGGCAACTGAGTTTTTTTTGAATCCACCACGATGGAACCTGTCACCGGCAGATGTATGCGCCACGCTTGCGCTTTATTTGGCGACAGCATATGCTGCGCAGCATTGACGATGGTCACATCAGTCAGAGCAATAACTGACACGCGGCTAACCAAGCGCTGAATGGTTTTGGTTATGGTGAGCGAAAACAGACAAACTGAGGCTATGATGAAAAAGTTAGTATTAGTGATTTCTTTGTTATCCAGTGGCTCTTTGTGGGCGGCTCAGTGCCAGACGGTGGATGTGAAAAATGAACTGCGTCTCAGCCGTGGCTCTGATGTTGAAATCCATACCGCCAATGGTGCGACAGCCTTACTGGATCACGACAACAATCTGTATTTGTCAGGTCAGAAACAGGCGCTGAATTCCGAGCAGCAGGATGCGCTGGAGTCCTACCGTGAAAGTATCGCCGACGCGTTACCGAAAGCGCGTCAGGTTGCCCAGGATGGCGTTGCCATGGCCAATGATATTCTGGACGATGTGGCTGACAGTATCGATTCGCCACAGGCGTTTGACAAGGTCAAACATTCACTGCAGCAGTTTGTGACGGATATTGAAGCCCGCTACCAAAAAGAGGGCGACTGGGTTCTGCCGGCGGATACGTTTGAATCCATGAGCCAGCAATGGCAGCAGGATTTTGATAAAGCCCGTGCGCTGTTTACCCAGGAATTTCTCAGCGGTGCGTTTGACGCGATTGCCGCTAAGATGAGCCAAGATGGCGGCATCAACCTGACCGAGCTGGGGAACACCATGGCCCAGTTGCGCTCGCGTCTGGAACAGAGATTTAGTGAGCATTCACAAACCATCGAGGAAGAACGTCAAGAGTTATGTGATTCGCTCGACGAAATGGTGCAACAAGAGCAACAACTGCATAAAAAGATACCTGAACTCAAGAATTATCAGGTTTTTACGATCTAAAATAAAAGGGCGCGACGGCGCTCTTTTTCGTTATTCCTGTTTAGTTAGGTGCCATGTTACTTTCCAATATCAGTATTCGTTGGTTAACCGCGATTACCGCCACCTGTGTGGTGGTCTGTTTTGTGTTTTTTTATCTCACGTTTAAATATTTCTGGTCATTTGAACGTGAGACGCAACATGCTCTGCTTTTGCAGCATGAAGAGACCAAGCGGGTCGAAACCGTGATTGCGTTGGAAAAGAAGGAGATGGGCAGCTCGATGGCGGACTATGCGGCCTGGAATGACATGGCCGATTATATTGTTTCGCCTGATCCCAGCTTTGTTGAAGACAGTATCGGCATTCATGCGTTTACTTCCCAGTCACTGGACGGGATATTCATTTTTGCTCCCGATGCCAGTCTGGTGTGGGGGATGCAATATGATGATGAAGCCGGTCAGCAGATCGGCTATGACAGCTTTATTCCTTATTTCCCGGTCATGCTGCGTGAGTCGCAGCGCTCTTCGGCTGACATGGTTGATCCGAAAGTGCGTTTCGTCGTCATCGATCAGGAGCCTTATCTGGCCGCAGCATCAAGGGTATGTGACAGCGAAGGATTGAACTGTGACAAAGGTTTTCTGATCTTTATGAAGAAGGTACGCAGCCAGTTTGAGAGCGTGGTCGAACAGGCAACCGGGACTGATATTGATGTCCTGAGTCGGGCGCCTTTTACTTCTTTACCTGCTAAGCAAGTCAATGTGACTTACCTTACTCCGCTTGATTTTCAGGGCCATGCGAGTGTGCTGATCAAGTTGTGGCATAAAGTGAAGCTGCCCGATTTTATTCGCACTGACGAAATTATCGCATTGATCGCTTTCTCGCTGTTGCTGTTCTTTGTCAGCTTACTCATGGTCGGTTATCTGGTGCGGCCGATTACCCAAGCTAATATGGCGCTGGAGAATTTTAAAGCGTCACGCGGTAAAATGCCGGACGAAAGCTTGTTTGTATCGCGTGAAATGAAGGATTTTGCCCGTGCAATTAATCGGATTTTTGCTGAGCTTGAAGAGAGCCGCAATAAATTGCGCTGGCAATCTGATCACGATCCTCTGACCCGACTTTCCAACCGGCGTAAGCTGGAGCGGCAACTGAAACACTTTATTGCTGAACTCAAATATGACTGGTTAGCGGTCTATCTGATCGATGTCGATTACTTTAAGTTGTATAACGACTACTACGGCCATCTTGAGGGCGATGAGGTGCTTAAATCAGTTGCCCAGGCTTTGGAGCAGATCGACTTTAGTGGCGATAAAGTGGTCGCCCGTTTTGGCGGTGAAGAGTTTCTGTGTCGTGTTGGCTGGCGATAGTGAGCCTAATATCAGCCATTATGCCGCGCAATTATGTGCACAGATCCGTCAGTTGGCGATCCCACACCAAAGTTCCCCTCTAGGAGAAACGGTTACTGTCAGTATCGGTGGCGTCAAAGCGTTTCAAGCGGGACTCGATGATTATCTGCACTTATTCCATCATGCGGATGCTGCTTTGTATCAGGCCAAACATACCGGGCGGAATCGCTATCAAGTGGTCGACTGGCAAGCTGGCAAACAGAAAAACCATACAGGCTCTCCTTTGCCACACAAATTAAGCTAAAAATACGATTTATCCAGTAAACCATTCTTTTACTCATTGAGTATTTTGTTGGTTTATATTAGTGTACTAGCCAACTAGTTTAATGGTATGTGTGAGTCGTAATGGCACAGAACAATTCTCGAGAAACCTTTGGATCCCGTCTGGGCTTTATCCTGGCTGCGGCCGGCGCTGCGGTCGGACTGGGCAATATCTGGGGGTTTCCTACTCAGGCAGCCAGTAATGGTGGCGGAGCCTTCTTGCTGGTCTATCTGATCCTTATCTTTGTGGTTGCCTATCCGATGTTGGTGGTCGAAATGGCGATTGGTCGCTACGGCCAGGCAAATCCGGTTGATAGTATGCACTCACTTACTGATAATCATGTCGCCAAGCGTATTGGTGGTTTGGTTGGCTGGATTGGCCTCAGTGTGCCAAGTGCCGTGCTGGCCTTTTACAGCATTGTCGGCGGTTGGATCCTCTGCTATATGTTTGGCGCCATGAGTGATGTACTCGGTCTGACTGACGCCGCCGCATGGTTTAAAGGTTTTTCGGTTGAGCGTAATTTATTGGGTACCTTGCTGTTTTATGTCCTGACGATTTTGATTGTGCAGGGCGGCGTGAAGCAGGGAATTGAAAAGTGGTCGACCCGTTTAATGCCGGCACTGTTTGTCCTGTTTGCCGTCCTGTTTGTCTACATCATGTTCCAGCAGGGGGCGATGGAAGGCTTACAGCATTATCTGGTCCCGGACTTTACCAAGATTTGGGATCGCGACCTGATTCTGGCCGCGATGGGGCAAGGCTTCTTTTCTCTCACCATTGGTGGTTGCTCAATGCTGATTTACGGTTCGTATCTGAGCAAAAAAGAGAATCTGCCGAAAATGGCAATGAGTGTCACTCTGGTCGATACAGCGGTCGCGTTTATTGCCGGTCTGGTAGTGATGCCTGCGATGTTTGTCGCGATGCACAAAGGGGTTGAAATCTATGCCCAGGATGGTTCTCTGCTCAGCTCGGACACGCTGGTGTTTACGGTTCTGCCACTAATGTTTGACAGCTTGGGGCTGCTGGGGCAGCTGTTTGCGATTGTTTTCTTCCTGCTGCTGACGATTGCCGCTTTAACGTCATCGATTTCGATGCTTGAGTGTCCGGTTGCTCTGGTCAGTGAACGTCTGAATACCAAACGTACTCCAACCAGTTGGGTACTGGGCGGTCTGATTGCGCTGTTTAGTGTGGTGATCGTGTATAACTTTGGCGCGCTGTTTGGCCTGGTGGCAAAGACCGCCACCCAGTATCTGCAGCCGGTCGCCGCCCTGATGTTCTGTCTGTTTGGTGGTTGGGTCTGGAAACGTAACGAGAAATTCAATGAGCTGCGCCAGGGTTTTCCGGAGTTCAGCCAAAGCCTGTTTGGCAAAATCTGGCCTTGGTATGTACGCTTTGTCTGCCCGCTGCTGGTGATTACGGTTATCTGGGCATCACTGGGTTAATGCCGGCGACAAGCTACTCACGAAAACAACAAAGCCCCTGCATCGCTGCAGGGGCTTTGGCTATGTGGCGTTAGTCTGTTTTGTACTGTGACTTGGTATCTTTGTGCTCAGCATTTCTGTGTGAACAGCATCTGTTTGTGAACAGTACAATGTTGCCGGCTCAAAGCGGGGAGGGTGGCATTATCTGCCCCGTCGTCAGCGGTTCGAGATCGGTATCTGCGACTTCTTCAATAAAGTCGCCGACAACCTGTTCGACCACATCATCACGCTGGGTGAAATAGGCCAGATGGAACACGGCATCGCCTTCATTAACCAGCGGCAGTGTTTGCTGACCAATCACAATACCGCCTTTATTCGCCTTGATCTCGACCTCGACGTTACCCAGCGGGGAGTTGATATACGCCAGAAACCTGACCTTTTTCTACCCGATCGCCCAGCGACACCACGGTGCGCAGGATGCCGTCTGCTTCCGCGCGCAGCCAGCTGGTGGATTTGGCAATCACGGAGGTCGGCAGTTTCTTGCGGCTGGCTCGTAACATACCCACCGCCTGCATCACCCGTTTAACGCCCACAATGCCGGCATTAATCGCAATAGGCTCAAAGCGCAGTGCTTCACCGGCTTCATAGGTCAGAACGGTAATACCGGCTTTTTCTGCCTCACTGCGCAGCGAGCCGTTACGCAACGGCGAATCAATCACTACCGGAGTCGCAAACGCCTGTGCAATACGTAATGTTTCTTCGTTGCTCAAATCGGCACGAATCTGCGGCAGGTTGGTGCGATGAATGGCACCGGTATGCAGATCGATGATGTAATCGCAGTTGAGAGCAACCTGAGAAAAGAACGTATGCGCCATACGTGAGGCGAGCGAGCCTTTTTCGCTGCCCGGAAAGCAACGGTTGAGGTCTCTGCGGTCCGGCAGGTAACGGGATTTATGAATAAAGCCAAATACATTGACGATCGGCACCGCTATCAGTGTGCCTTTGAGTTTTTTCGGGTCTATGGTGCTGTTGAGCTGGCGGACAATCTCAACACCGTTGAGTTCATCGCCATGAATGGCGGCATTCACCATCAGAACCGGACCCGGTGCGTAACCGTGGATGATTTCGACCGGGATTGAGAGCGGCGAATGGGTATAAAGCTTCGCCGCTTCCAGCTCGATGACTTTTCGGCTGGCTGGGGGAATGGTTTCCCCCAGGAATTGGTAGGGTATCTGTTTTCTGTTAGCCTTTACCACGTGTTTTAGTCCTTTTACTGGCCGCATTTTTTTCAATGAATTCGACAATCATTCCTGCGATGTCTTTTCCGGTTGCAGCTTCGATGCCTTCCAGGCCCGGCGATGAGTTCACCTCCATCACCAGTGGGCCGCGCTCAGAGCGCAGCAGATCGACACCCGCGACATTGAGCCCCATTGATTTGGCCGCTTCAATCGCGGTTTTGCGTTCGGTCGGAGTAATCTTGATCAGTGATGCGGTACCGCCACGATGCAGGTTAGAGCGGAATTCGCCTTCTGCGCCCTGACGTTTCATTGCCGCGATGACCTTGTCGCCGATGACGAAGCAGCGGATATCAGCACCGCCGGCTTCTTTAATGTATTCCTGAACCATGATGTTGGCTTTCAGACCCATAAAGGCCTCGATAACGCTTTCGGCCGCTTTACGGGTTTCGGCCAGAACCACACCTATACCTTGCGTGCCTTCCAGCAGTTTGATCACCACTGGCGCGCCGCCCACCATGTCGAGCAGGTCTTTGACATCATCCGGTTTGCTGGCAAAGCCGGTAATTGGCATACCGATGCCTTTGCGGGACAGCAGCTGCATCGAGCGCAGTTTGTCGCGTGAGCGGCTGATAGCCACCGATTCGTTAACCGGATAAACCCCCATCATCTCGAACTGGCGCAGGACAGCTGTACCATAAAAGGTGACCGAGGCGCCGATACGTGGAATGATTGCGTCAAAGCCGGAGAGCTGTTCACCCTTAAAGTGAATTTCCGGCTCTTGTGAATTGATATTCATATAACAACGCAGGGCATCGATCACTTTGACCTCATGGCCGCGTTGCTTACAAGCCTCGATCAAGCGCTTAGTTGAATACAAAGACGAATTACGAGACAGAATACCAATTTTCATTATTTACACTCCTCGAAAGGGATCAAAAACGATGCTGTAGGATCGACAATGATTCTGTGGTGCATTGCGGTGCGCCCCAGCAGCATACGGAAAGCCATGTTTTCACGGTTGGTCAGGGTAATTTCTGCCGGCCAGGTTTGTCCGCCCAGACAGATCTCAGACTGAACCACATAGCGGGTTTCTTCATGGCCTCCTGAGTCACGTACCGTGCGCTCATCGACCACTTTAGCTTCACACACGACGACGACGTCGTCATTATGTTGGATTGGGTGCATCCAGAAACGAACCCAAAGTTCATCTTGGTTGCGAAAGCTCTCGATCTTAAATGCATGTAAGCAAGACGTTCGGGCTCCGGTATCGATCTTTGCGTTAATTTTATCAATGCCTAAAGCTGGAAGGCTGAGAGTTTCTCGCCATCCGACAATCATTTTTTCTTTCATTGCAGTTCATTATTTGGAGAATTTCAGACACGGATCTGGCCATCAGACGTAAAAGTCGAACGTAAAGCCGCATCCCCGATACCACATCATAATGGCGTTATCGCTTGAATAGAGTTTGGTGATTAACTCAGGGAACTTCAAGGAGGCGAACTCTATCAGTGATTAATCAATATTAGCTAACGAATAAAATTTTCCGTATCGACAAAAAATATTAATAACTTATTTGTGAGCTGCCACGCAAGAAAGTCGCCGTGTGCCGGCCATTGAGCCTATGGGCGGGTAGAGGAAAAGCAGCCGGGACGAGATGTCCCGGCTGAGGGGGATCAGTTTTTGGCCGGGATGTTTTCCAGCAGGGCGACCATTTGTTGCCAGAACAGGCCCACAGTATCTATCTTGACCTTTTCGTCCGGGGAGTGAGGAAATTTAATCGTCGGACCGAAAGAGACCATGTCCATGTCCGGATATGGCTTTTTAAACAGACCGCATTCCAGGCCGGCATGAATGACCATGATGTTAGGCTTATGGCCGTAGATGCCTTCATACATGTCACGGAAAATTTGCATGATTTCTGAGTTAGCATCCGGCTTCCAGCCCGGGTAAGCGCCTGAGAATGTGATCTCAGCACCGGCCAGTTCAGCGACGGAAGCCAGCATGCCTTCCGTCTGGCTGCGGCCGGAATCGATGAGGGAGCGAATCAGGCACAATACCTTGACCGTGTCTTGTTCTGTGGTGATCACACCGAGATTGAGTGACGTTTCCACGACACCTTCAATTTCATCACTCATGCGCATGACGCCGTTCGGGCAGGCATTGAGTGCGGCGATCAGACGCTGTTGATCGGCCAGTATCAGCACTTCTGCCTGGCTATCGGATGCCTGGTTGTAGCCAACCAGATTGGTTTCGATTCGGCCCAGCTCGCTTTGCAGCAGTTCGATATACGTCTGGAACAAGCGATCAAGCTTATCCTGGTTCGAGGCCGGAACGGCCAGCGTCACAAACGCTTCACGCGGAATGGCGTTACGCAGGCTGCCGCCGCGAAATTCAATCAAACGCAGGTCCAGTTCAGCGGCGTGAGCGGCAAGAAAACGCGCCAGCAGCTTGTTGGCATTGCCGCGTCCGGTATGGATATCGACCCCGGAGTGACCGCCTTTCAGACCTTTCAGAATCAGTTGACGAGTGACGTAACCGGCCGGTTGTGCTTCACGGCGGATGTTAAAGGTCAGCGCTGCATCTACCCCACCGGCACAACCCATGTAAACTTCGCCTTCCTGCTCGGAGTCGGTGTTGAGCAGGATATCGCCTTCCAGCCAACCGGCTTCAAGGCCGAACGCTCCGCTCATACCGGCTTCTTCATCGATGGTCAGCAGGACTTGCAGCGGTCCGTGTTTGATCTCATCGGATGCCAGCACCGCCAGACAGGTGGCCATACCAATTCCGTTATCGGCACCTAATGTAGTGCCTTTCGCCGTCACCCATTCGCCATCGATATAAGGCTGGATAGGATCGCGGATGAAGTCATGATCGGTGTCTTCATTTTTTTGGGGCACCATATCAATATGAGCCTGCAGCACCACCGCTTTCTTGTGTTCCATACCCTGAGTGGCCGGTTTTTTGATAAACACGTTACCGGTTGGATCACGACGAACTGCCAGACCCTGATCTTCAGCCCAGCGGATGATAGCTTGGGCTAACGCTTCTTCATGTTTAGACGGGTGAGGGATCGAACAGATCATATCGAAAAACTGCCAGACAGGCGCTGGTGATAATTTACTGATTTCAGAATGGAACTCAGACACAGTTAACTCCTTTTGTATAACATTTCCCGAATTTTTACTGGTTATTGTTTAATTTCCGGAGAAATTAACTGATATCGGGCTGTGACATAGTGAATCTACTGAAGAGCATATCACTATGCGCTGAGAGGGTGTAGTGCTATTCATTACCGTATACATCCCGGTTAGCACAGTCGTGTCTGATGCGCTGTAATCTGAATCACACTATAAGCAACACATTGCTATCTAGAAGTAATTTTTTTAGCATTCAGGCTGACTATTTTGTAATTTAATTACCAAAAAATTCAAATTAAAGTCACTTTGTGTGGTTTGTGTGATTTTTATCACCTTATGTGTTGTAATAAAATTTCTTGGTGGTATATTTATAACCACTTCGCAAGCGAAGCAAAAATGCTCAAAGGATGAGTCCGATTTATCGCCTCCAGGGAACCGAGAAATCAAAACACAATGTTTGGTTTATAAAGGTGATAGTAATGAGTAAAGGTTTATCGTCTGTAATGTTCTGGCAAAAACGTGCTGTATTTACCGGGAACTTTGCATATCCAGCAAGTTTTGGTTATTGAGATCAAATTTGCTTCCTGAACAGTTTTGTTCACCCCTATATTGGAATTTATTTTTAATCAATTTGATTAATAGAATTCTCCGCCACCTGAGTTCAGGTGGCGTTTTTTTTGCCTGTTGATCCGGTTTGTTATCGCTTGGGATGACTGAGGATCCAGCCGGACCAGGGGTAAAGGTGTGATGCGGGAGGTGGGGATCAGGAGGCGATGCGCGCTTCACCGATAAAATAGCCCTGCTCATCAAAGCGTTTGATCTCACCGTTTTCCTGCACAATCGTGATATAGCGGATATCGGAAAACTGCCAGTTACGCCACTGGTAGACAAATTTGTTATTCTCAACCCACCAGTAGCCTTCATCCATATCATTCGGGCGTTCTGAAATGCCCAGCAACTTACCGTCCGCCTGCAGAGTAATACGATAAGGAATATTAAAGCAGTCTTTAGTCAGCAGGGTCTGATTGGTCAGTGCGGCGCGGATTTGCGCGCTATCCAGTGGTGCGCTGGTACAATCCTCAATGCGGGGGATCGGCAGAATCTGTTTGGCAATCGCGGCCAGCTGTTTGATGCCTTCGCGGATGTTCTCACAACGGATCGACTGAAAGCTGAGACGAAAGCTGTTGTTTTTATGATCGCAACTAAAGTATTTGGCCCCGTTGTTAATCAGGATGCCTTGCTCTTGTGCCAGTTGCTCAAAACGTTCGGCATCGAAGCCCTGCTTGTACTCCACCCAGAATGCGGTCCCGGCCAGCGACGGGATCGCGCCGGACTGAGGGAAGTAGTAATTCATCGCTTTTTCCATCGTCAGCCATTTGTCGCGATAGCGTTTGAGCAGTTTTTGCGCCAGTACGTCGTAATACCCCAGACTGAGAAACAGCGCCAGCGTCTGGCAGTTACTTTTCGGAGGCAGGCTGTGGGTGCGTACCTGGAGAGATTTTATCTGTGCGATCAGCGGCGCTGCTGCGACAATAAAACCGATCCGCAGCCCGGGGGCAATGCTGGACGTAAAACTGGAAATATAGATGATGCGTTCGCTCTGATATTCGCAGCGCAGCGGCGGACAACTGTGTTCCATGAAGTTAATGTCATGTTCGAAGTCATCTTCAATCACCAGAAAATCATGCTGCTCGGCGCAATCCATCAAGGCCTTGCGTCGCTCGGCGGACATGCGTACCGTGGTCGGAAACTGGTTGCTCGGCGTGGTGTACACCACATTGGCTGAGGTGAGGCGTTCATCGATCACCATGCCGTTGCGATCGACTTCGATCGGCATGACCCGGGCACGCCGTGCCTGAAATTGATGCAGGGCTTCCGGGTAGCCCGGATTTTCCATGGCGACACAACTGCGTTTAGATACCAGCAGTTTGGACAGAAAATAGAGGCTGTTCTGGCTGCCGAGCGTGATCGCGATATTTTCCTTGCCGACAAAGATCCCGCGCTTGGTGAGCACTCGGGTGCGGATCTGCTCGATCAGTTCATGGTAATCATGATCGTCCGAGGTCCAGCTGCGATGGTTACTTTTGTTGAGTGACTGAATACTGCATTTGCGCCATTCCGAAACCGGAAACAGATCCTCATCCACCATGCCGCTGACAAACAGATAAGGATACTGGTTGAGGTTTTTCACCGCGATGTCTGAGACGGTATGCTCGGCATTAAGATAGTTGACCCAGTTGAGGTTTTGGCTGCCGGGTTGCTGCTGTTGCTCGGCGGATGGTACTTGCAGTTTCTAGCTGCGGATTAACGTAGTAGCCCTTGCGCTCAATCGGGACCAGAACGCCTTCTTCCGCTAACTGTTCATACACGCGCAATATGGTGTTACGAGAGACTTTGAGCTGCTCGGCTAAGCGACGAGACGACATGATACTGGTATTTTTGGGGACAAAACCGGCAAAGATGGCTTTGGCTATGTCACCTTTGATTTGATCCTGCAGGGTTCGCGAATCTTGCGGGTCGATATGGATAAATTGGTACAGCATAGCTTTCCTGCTTATCAAAGAGTCGAATCCGTTCAGAATCAACGACAGCGGGAGAGAAAAAGATGTGCATTGCTGCACATCTTTTTTAAAGCATCGTTGAAGCTCAGATTAACGACTGAAGTTCCTTGGTGATGATCTCCAGGCCTTTGGTGATTAGCTCCGGCTCGATAGTCAGTGGTGGCAGGAAACGAATCACGTTACCTTTCACACCACATGAGAGCAGGATCACGCCCTGATGATGACACTTTAATACCAGTTGTTTGGTCACATCTGCAAGTGGTTGTTTTGTTTCAGGATCGTTCAGCTCAATTGCGATCATCGCGCCGACCTGACGAATATCCCCGATCTGTGGGATCGCTTTCTGCATCTCGATCAAACTTTCTTTAAATTGTAGGCCGACATGCTGGGCTTTTTCGCACAAATTCTCATCTTTAATGATGCCAATCACTTCCAGTGCAGCGCGACAAGCCAGTGGTGAACCCGCGTAAGTACCGCCGATACCGCCCGGAGTGGCTGAGTCCATGATGTCTGCTTTACCGACCACGCCCGACAGAGGGAAGCCGCCTGCGATGCCTTTCGCCATGGTGATAAGGTCAGGTTTCGCATCATAGTATTCACACGCAAACACTTTACCGGTACGGGCAAAGCCAGTCTGGATTTCATCACAGATCATCACGATGCCATGTTTGTCACACAGTTCGCGAATCGCGCTGACCCAGGAGTTCGGTGCCTGATAGAAACCACCTTCACCCTGAATCGGTTCAAAGATGATGGCTGCCACGCGTGACGGCTCGATGTCACACGCAAACAGATCGTTAAGCGCGCTCAAGCTCTGCTCTTCACTGATACCGTGGTAAGCATTTGGGTATGGTACGTGGAAGATGTCACCCGGGAACGGACCGAAGCCGATTTTGTAAGGCGCGACTTTACCGGTCAGACCCATACACATGTTGGTACGGCCGTGGAAGCCACCTTTAAACGCGATAACACCGCTGCGGCCGGTATGGGCGCGGGCAAATTTAACCGCGTTTTCTACGGCTTCTGCACCGGTCGTTACAAATGCTGCTTTCTTGTCGAAGTCACCCGGCGCGATTTCGACCACTTTTTCTGCCAGTTCAACGAAGCTGGTGTAAGGGGTCACCATAGAACAGGTGTGGCTGAAGTTATCCAGCTGGTCTTTCACTGCTGCCACGATACGTGGGTGTGAATGACCGGTGTTGTTGACCGCGATACCCGCTGCAAAGTCAATGTACTGGTTGCCTTCGATGTCGGTGATCAATGCATTTTCCGCTTTCGCTGCATAAATTGGGGCCAGGTTAGCCATGCCTTTTGCAACGACTTTTTCCTTGCGATTTTGCCATTCCGAGTTTGTCATAATGAGGTGTCCTTTTCGTGATTCAGGAGAGGCTTAGAAGCCGCCCAAGCAAAGATATTTAACGTTCAGGTATTCATCGATGCCTTGTTTGGCACCTTCGCGGCCAAAACCAGACTGTTTCACACCACCAAAGGGTGCGACTTCATTGGAGATGAGACCTTCATTGATACCGACCATGCCATATTCCAGTTTCTCGGCGATACGGAAAGCGCGGTGAATGTTATTGGTGTAGAAGTAGCTCGCCAGGCCGTAGATGGTGTCATTGGCTTTTTCGACCAATTCTTCATCCTGGCTAAAGCGGACAACCGGAGCAACCGGGCCAAACAGTTCAGTCTGAATGATGTCCATATCCTGGGTCACGTCGGTCAGAACGGTTGGTTCGACAAACAGGCCGCCGGCTGATTTACCGCCCAGTGCCACTTTGGCACCCTGCGCAATCGCCGTGTCGATGTAGCCGAGGACGCTGTTTTTGGCTTTGATATCAATCAGCGGACCGATATTAACGCCGGCTTCCAGGCCATTACCCATTTTCAGTTCAGCCACAGCGGCGACAAACTTCTCAACGAAAGCATCATAGACGCCATCCTGGACGTAGAAGCGGTTGG
This sequence comes from Vibrio sp. CDRSL-10 TSBA, assembly GCA_039696685.1. Classification (NCBI taxonomy): domain Bacteria; kingdom Pseudomonadati; phylum Pseudomonadota; class Gammaproteobacteria; order Vibrionales; family Vibrionaceae; genus Vibrio; species Vibrio sp. CDRSL-10 TSBA. The sequence goes on along the minus strand of CP155566.1, from coordinate 2,701,742 downwards.
CACACACACAGGTCTGGCCGGCATTACGGAATTTTGAGGCCATTGCGCCTTTGACCGCCTCGTCAATGTCGGCATCATCAAACACGATGAAAGGTGCGTTGCCGCCCAGCTCCATTGAGGTGCGCTTGATGGTGTCAGCACATTGGGTGATCAGATGGCGGCCAACCTGAGTTGAGCCAGTGAACGACAGCTTTTTGATGTCGTCATGACTGCAGAAAATATCACCCACGGCGACGGATGAATGATTGTTGAGCACAATCAGCAAATCTTGTGGCAGACCCGCCTGATACGCCAGTTCAGCGGTGGCGTATGCTGACAGCGGTGTTTGGTTGGCCGGTTTCACGATAAAGCTACAGCCAGCAGCCAGTGCCGGTGCGGCTTTACGGGTAATCATCGCAATCGGGAAGTTCCACGGCGTGATTGCTGCCGCGACACCGACCGGTTGCTTGATGGTCATCAGGCGTTTATTGCCGGTAGGTGCTGGAATGGTATCGCCGTAAGTGCGTTTGGCCTCTTCGGCAAACCACTGGATAAAAGAGGCACCGTACATCACTTCACCTTTGGCTTCTGCCAGCGGTTTACCCTGTTCCAGAGTCATGATGCGCGCCAGATCGTCGGCGTTGTCGATCATCAGATCGTACCAGCGTTTCAGAACAGCAGAGCGCTCAGCGGCACTTTTTTCCTGCCATTCGGCCTGCGCCTGTTTGGAGCGGTCGATCATGGTGTGAATAGTCTGCGTATCCATGGACGGAATGTACGCCAGGATCTCATCGGTAGCCGGGTTCAAAACCGCGATGGCATCATCGCTGGCCGGACAGGTCGCTTTCAATAGCGTCGTGTTAACAATTTGCTCCATGTTTGTGTCTCTTTTGTAGGCTGTTGATTGCATGTTAGACACAAACCTCAGTCGACCCTAAGTACCAGTTTGTCACAAACGTTGGTACCAGTTGGCACTAACCCGCTGGTACCATAACAACTGCCCGACTGGCACTATCGCATTCCTGCCGTGTTCTTCATATTGAGTCCGGGAAACAAATAAATAACAAAAGTGTAACCATGCAGGAAGAGAAATTTCTATGTTAAGCGTTAAAGGAACTAAACTGGCGAAAGCCTTTCTGACCGCGGCGCTGGGTGTCAGCACTCTGGTCTGTTCAACCGCTGCCATGGCGGCTGATTACAACTGGCGTTTCGCCAACTTATATGGTCGTGGCACTGCCTTTGGTGAAGTGTATGAAGACCTGGCCAAAAACATTGAAACCATGTCAAACGGCCGTATTGCTGTGCAGGTGCTTTACTCCGGTGAGGGGGTGGGTACCAGCGGCATTCTGACTGCGGTGAAATCGGGTCTGATTACCATGGGCGCACCGTTTCCAGCCGATGCATGCGGGTGAATTTCCTGCTGGTGTGGTTGAAGTCGGTTTACCTGGCGGTACGTCGGATGTTGCCGAGCTGACCACCTTGTTTCACGACAAAGGCTGGGGCAAGGTTCTGAAAGAAGCATACGGTTCACAAGGCCTGGAATGGCTTGACCCGTACATTCAGCCACCGGTTTACATCATCACTAAAGAGCCAATCAATTCTATCGCCGATTTCAAAGGTCTGAAGATTCGTGCGCCAGGTGCGTACGGCAAATTCCTGCGTAATTTAGGCGCTTCGCCAGTTTCTCTGGCCTGGAGTGAAATCTACACCTCACTGGCTACCGGTGTTATCGATGGTTCTATCGGTTCTAACATGATTGACCACCGTGACGGTAACCACGTTGAAGTGGCTAAGTACATGTATCCGCTGCCTCTGGCAGGTGCGCAGGTACTGCCTATCATCGTTAACAAGAAAGAGTGGAACAAACTGCCACAAGATCTGCAGGCGATTGTGAAAGCGGCGACCGCGGTTCACGCTCAGGAGCAGATGTCTAAATCAAAACTATGGGAATCTCAGGCCGTTGCTGACATGGAAGCCAAAGGTCTGCTATGGAGCCCGCAGCCTTCTGACGCTGACAAACAAGCCTGGAACGAGGCGGGTCTGTCACTGGCGAAAGAGTACGCAAGTGAAGATAAGTACTCCAAACAGCTGGTTGATATTCTGGAGCAACAATAAGGCATAACGCAGGTGGACCCTCTGGGTTCACCTGTTTTTTACAGGGAGTTTATTTATGCTTGAAGCCATTTTACTGAGGTATTGCCAATTCACGAAATACATCGTCAGTCTGATTGGACGCTCAGTGTCGTACTTGCTTCCCGTTTTGGCTGCGATCGTATTCTATGAAGTGTTTGCCCGTTATGTGTTAAACAAACCGACCATCTGGGGTTACGACACGTCACTGTTTTTATTCGGTTACATTGCAGCCCTTGGCGGCGCGTATGCACAGCAGCGCGAAGCACACATTAACGTGGATATTGTCCACGCCAAAGTGTCAGAGAAGACCCGCCGTGTTTTTGATGTCCTGACCGGCATCCTGGCGATTGGTTTCTTGGCGGTGATGGCCAAAACCTGCGGCAGTATGTTTTTTGAAGCCCTGGAGTTTAACTATAAAACTCAGAGTGAGTGGGCGCCTGCGATGCACCACTTCTGGCTGATGATTACCGTGTCTGCCATCATCTTTATCGCCGAATATTCCACTGAGCTGATCGCAAACCTGTTCTTTTTGATCAAAGGCCGCGAATTAAATGGCGATGTTCACAAACACGTCCATCTGAGCGAAACAGCCCTTTAAGGTCGATAACGACCAGTTGAATTCCGTTTTTGACAAGGAGAACACAAATGGGAATTGAGATGTTAACCCTGGTGTTGCTGGGCTGTATTCTGACCGCGTTTGTCCTCGGTGCTCAGGTGGGGCTGGCACTGGGCGGAATTGCCATGGGGGTCGGTTATCTGACCTGGGGCGAGTCGATGTTCAACATCATTCCGACCACAGTGGAAAGCACCTTCTTTAATTTCATCCTGCTCGCTATCCCGCTCTATATCTATATGGGGCAAATCCTGACCCGTTCTGGTATCGGTGATGCGATGTTTAATGCCAGCCAGCTGCTGATTGGCCGTGTGCGTGGCTCTCTGGCCATCAGTGTTATCGGTGTGTGTTCGATGATTGGTGCCATGGTGGGCATTATCGGTGCCGGTATCATGACCTCAAGTTCTATCGCACTCAAACCTATGTTGGAGCGTGGTTACGATAAGAAGCTGGCGCTGGGTGTGATCATGGCCGGGGGCTCGCTGGGGATCCTGATTCCGCCGAGTATTCCGATGATTATGTTCGCTTCGGCGACGCAGAACTCCGTGGGTAAAATGTTCCTCGGGGCTATGGTGCCGGCTCTGATCACCATAGTGTTATTGATTGCTTATGTGGTGATCAGCTGTAAGCTGCGTCCTGAGCGCGCACCGCTCGACAGTGACAATGACATCGAAATCCCGAAAGGGTATGAGATGTTTAAGACCATTCGTGATGGTGCCTCTTCGTTTGCACTGATCGTCATCGTGCTGGGCAGTATTATTGCCGGGATCGCGACGCCAACCGAATCCGGTGCGCTGGGGGTAGTCGGGGCGATTCTGCTGTCGATTCTGTTTAAACGTTTTAAACCTGAGCTGTTGATGCGCTCCGGAATGCAGACTGCGCTGCTGGTCAGTGTGGCGATGTGGATTATTCTCGGCGCGTCGGTATTCAGTAATTTCCATTTGCTGATGGGAATTCAGGGCATGGTGTCCGGTTTTACCCGCGACCTCGACCTGCCGCCGATTGTGATTATCATGATGTTCCAGGTGATCATGCTGCTGCTGGGTTTCATCATTGATGAATTCATTATCGTACTGATGTGCGCGCCGATTTTCACCCCGGTTGCGGTATCGCTCGGTTATGACCCGATTTGGTTCGGGGTGCTGATGATTCTTAACATCGTGATTGCGGTGCAGACACCACCTTATGGTTTTGCCTTGTTCTACCTGAAAGGTATCGCGCCGAAAGGGGTGACCATGATGGACCTGTACAAGTCGGTGACGCCGTTCATTCTGGTTCAGTTTACCGTGCTGGTCATCTGTATGCTGTTCCCGGATCTGGTCACCTGGTTGCCTAATAAGGTGATGAACTAGCTGGTTTAAAATGTGATCATCTGAGGTTTATTCTGCAACTCTCCCTTTTATGATTCAGTAAAGGGAGAGTTAGATCTCGTTTTTGCAAGTTATTAAAAAAATTGGTATTTTTGCTCTAAAATCCCGCGCTTTTGTGCCATTCTGGTCTTATTCTGTTCCCGCCTGCTTCTCGTTCCCATAAATTCTGTCTGGAATTTGTGATTTGATAACTTTATAATCTGCGCCCAATCGATTACGCAACCGTTTACTCTTTTACCTTTATTAGGAATCGAACATGCTGGAAAGGCTATTCAAACTCAGTGAATATGGCACTAACGTGCGCACTGAAGTCATTGCCGGGATCACCACCTTCCTGACCATGGCTTACATTATTTTTGTTAACCCTGCGATTCTTTCCGACGCCGGAATGGATCACGGCGCGGTGTTTGTCGCGACCTGTCTGGCAGCGGCGGTCGGCTGTTTCATCATGGGCTTCGTGGCTAACTACCCAATCGCCCAAGCGCCGGGTATGGGGTTGAACGCATTCTTCACTTACTCAGTGGTACTGGGTATGGGTTACACCTGGCAGGTTGCGCTGGCAGCAGTATTCTGCTCAGGCGTGCTGTTTATCATTCTGAGTCTGTTTAAGATTCGTGAGTGGATCATCAACTCGATTCCATTGTCGCTGCGCACCGGTATCTCGGCCGGTATCGGCCTGTTTCTGGCGTTCATCGCGCTGAAAAATGCGGGTATCGTGGTTGATAACCCGGCAACTCTGGTTTCACTGGGTGGCATCACTTCTCTGCCTGCAGTACTGGGTTCTCTGGGCTTCTTCCTGACCATCGCGCTGGTACACCGCAACGTGAAAGGTGCTGTTATGATCGCAATCCTGGCGATTACTGCGCTGGGTCTGCTGTTTGGTGATGTTCAGTGGGGCGGCATTGTGTCTGCGCCACCAAGTATTGCGCCGACATTCCTGCAACTGGATTTCTCTTCTGTATTTGAAGTCGGCATGATTTCGGTTGTGTTTGCCTTCCTGTTCGTTGATCTGTTCGACACTGCCGGTACGCTGGTGGGTGTGGCAACCAAAGCGAACCTGATTGGTGAAGACGGCAAAATTCCACGTCTTAACCGCGCACTGCTGGCGGACTCTACCGCAACTTCAGTGGGCGCTCTGCTGGGTACCTCAAACACCACCTCTTACGTTGAGAGTGTATCAGGTGTCGCAGCAGGCGGTCGTACCGGTCTGACTGCGGTTGTGGTTGGCATTCTGTTTGTGCTTGCACTATTCTTCTCGCCATTAGCGGGTATGATTCCAGCTTACGCAACGTCAGGTGCGCTGTTTTATGTGGCGATTCTGATGTTGTCTGGTCTGGTCAGCATCGACTGGCGTGACCTGACCGAAGCGGCGCCAACCGTCGTGACCTGTCTGCTGATGCCACTGACTTTCTCGATTGCAGAAGGTATCTCAATGGGCTTTATCGCTTATGCAGTGATCAAGCTTCTGAGTGGTAAAGGTCGCAGCGTATCACTCAGTGTCTGGGTGATGGCAATCATCTTCGCGGCTAAATACATTGTGGCTGCGTAAGCGCAGTCCACTACATTTTTTAAAGTTAGGTTTATCACAATGAGCAAAAAATTCGTTATCACTTGGGACAATATGCAGAAGTACTGCCGTGAACTGGCACAACTTCAAATGCCTGCAGAACAATGGAAAGGTATCCTGGGTGTGAGCCGAGGTGGCCTGGTACCAGCAGCAATTCTGGCCCGCGAACTGGGTATTCGTTACGTAGATACCGTGTGTATCTCCAGCTACGACCACGATCACCAGCGTGACATGAATGTTCTGAAAGCTCCTGAGCACGATGGCGAAGGTTTTATTGTTGTTGATGACCTGGTCGACAGCGGCGATACAGCACGTAAAATCCGTGAAATGTATCCAAAAGCGAAATTTGTTACTGTATGTGCTAAACCAGCGGGTAAAGACCTGGTTGACGAGTACATCGTAGATATTGAGCAGGATACCTGGATTGAACAGCCATGGGATATGGCGCTGTCTTTTGTTGAGCCGGTTAACCGCAAACAAAAATAAGTCCAAGATCGCAACTTTATTTGATAATGGCCCTGTATAGGGCCATTTTTTTTATTACTATTAGGCCATTGCCCTCAACAGAGACGCGTTATGTCCGAAGAAGTCAGTAAAAACCTTTCTGAGACGTTATTCCAAAAGTACAAGCAAGCTCAAGAGACCTCATCACTCACTCAATACATGCCGAGCAGCCATAAGTTCCTGGCCGATAAAATGGCAGAGGAGGGGCATGCCTGGTATCGCAACCTGCGTCGCTTACAGTGGGCGTGGCAGGGCATTGATCCGATAGAGCAGGAAGAGGTACTGGCCCGGATCGCATCGTCTACACATTCGCGCACTGAAGAGCAGTGGCTGGATACCGTCATGGGCTATCACAGTGGTAACTGGGCATTTGAGTGGACTAAGCTCGGTATGCGTCACCAGTTACGGGCTCAGCAGCAGCAGGGCGAACAAGCCGCAGATGAAATGTTTTCCGCCTCGCTTTGTTTCAGCATTGCCGGCTACCCGCACCTGAAAAATGACAATCTGGCAACTCAGGCCCAGGTGCTGGCCAATACGGCTTATGCGCAAGCGGCGACTCACACCAAGTACGTGATTAAACGTCTCGAGTTTCCGTTTAAGAATAAAAAAATCATTGGTCATCTGCATTTATCGAAAACCGACAAACCACAGCCGGTGGTGATTGTCAGCGCCGGGCTCGACAGTCTGCAAACTGATATGTGGCGCCTGTTCCGCGATTTTCTCGCCAAGCGCAATATCGCCATGCTGACTTTAGATATGCCGTCAGTCGGTCAGAGCTCGCACTGGACCCTGACCGAAGATTCTTGCTGTTTACATCAGGAAGTCCTGAGCCAGCTGCATACCCTGCCGTGGGTGGATCACTTCCGGGTCGGGCTGATTGGTTTTCGCTTTGGCGGCAATGCCATGGTGCGGCTGTCGTTTCTCGAACCTGAGCGCATCAAAGCGTGTGTCACACTCGGCGCGCCGATTCATGACGTGCTGGTTTCACCGCCGAAAATGAAAAAAATGCCGAAGATGTATATCGATGTACTGGCATCGCGTCTGGGCAAAAACGCGGTCGATATTGACAGTCTGGCCGGGCAGATGATGGCCTGGTCTCTCAAAGTTCAGGGCTTTTTATCCAGTCGGCGCACCAAGGTGCCAATCCTGGCCATGGGTCTGGAGGGCGATCCTGTGTCACCTTATAGTGATAATCAACTGGTTGCGCTCTTTAGCCAAGGTGGCAAAGCTAAGCAAATAAAAAGTAAGACAATCAGTCAGGGTTATGAGCAATCCCTCGATTTGGCGATAAATTGGCTAGAAGATGAACTCTGTAGGTGACTTTTTGCACAAATTAGTTAAGAGTGGTGAATGTGTATTATTAACTTCATGATTAATAATAATAATTGTCATTCTTAACATGGAAGCAAGGAGTCAATATGTCTGAGATGGCGCAAAATCCTACTCATTATCGTTTGTTGGCAGCCCTGAAGGCAATCGGTCCGTATTTGCGCGAAGGACAGTGCAAAGAAGGCTTTTATCTGTTTGATTGTCTCGCGGTGTGCGTCAACGACAAGAAGTCACCGGAAAAACGTGAATTCTGGGGTTGGTGGATGGAATTAAATGCCAGCGGCGACGGTTTTGAGGCCAATTATCATATCGGGCGCTACAATCTGGCCGGTGAGTGGGACAGCGATGCTCCGCCTGCTAAAGCACTGCCGGAAGTCAGCCGTATTCAGGAAGAGTTTCATCAAAAACTGGAAGATACCCTGCAGCAGCGTTTCGCTCTCAGCTTAACCCTGGACGCAAAATCAGCCGAATTTGTCTGATTCGCCCTTAGTATTGGAAAACTGAATCAAAAAGGTGCTTTTAGCACCTTTTTCTGCTTGTGCATTGGTCAGTTGATTGCTAAAACATCCTCTCTCAAATGTTTCCACCAAGAAGAAATCATGAAATCGAATCAACAAAGCGGAAAAGCTTCACAAACAGTGATTGTGAAACTAGGAACCAGTGTTCTTACCGGTGGTACATTGGCGCTAGACCGTGCGCATATGGTCGAACTGGCGCGTCAGTGTGCTGAACTGAAAAAACAGGGTCACTCAGTGGTGATCGTGTCGTCTGGTGCAATTGCAGCAGGCCGTGAACATCTTGGTTACCCCGCATTGCCCAACGCGATCGCCAGCAAACAGCTTCTGGCCGCTGTCGGGCAAAGTCAGTTGATTGAAGCGTGGGAACGTCTGTTCTCTATTTATGGGATTAAAATTGGTCAGATGTTGCTGACTCGCGCCGATCTGGAAGACCGTGAACGTTTCCTTAATGCGCGCGATACCATTAATGCCCTGGTTGACCACGGTATTATTCCGATCGTGAATGAAAATGATGCGGTAGCGACCAATGAAATCAAAGTCGGCGATAACGATAACTTATCGGCGCTGGTCGGTATTTTGTGTGGTGCCGATAAATTACTGCTGCTGACTGATCAGAAAGGTTTGTTTACCGCTGACCCGCGTAAAGATCCCAACGCGGAGCTGATTAAAGAAGTCAAAACCATCGATGACACTCTGCGCAAAATTGCCGGTGGCAGCGGTACTACATTGGGGACCGGTGGTATGGCCACTAAGTTGCAGGCGGCGGACATCGCGCGCCGGGCCGGCATAGAGGTTATCATAGCCGCAGGTCGTGCACCGAACGTGATTTTTGACTCACTGAGCAATAACCCGCAGGGTACTCGTTTTCTGCCGCTGGAAGAGTCGCTGGAAAACCGCAAACGCTGGATTCTGGCCGGTCCGGCCGCATCCGGTGATATTTTCATTGATGACGGCGCCGTGCGCGCAGTAACCACCAAAGGCAGCAGCCTGCTGGCTAAAGGCGTGGTGCGTGTTCAGGGCGAATTCTCCCGTGGTGAAGTGGTACGGGTGACCAATGGTCATGGCCATCTGATTGCGCGTGGTATTGCCGCGTACTCGAGCCACGACATGGCAAAAATTGCCGGTAAGCACAGTAAACTTATTATCGAAACACTTGGCTATGATTATGGCTCAGAAGTGATTCACCGCGACGACATGGTCGTGATTCAGGAATAGAAGTAGGGAGAAGAGAAAGTGGATTTAACCTTGATGGGAAAAGCCGCCAAACAGGCCGCTTTTCAGTTAGCCACCGCCTCGACGGCACAGAAAAACCAGGCGCTGGCGATTATTGCCGATGAACTGGAAGCAAATGCTGATGCAATTCTGGCTGCGAATGCCAAAGATATTGAACTTGGCCGCGCAGCCGGTCTGACCGATGCGCTGCTGGATCGTCTTTTACTGAACGAAGCGCGCCTGAGCGCGATTGCCGGTGACGTGCGTAACGTGATCAGCCTGAGCGATCCGGTGGGCAGTGAAATTGACAGCAAGGTGCTGGAAAACGGCATGTCGCTTTCTCGCCGTCGCGTACCTCTGGGTGTGGTCGGTGTCATTTATGAAGCGCGTCCTAACGTGACCATCGATATTGCGGCATTGTGTCTGAAAACCGGTAATGCTTCTATTCTGCGTGGTGGTAAAGAGACCTTTTTCTCCAATATGGAACTGGTCAAAGTGATTCAGTCGGCGCTGCAGAAAGCGGATCTGCCTGCTGCATCAGTGCAGTACATTGAGAAACCGGATCGTGAACTGGTGACCCAACTGCTTAAACTGGATGACTACGTCGATATGATCATTCCGCGTGGTGGCGCTGGCCTGCACAAGATGTGTAAAGAGAACAGCACCATTCCTGTGATTATCGGCGGTTTTGGTATCAGCCACATTTTTGTCGATGCCAGTGCCGATCTGGATAAGTCAGTTGACGTGATTGAAAACGCCAAAGTGCAGCGTCCGTCGGCCTGTAACGCACTCGATACCTTGCTGGTGCATGAAGCCGTAGCGCAGCCGCTACTGGAAAAACTGATTGCCAAACTCGGCAACAAGGTCAGTTTTGTCGCGGAAGAAAAAGCGCAACCACTGATGACCTCAGCGGCGGAAGTCCGTGCGGCCCAGGCGGGTGATTTCGATATGGAATGGCTGAGCTACACCCTGGGCGTTAAAGTGGTTAAAGACGTGCAGGAAGCGATTGAGCACATGCGTGAGCACAATGCCAGTCACTCGGATGCCATCATGACCAATGACCTGTTCAATGCTGAACTCTTCATCAATTCTGCCGGTTCGGCTGCGGTGTACGTCAATGCTTCGACCCGCTTCACCGACGGTGCTCAGTTTGGTCTGGGGGCTGAAGTCGCGGTGTCTACTCAGAAGCTGCATGCACGCGGACCTATGGGCCTTGAAGAGCTGACCAGCTACAAATGGGTCGGGAAAGCGAACTACTTGTCACGCAGTTAACAAAATCGCGTGAAGTTGAACTGAAAAGGGGCGTATATGCCCCTTTTTCTTTTCTTCATTCAAGCAATTCCGGTACACTGACAGGATTGTTATGGAGGTGATATGCATTGTCCTTTTTGTTCTGAGAACGATACAAAAGTGATCGACTCACGTCTGGTTGCAGATGGCCACCAGGTGCGCCGCCGTCGCCAGTGTCTGGCTTGTAATGAACGTTTCACCACATTTGAAACGGCCGAACTGGTGATGCCGCGTGTAATCAAGTCTAACGGCAACCGTGAACCGTTTGATGAAGACAAAATGGTAGGTGGTTTGCAGCGTGCACTGGAAAAACGTCCGGTCAGCGCCGATTCAATTGATCTGGCTATCACCACCATCAAATCCAAATTACGTGCTACCGGCGAACGAGAAGTGCCGAGTAAGCTTATCGGCAATCTGGTCATGGAGCAGCTCAAAGAGCTGGATAAAGTGGCCTACATCCGTTTTGCCTCGGTATATCGCAGTTTTGAAGATGTACGTGAATTTGGTGAAGAGATTGCCAAACTAGAAGATTGATCATTTCCGACTATGCCTACATTTACTCCTTTTGATTTTCAGATGATGTCCCGCGCGATCAAATTAGCCCAGCGCGGGCAGTTTACCACTGCACCTAATCCGAATGTCGGCTGTGTCATCACCCAGGGTGAGACGATCGTCGGTGAAGGTTTCCATTTTCGTGCCGGTCAGCCCCACGCTGAAGTCCATGCGCTGCGCATGGCGGGTGAGCGTTTCGCAAGGTGCGACCGCCTATGTCACCCTCGAACCCTGTTCTCATTACGGTCGCACTCCGCCGTGTGCCGAAGGCCTGATTAATGCCGGTGTGGCGAAAGTGATCTGCGCGATGCAGGACCCGAATCCTCAGGTTTCCGGACGCGGTATTCAGATGCTGCGCGATGCGGGCATTGAGGTAGAAGTGGGCTTGCTGGAGCAGGATGCGTACGCGCTTAATCCGGCTTTCATTAAACGTATGCAAAGCGGCATGCCGTTCGTGCAACTTAAGATGGCTGCCAGTCTGGATGGACAGACGGCGCTCGCCAACGGACGCAGTCAGTGGATCACCTCTGCGCAGGCGCGTCGTGATGTGCAGGCCTTGCGCGCTAAAGCAGGTGCTGTTCTGTCAACCAGCCAGACAGTACTGGCCGATAATGCCTCGCTGACGGTACGCTGGTCTGAGTTACCGCAAGGCGTTCAGGACGCTTATGCTGAGCAGGAGTTGCGTCAGCCGGTGCGTGTGGTGCTGGATCGTCAGCACCAGCTGCATCCGGAACTGAAACTGTATGCGGCAGACGGCGCGGTACTGCGCGTGGCCGAACAGGACGCTGAAGTATGCGTGGCGGTGAATACGGATGGTCAGCTCGACCTCGCTCAGGCTCTGGGAGCACTAGCTAAGCAGCACAACATCAACCATATTTGGGTAGAAGCAGGGGCAACTCTGGCCAAATCACTGCTGCAGCAGCAACTGGTTGATGAACTGATTTTATATTTGGCACCAAAGGTGATGGGCAGCGACGGACGCGGCCTGTTTGGAGCTTTGGGACTGACCGATATGCAGCAGGTTCTGGATGTTAAAATTCAGGATTGCCGTATGGTCGGCCCGGATATTCGCATCGTGGCAAAGCCACAATTGAAAGATGATTAGATTATGTTTACTGGAATTGTCGAAGCGGTCGGTACGCTGACTGCGATTACGCCAAAAGGCGAGGACATCAGCATCTCTGTCGATGCCGGCGCTCTGGATATGAGTGATGTCAAACTCGGGGACAGTATTGCTACCAATGGTGTCTGTCTGACCGTGGTGGCATTTGATGACCACAGCTACAGCGCTGATTTGTCGCTCGAGACCCTGAAAAAGTCGGGTTTTGCTCACTACAAAGTGGGTGACAAAGTAAACTTAGAAAAAGCCATGTTACCGACAACCCGTTTTGGTGGTCATATCGTGTCGGGTCACGTGGATGGCGTAGGTGAAATCGTTGAACGTAATGCGGTCGGTCGGGCGATCGAATTCTGGGTCGCGATTCCAGCTGAGCTGAGCAAGTACATCGCCGAGAAAGGTTCGGTAACGGTTGATGGTATCAGCTTAACCGTCAATGACTTGCGTAAAAATGCGTTTAAACTGACCATAGTGCCGCACACTTCCCAAGAGACGACGATCGACCAGTTCCAGGTCGGACATAAAGTGAACCTGGAAGTGGATGTGCTGGCCCGTTATCTGGAGCGACTGCTGCAGGGCGGTCGTCAAGCCGAGCAGCCAGAGTCACGCATTACAATGGAATTCTTACAACAAAATGGTTTCGCGTAACACGTAACGTGCGCGCACCGGACAATAGGACGAGAATCATGCCAATTAGTACGCCGCAAGAAATTATCGAAGATATTCGCCTCGGTAAGATGGTCATCCTGATGGATGATGAAGACCGGGAAAATGAAGGTGATTTGATCATGGCTGCCGAGCATATTACGCCGGAAGCGATCAACTTTATGGCGACCCACGGCCGCGGTCTGATTTGTCTGACCATGACCAAAGAGCGTTGTCACAACCTTGGCCTGCCACCTATGGTGCAGGATAACAATGCTCAGTATACCACCAACTTCACTGTTTCTATTGAAGCGGCCCGTGGCGTAACCACTGGTATCTCTGCCGCTGATCGTGCCCGAACTGTGCAGGCGGCGGTAGCGAAAGGCGCAGTAGCTTCTGACCTGGTCCAGCCTGGTCATATCTTCCCGCTGGCCGCACAGGACGGCGGTGTGCTTATTCGTGCCGGCCATACGGAAGCCGGTTGTGACCTGGCGCGTCTGGCGGGCCTGGAGCCGGCTTCGGTGATTGTTGAGATCCTCAATGATGACGGCACGATGGCGCGTCGCCCGGATCTGGAACTGTTTGCTGACAAGCACGACATTAAACTGGGCACCATTGCTGATCTGATCGAATACCGCAATAACACCGAAACCACGATTGAGCGTGTTTCTGAGTGTAAGCTGCCGACCGAGTTTGGTGAGTTCGACTTGGTGACCTATCGCGATATCATCGATAACCAACTGCATTATGCGCTGAAGAAAGGCGATCTGGTTACAGAAGTACCGCTGGTTCGGGTTCATCTGCAAGATACGTTTACCGATCTGCTGCGCAGTGACCGCAATGCCGAGCGTAGCTGGACGCTGGACAAAGCGATGAAACGCATCGGTCAGGATGGTGGCGTGCTGGTTATCCTCGGTAATGAAGAGTCGACTGAACTGCTGCTGCATCGTCTGAAAATGTTTGAACAGCAGGACAAAGGTGAAGCGCCGACACTGGCTAAGAAACAGGGCACCTCGCGTCGCGTCGGTGTCGGGTCGCAGATCCTGGCAGATTTGGGTGTGAGTGATATGCGTCTGCTGTCGTCACCGAACAAAAAATACCACGCTTTAGGTGGCTTTGGCCTCAACGTGGTTGAGTACATCTGCGAGTAAGCAAACTTCGCTCAGGCCCGTTGATGGGTCTGAGCAATAAAACCGATACCTGTCGCCAAGGTGGGCGGCAAGTGTTTAAGCCTTAATAATAAATTCAAATTCAATCAAGTTCTCAGGGAGAGGGCTGGGTCAGTGTGGGCTGAGTGTGTCAATTTCCATTAGATATCGCTCACAAAATTGTGCTAGAATCCGGCGATTCTCACTTGATGAACATAGTTAAAGGAAAGCTTATGAAAGTGATCGAAGGTGGTTTCCCAGCACCAAATGCAAAAGTTGCGATTGTGATTTCTCGTTTCAACAGTTTTATTAACGAAAGTCTGCTGTCTGGTGCCATCGACACTTTGAAGCGTCACGGCCAAGTGAGCGACGACAACATCACTGTAGTTCGTTGCCCGGGTGCGGTAGAGCTACCACTGGTTGCCCAACGTGTGGCGAAAACCGGTAAATTTGATGCGATCGTATCGCTGGGTTCAGTAATTCGTGGTGGTACACCACACTTTGACTATGTTTGTAGTGAAATGAATAAAGGTCTGGCACAAGTGTCGATGGAATTCAGCATTCCTGTCGCATTCGGTGTTCTGACCGTTGATACAATCGATCAAGCTATTGAACGCGCAGGAACCAAGGCTGGTAATAAAGGTGCAGAAGCTGCACTAAGCGCACTTGAGATGATTAACGTTCTTTCTGAAATTGATTCCTAATGGGGGCCAGTGTGAAACCAGCCGCACGTCGTAATGCACGCCAGTTTGCGCTACAAGCTATTTATTCGTGGCAGATTACTAAAGATAATGTTGCGACTATCGAAGAGCAATTTTTATCCAGTGGTAAGTATGATGAAGAAGAGCATCATGCTGCAGAACCTGCACTTTCAGCGCCAGAAACTGATGTGGCATACTTCCGTGACCTGCTCGCAGGGGTTGTTCTGAACCACACTGAATTAGACAGCAAACTACGCCCGTTTGTATCTCGTCCTATGCAGGATCTGGATATGATGGAGCTGGCGTTGCTGCGTCTGGCGATGTACGAAATGACTCGCCGCGATGATGTTCCTTACAAAGTGGTCATCAATGAAGCGATTGAACTGGCTAAAGTCTTCGCTGCAGAAGACAGCCATAAATTTGTGAATGGTGTGCTGGATAAAGCCGCACCCCATGTACGCAAAAAATCGTAATTCGCTTTACAATGAAAAGGTCAGCAATCGCTGACCTTTTTTATATCGTCAATTTCGTGTTTTCTATATAGTAAATTTCGTCTTTCTACACAGTTCGTTTAATCTTTCTGTCTAGTACGTTTGGTCTTTCTATATAGTTCGTTTAGTCTTTTTCTATCGTCAATTCAGTCTTGTCGACAAGACTTGGTACTCCTGATGTTTGGTGAATTTAACCTAATCGATAAGTATTTTTCTGCCCGTCAGGCGCAGCGCAAAGATGTCCACCTGACTCTCGGTGACGACTGCGCCATCGTCAAAGCACCTGATAACGTGCGTATTGCCATCAGCACCGATACCCTGGTTGCTGGTACTCACTTTCTGGCGGATGCCAATCCGGCCTGGGTGGCGCATAAGGCACTGGCCTCTAACCTGAGTGATTTAGCCGCGATGGGCGCGACACCGGCCTGGGTTTCTATGGGGCTGACTCTGCCGCAGATTGATGAAGCCTGGCTGGAACCATTTTGTAATGCGTTCTTTGAGCTGGCCAATTACTACAACATTCAGCTGATAGGTGGTGACACGACCAAAGGTCCGCTCAGCATTACGCTGACAGTTCAGGGCTTTGTGCCGCAAGATAAAGTCTTACTGCGTAACCAGGCTAAAGTCGGTGACTGGGTGTATGTGACCGGTGAACTGGGTGACAGCAAAGCGGGGCTGGATGTGATTCTTGATCCCGCCAAACGGCATGAACCATTCGCCGCTGAGCTCGAGCAGCGCCACTATCTCTCTACTCCACGCATTCTGGCCGGGCAGGCTCTGCTCAACCTCGCTTCCGCAGCAATCGATATCTCGGACGGTCTGATTTCAGACCTGGGGCATATTCTGCATCAGTCACAGGTCGGTGTGAGTCTGGATGTCAACTGTCTGCCGATGTCGAAAGAAACTGCGTCAGTTTGCCCCTTCGATTCAGGTTGCGCAGCAGTATGCACTGACCAGTGGCGAAGAGTACGAATTGTGTTTCACCGTCCCTGAGCAAAACAAGGGCACGCTCAATAGTGCGTTGGCGCACTGCGGCACCAAAGTGACCTGTATTGGTCAGATTCGCCCGCAAGGTGTGTTTGAGCTGATGAACAACGGCCAGAAACTAGATTGGTCGCTGAGCGGCTATGATCACTTCAAGGAAGTAAAATGACCAATCCCAAGTCTCGTTTACATATGAATAATCCGTGGCATCTGCTGGCTACCGGGTTCGGCAGTGGTCTGTCGCCTGTGGTGCCAGGCACGATGGGCACTCTGGCATCGGTGCCGTTTTATCTGCTGCTGGCACAACTGCCGCTGGCACTGTATGTAGTGGTGATTGTTGCCGCTTCTGTGATTGGAATTAAAATCTGTCAGGTCACTTCTGATGACATGCAGGTGCACGATCACGGCTCCATTGTGTGGGATGAATTTGCCGGATTCTGGATCACCATGCTGGTGGTACCGGTCATGCAGTTACCGGTGCTGGACTGGCGCTGGCTGGTCACTGGCTTTGTGCTGTTTCGCTTCTTTGACATGGTCAAACCCTGGCCGATTGGCTGGCTTGATAAGCGGGTTCACGGCGGATTCGGCATCATGCTCGATGATCTGGTGGCCGGTGTGATGGCGGCGATTGCTCTGGTGCTGGTCGGGCACTGGGCCGGGTGGCTGGTTTAAACGAAAAAAGGTTCCTGAAGGAACCTTTTTTGTTGGTCGGTGAACGTACTGCTGAGCAGGCCGGTTACAGTTTTTCCAGATCGGCTTCAATCTCGGCAATCTTACTTGCGACCACCTTTTCCAGGTGGCGCAGGTCGTTGAGAATCTTCTGTTTAGTATCCGTTGTGCTCACGCTGACATGACGGGTCACTTTGTTGAGCTCTTCAATCACCAGAGTCAGGTTTCGGTTGATTTCCGTGACCTCTTTGTACTGATGGCTGCCACTGTCGACCAGGACATTTTTAACCTGGCGTGGGTATTTGAACTTAACACTTTTGGCAAACAGCTCGCCTTTCTGCTTCTTGAAATAGATTTTCAAGACATCTTTGTGTGCCTCCTGGCGCAGCGAATAGCGTTCAATTTGCGTCGGTTCGGAAATTCCTAGACCCGTGAGGTGTGGAAACATAAGCGACCTCTTTATTATCAGTACGATAGTGAACAGTGAGACGGTTATTAATAATGTAGCAGCCTGTCACTGACTGAGATAGCTTACTTTATACCCACACCTCTAACTTGTGGGCAAGATCGCGCTTCCCGCGAGTTTGTCCTAATTCGGCGCAAGTTCGGAGACGTTACTTACCAGATGTTCACGCAATGTCTGTTCTTCTTCCTCACTCAGTTTACCGCCGTGGGCGCCGGTCAGAATGAATAAATCTTCTGCCCGTTCGCCGATGGTGGTGATTTTTGCCGCGTGCAAATCAAGATTCAGTTCGGAGAAGGTGGCACCGACGGTAGCCAGTAATCCCGGCGTATCGAGCGCGACAAACTCCATCAGGGTACGTTTTTTACTCTTGGTGGGTAAAAAGTCGACCTGGGTTTTGACTTTAAAATGTTGTAACTGACGCGGAATACGGCGTGGGCGGATTTTAGGCCGCTGGCCTTCCTGCAGTACCTGTAACAGTTGCTGGGTTAAAGGTTCGCGGTTGGCTTCTTCAATCGCATTACCGTTTCTGATCCAGGACCATAAAAGTATCGAGTACATAGCCGTCTTTGCTGGTCATAATCTGGGCGTCATGGACGCTGAGATTGCGCCGGTCGAGCTCAGCCACCACAGTGGCAAACAGGGCTGGCTGGTCTTTGGTATAGACAAAAATTTCGCTGCCGCCGCGCGGTGCTTTTTTACTGATCATCACCATGGGTTTAGTGTGATCTTCCAGACGCAGCAGGTGTGTGCCGTGCCAGGCGATCTGTTTATGAGTGTGACGCAGGAAATAGTCGGCTTTGAAACGTTGCCACAACAGCTCGATTTCACGCGCACTGAAGCCTTCTTTGCGCAGCAGGGCAGAGGCCATCTGTTGGTTGTGACGGATCCTGTCGCGGACGTCGACCGGGTTTTCCAGTCCGCGCCGCAGGGCGCGCTGGGTTGAGTAGTAAAGTTCGGCCAGCAGGGTGCGTTTCCAGCTGTTCCACAATTCCGGGTTGGTGGCACAGATATCCGCTACGGTCAGACACAGCAGGTATTCCAGGTACTCTTCATCGCGTACTTTTTTGGCAAACTCGATAATCACATCCGGATCGTAGATGTCGCGGCGCTGGGCGGTGACCGACATCAGCAGGTGGTTTTGTACCAGCCAGGAAACCAGTTTAGCTTCCGGTTTGGACAAGCCGTGTTCAATACAGAAGTCGTAGGCCTCAACTGCGCCGATTTCAGAGTGATCGCCGCCGCGGCCTTTACCGATGTCATGGAAAATGGCTGCCAGGATTAACAACTCTTTTTTCTGGATTTTAGGGTAAACTTCACAGCAAATCGGGTGTTTATCATGGTTTTTCATGTCAGAGAAGACATGAATATGCTTGAGCAGGCGAATGCTGTGTTCATCGACGGTATAGACGTGGAACAGATCGAACTGCATCTGGCCGACAATCTGGCTCCATTGCGGCAGGTAAGCCGCCAGTACGCCCAGTTTGTGCATCAGGCTGAAGGCTTTATGCAGCGCATTGGGGTGGCGGGTCAGCTCCATGAATTTTTCCCGCGCCGCCGGAATAGTGTGCAGGAACTTATTCAGACGCCGACGCGCCGTGCGCAGCTGGCGCATGGTCGGTGGTGACACACCTTCTATGCTCGAGTCATTGGCAATATGCAGGAACATGTCGAGAATGGTTTCCGGACGGGCCTGAAACAGCGCCGGTTTACGCGCTTCAATCAGGTTGCCGCGGCGCTGAAAGTCATCGTCGATGATTTGCGGCTCGCACTCTTCACCGTTATTGAGGATCGCCTGATCAAACAGCTTAAGCAGCATTTTGTTGAGTTCAGCTACCCGGCGCAGGGTACGGTAGAACTCTTTCATCATCATTTCGACCGGACGGTTATGTTCACCGGTGAACCCCAGGTGTTCAGCGACCTGAGCCTGATGGGCAAATGTCAGTCGGTTGTCGTAGCGTTTCAGCTCCAGATGGAGGGCAAAACGTACCCGCCACAGAAAGTCCTGACACTCGACCAGTTCACGAAACTCCGCATCGGTCAGAAAGCCAAACGTGCTCATTTCATACAGCGTCTTGGCCCCGAAGTGGCGGCGCGCTACCCAGCCCAGGGTATGGATGTCGCGCAGGCCGCCCGGCGTTGATTTAATGTCCGGTTTCCAGATTGTAGGTGGTGTCGTGGTAGCGTGCGTGACGCTCACGCTGCTCCTGAATCTTGGCGCGGTAAAAGGTTTCACTGGGCCAGAAGCTTTCTGAATGGATAACCAGTTTCAGGCGGTGGAAGGTCTCTTCACTGCCGCTCAGCAAACGTGCTTCCTGCAGGTTAGTGGCGACGGTGAGATCTTCGCGGCCGATATCGCCGCATTCAGAGACGGTACGTACCGCATGACCGACTTCAAGACGCAAATCCCATAAGAAGGTGATGAACTCGCTGATTTTGGCGGCGATGTCGTCGGGGAGCTTGTGGCTGGAGACCACCAGAATATCGATATCGGACAGCGGATGAAGCTCGCCGCGGCCGTAACCGCCCACGGCCACCAGGCTCATCTCTGCGATTTGATCAAAACCGAAGTGGCGCCATAAACGGTTGAGCAACAGATCCATGTATTCGGCACGGCCGATAACCAGATCGGCAACCGGATGATGGCTGAGGAATTCGTCTTTCTGATACTGGGCAAACTGTTCGAGCTGCTGTTTCAGTTCACTGATGGTCAGTTGTTCTTCGCTCAGGCTCACAGGAGATAAATAGGGCATAAGTGCGTCCATGCAAATGTTTCAATACATACTGTGATTGAATTTATCAGATAACGGTCAGCGGCCTCAAGATATTACGTCAGAGCTGCCAAGGCGTGGGGCCGGAAACCGGGGATAAAAAAATCCCTGCCGAAGCAGGGATTAGAAGCGGGTTATGCGTTGTGGAACACGCGTGGGATGCTCTCTTCCTCACGCAGGGTCAGGATTTCGCAGCCGTCTGCGGTGACCAGAATGGTGTGTTCCCACTGCGCCGAGTTTTTGCCGTCGGCGGTGTAAACGGTCCAGTTATCTTCATCATCCAGACGGCAGCCGAACTTACCGGCGTTAATCATCGGCTCGATGGTGAAAATCATTCCTTCGCGCAGCACTGTGCGGTCGCTGTTGCGGTAGTGCACAACTTGTGGCTCTTCATGGAAGCCGGCACCGATGCCGTGGCCACAGTAATCACGCACGATAGAGAATTTCAGGCGCGGGTTATTCTTGTTGTTGGTCTTGATGTGTTTTTCAATCGCGGTACCAATCTCACCCAGTTGTGTACCCGGTTTGACTTTTTTCAGTGCCAGGTACAGACATTCCTGCGCAACCAGGCACAGGCGCTTATCCGCCGGAGCAACTTCACCGACCTGGAACATCTTCGAGGTATCACCGTGATAGCCATCTTTAATCACTGTGATGTCGATGTTCATGATATCGCCATCTTTCAGCACTGCCGGGCGGGTGATCTGGCCGTAAGCAGTGTCTTGCTCTGCCGGGATGCCGTGGCAGACGATGTGGTTGATTGACGTACAGATAGATTTAGGGAAACCGTGATAATTGAGAGGAGCCGGAATTGCGCCCTGAACTTCAGTGATGTACTTGTGACAGATCTGATCCAGTTTCTTCGGTCGTTACGCCCGCCTTAACATGAGGTTCAATCATTTCCAGAACCTCAGCCGCCAGACGGCCGGCTACGCGCATTTTTTCAATTTCTTCAGCAGTTTTAATAATTACAGACATCGGCTTTCTCTACTAACGCTTATGCACACACATTGTGCTAATCGGGCTATTGTAACAGTGGAAGAGGGAAGCGCAACAATACCGTCAAGTAAGAATGAGAATCAGAGGTGATTGAATTGTCATTAACCAGGCTGCCGCGTGTGTCAAAAAGAGAGCGATAACGGGCATGACGAGCGAGGTCCGGCTGTGAGGCCGACCGATTTTTTACTAGCCACCTGAGCGCAAAATATGGTATAAAGCGCGCCGGAAACCCGGTCTGATTTCTTCATTTGGCGAAACAGATACGATTCCACTAACATTTAACTTTAAATCACACACATTCCGACACATGATCCGGGGTGCCTCCAGCGTAAGTCTGAGAGGTCGGAAACATGGGGGATGTGGAGGCCTAACCCCATAGAGGATTATATAATGGCAACTGTATCAATGCGCGATATGCTGAAAGCTGGTGTTCACTTCGGTCACCAGACTCGTTACTGGAACCCAAAAATGAAGCCATTCATCTTTGGCGCTCGTAACAAGGTTCACATCATCAACCTGGAAAAAACTGTACCTATGTTCAACGAAGCTCTGTCTGAGCTGGTTAAAGTTGGCGAGAAAAAAGGTAAAGTTCTTTTCGTAGGTACTAAGCGCGCTGCATCTGAAGCGGTTAAAGAAGCTGCTATTGCTAGCAACCAGTACTACGTTAACAACCGCTGGTTGGGCGGTATGCTGACTAACTGGAAAACTGTTCGCCAGTCAATCAAGCGTCTGAAAGAGCTGGAAGTACAATCTACTGACGGTACTTTCGACAAGCTGACCAAGAAAGAAGCTCTAATGCGTACTCGTGAAATGGAGAAGCTAGAGAAGTCTCTTGGTGGTATCAAAGACATGGGCGGTCTACCAGACGCTCTGTTCGTAATCGACGCTGATCACGAGCACATCGCAGTTAAAGAAGCAAACAACCTGGGTATCCCAGTATTTGCAGTAGTTGATACTAACTCTAGCCCAGACGGCATCGACTACATCATCCCAGGTAACGACGACGCAATCCGCGCTGTTCAACTGTACCTGAACGCTGCTGCTGCATCTCTGACTGAAGGCCGCAACAAAGACGTTGCAGCTGTTGCTGACAAAGACGACTTCGTAGAAGCTGAATAATAGCTGCTCATAGTAATACTTAGTTCTATGTGCCACAAAGCTGAAGCATAAGCTAAGTTATTATAGTTAGCATTGGGGGCCGAAAACGTAGGCCCCCAATTTTTACCACATCCAGAATCAACTGAGGAATAGAGAATGGCTGTTACTGCTGCTCTAGTTAAAGAACTGCGCGACCGTACTGGCGCAGGCATGATGGAATGTAAGAAAGCGCTTGTTGAAACTAACGGTGACATCGAGCTAGCGATCGAGAACATGCGTAAGTCAGGCGCTGCTAAAGCTGCTAAAAAAGCAGGCAACGTTGCTGCTGAAGGCGCGATCATCATCAAAGAAGGTGAAGGCGTTGCGGTTCTTCTTGAAGTTAACTGCCAAACTGACTTCGTAGCAAAAGATGCAAACTTCGCAGCATTCGCTGAGAAAGTAGCTGTAGAAGCACTGGCTTCTAAAGTATCTGTTGAAGAGCTACAAGCTAAATTCGAAGAAGAGCGTGTTGCACTGGTTGCTAAAATCGGTGAAAACATCAACATCCGTCGCGTACAGTACGTACAGGGTGTAGCTCTAGCTTCTTACCGTCACGGTGAGAAAATCGGTGTTGTTGTTGCTGGTGAAGGCGACGCAGAAACACTGAAGCACGTTGCAATGCACGTTGCTGCTTCACGTCCAGAATACGTGAACCCAGAAGATGTACCAGCTGACGTTGTTGCTAAAGAACGTGAAGTTCAAGTAGAAATCGCAATGAACGAAGGCAAGCCTAAAGAAATCGCTGAGAAGATGGTTGAAGGCCGTATGCGTAAGTTCACTGGCGAAGTTTCTCTGACTGGCCAGCCTTTCGTAATGGAACCTAAGAAATCTGTAGGTGAAGTTCTGAAAGAGAAAAGCGCTTCTGTAACTTCATTCGTTCGTCTGGAAGTAGGCGAAGGTATCGAGAAGAAAGAAGAGCTGAGCTTTGCTGAAGAAGTAGCAATGGCTCAAAAAGGTTAATCCTTTTCGAGACTGCTCAGATAAAGACCGTAGCCCAGGCTGCGGTCTTTTCACGACTAGGCATGCATTTCGTTTAGCCGTGATGATTGGAGGTCTTAACCTGGCCTCCAATCATGACTGTTAAACAACTCTTTGAACTCTCTTTGGAAGGTAAAGTCCATGACAACGAACCCTAAACCAGCATATCAACGTATTCTGTTAAAACTTAGCGGTGAAGCGCTTCAAGGCGAAGAAGGTTTTGGTATCGATCCAACCGTTTCTTGATCGCATGGCGCAGGAGGTCAAGGAACTGGTAGAACTTGGTGTTCAGGTTGGCGTTGTTATCGGTGGCGGTAACCTGTTCCGTGGTGCTGGTCTGGCTGCAGCTGGTATGAACCGCGTTGTGGGTGACCACATGGGCATGTTGGCAACAGTAATGAATGGTCTGGCAATGCGTGACGCACTGCACCGTGCTTATGTAAACGCACGCGTAATGTCAGCAATTCCTCTGAACGGTGTGTGTGATGACTACAACTGGGCAGATGCGATTAGCCAACTGCGTCAGGGCCGAGTGGTGATCTTCTCTGCAGGTACCGGTAACCCGTTCTTTACTACTGATTCGGCTGCATGTCTGCGTGGTATCGAAATTGAAGCGGACATAGTTCTCAAAGCGACAAAAGTCGACGGCGTTTACAGTGCAGACCCGGTAGCCAACCCAGACGCACAGCTGTATGATAAGCTCGCATACAACGATGTACTTGAGAAAGAATTGAAAGTTATGGATTTGGCGGCATTTACTCTGGCTCGTGACCACAAGATGCCAATCCGTGTCTTCAACATGAACAAACCTGGCGCTCTGCGCCGCGTAGTGATGGGTGAGACGGAAGGTACTTTGATTACCTCCGCTTAAGAATCACTGGCAAGATGAAATAAGAATTAAGGTGAAATTGTGATTAATGAGATCAAACAAGACGCTCAAGAGCGTATGGACAAAAGTGTAGAAGCACTAAAGAACAACCTGAGTAAGGTTCGTACTGGCCGTGCGCACCCAAGCCTGCTATCTGGCATCTCAGTTGAGTACTACGGTGCACCAACGCCTCTTAACCAAATTGCTAACGTCGTAGCAGAAGATGCTCGTACTCTGGCAATCACCGTATTCGACAAAGAGCTGACGCCAAAAGTCGAAAAAGCGATCCTGATGTCTGACCTGGGTCTGAACCCAATGTCAGCAGGTACGGTAATCCGTGTACCACTGCCACCACTGACTGAAGAGCGTCGTCGTGATCTGGTTAAAATCGTACGTGGTGAAGCTGAAGGCGGTCGTGTTGCTGTACGTAACATTCGTCGTGACGCGAACGCGGATCTGAAAGCCCTGCTGAAAGAGAAAGAAATCTCTGAAGATGAAGATCATAAAGCGCAGGACGAAATTCAGAAACTGACTGACGCTGCTGTTAAACGCATTGATGAAGTGCTGGCAGCAAAAGAAAAAGAATTGATGGAAGTATAATTTCCGATTAATTTCAGTGATAAAAGCGCTGTGCTCGCAGCACAGCGTTTTTTTATGCTACTCTTCATCATCTTTTTTGTCGTCAATACGTTCCTATGCAAAATTCGCAACTCTCTTCAGATGTTTTACCTCAGCACATTGCAATCATTATGGATGGCAACGGGCGCTGGGCGAAAGCGCAAGGTAAACCTCGAGTCTTCGGCCATAAAAATGGCGTCTCAGCTGTTCGAAAAACCATCTCTACTGCAGCGAAACTAGGCATCAAAGCGGTCACCCTCTTTGCATTCAGCAGCGAGAACTGGCGTCGTCCTGAAGAAGAAGTCGGTGTGTTAATGGAGCTGTTCATCACAGTTTCTGTCGACCGAAGTCAAAAAATTGCACAAGAATAACCTGCGTCTCCGTATCATCGGCGACACACGTCGTTTTAGTGAGCGGCTGCAGAAAAAAATTGCCCAGGCGGAAGCCCTGACTGCCAATAATACCGGTTTGGTGGTCAATATTGCCGCCAACTATGGCGGTAAGTGGGACATTACTCAGGCCACACGTGAAATCGCCCGTAAGGTCGCATGCGGTGAAGTGGATCCATCGCAGATTGATGAAGCCATGATTACCCAGCATCTGACCATGGCCGATATTCCGGAAGTGGACCTGTTGATCCGCACCAGTGGTGAATGCCGCATCAGCAACTTTATGTTGTGGCAGCTGGCGTATGCAGAAATGTATTTCACGCCGCAATACTGGCCTGAATTTGGTGAAGACAGCTTAATTGAAGCAGTGACCTGGTTTGTGAACCGCGAGCGCCGATTCGGCTGCACTGGTGAGCAGGTTAAGGCACTGATGGAATCATAGAATAGGATTTCTGAGTTTGAAGCAAAGAATTATAACCGCGCTCATTCTTGCCCCTCTGGTGATTGCCGGCATTGTCTATTTGCCGCTGGCTTGGTTTGTGGCCGCTCTGGCCGTAGTTACCTTATTGGGCTTTTGGGAGTGGACTCAGTTTGTTGAGCACTCTTCACGTTACTCTGCGCTGTTACCGGCGGTTATCGTTGGTGGAGCAAGCTTTTTTATTATTTCTCCGGCAGCCGCCGATCTACGTGAGCCTTCAACGCTGCATTATGCTGTATTAGTGCTGGGTACGCTGTGGTGGCTGTACTCAAGTTTTCTCGCGATCACTTATCCGAAATCACGTAGCTGGTGGGAAGGCTGCAATGTCTCACGCCATGCGTTTGGGCTGCTGACCCTGCTGCCGTTTTTCTGGAGCGTGGTGTTTCTGCGTGCAGAGCAGATAGACAGTGATTTTTTCCACGGTGCCAAACTGGTGCTGTTTGTGTGCCTGATCGTCTGGTCGGCCGATAGCGGCGCCTATTTTTCCGGAAAAAGCTTCGGTAAACACAAAATGGCTCCGGCGGTGAGTCCGAATAAAACCATCGAAGGTCTGGTGGGCGGTGTGATCGCTGCCATGCTGGTTGGTTGGGTGTTTGCGGATCTGTTCGCCATTGAATTCAGTTCTTTACCGGTTATGTTGCTGACCATTTTGCTCACTGTGGTTATCTCGGTGCTGGGTGATTTGGTCGAGAGCATGTTTAAACGTGTCTCCGGCATCAAAGACAGCAGCAACATCATTCCCGGACACGGTGGTATTCTGGATCGTATCGACAGCCTGACGGCTGCTTTCCCTGTATTCGCTCTTCTATACTTCTTGTTCTAATGTTTGAGCAGGCATTTGGCCTGCTCATCTTTAATCACAACGGTTTTTGCTATGCGTAAATTAACGATTCTGGGGGCAACGGGTTCAATCGGAGCCAGTACGCTCAAGGTAGTCGCAGAGAATCCTGAACAATTTACCGTGGTCGCACTGGCGGCAGGTGGCAATGTTGACAAAATGCGTGAGCTTTGCCAGCGTTGGCAGCCGAAATATGCGGTGATGGCCACGGCGCAAGCCGCGCAGACACTGCAGGCGCAACTGCGTGAACTTAAGCTGAATGTCGAGGTGCTGTACGGCACTGACGCTATGTGTCAGGTTGCTGCCTGCGATGAAGTCGACACCGTGATGGCGGCGATTGTCGGTGCAGCAGGGCTGCTGCCGACCATGGCCGCGGTCAAAGCCGGTAAACGCGTTTCTGCTCGCCAATAAAGAAGCCCTGGTGATGTCCGGCCAGCTGTTTATTGACGCAGTGGAAGAGTTCGGCGCAGAGCTGATGCCGGTCGACAGCGAGCACAATGCGATTTTCCAGTGCCTGCCAGTGGAAATTCAGACTCGTCTCGGACGTTGTGATCTTGCCCAAAGCGGCGTTTCTCACATTCTGCTGACCGGCTCCGGTGGTCCTTTCCGTTATAGTGATATCAACACGTTATCTGATGTGACGCCGCAGCAGGCGATCGCCCATCCAAACTGGTCGATGGGGCCCAAAATTTCGGTCGATTCCGCCACTATGATGAATAAAGGTCTGGAATTTATTGAAGCCAAATGGCTGTTTAACGCGGCGCCGCAGCAGCTCAAAGTGCTGATTCATCCCCAGTCGGTGATTCACTCCATGGTGCAGTACCGTGATGGTTCTGTGATTGCCCAGCTAGGTGAGCAGGACATGGCGACACCGATTGCTCATACTCTGGCGTATCCGGAGCGGGTCGGAGCCGGAGTGGCTCCGCTTGATTTTACCCGTTTGAGTGAACTGACTTTTATGGATGTCGATTACCAGCGCTATCCGTGTCTTAAGCTGGCCATCGACGCCTGCTACGAAGGCCAGCATGCCACGACTTCACTCAATGCGGCGAATGAGGTGGCGGTTGAGGCATTTTTGAACGGTCAAATCCGGTTTACTGATATCGCAACTATTAACCAGCAGGTGTTGTCTAAAATTTGCGGCATGAATAATCCGTTACATTCCTATACCTTGGAAAGCCTGTTGGAGCTGGATACAATGGCTCGCAGTCTGGCATCTCAGGAGTTAAAAGAGCGATTGTTATGAGTGGCATATTGTGGAATCTGGTGTCGTTTATTGTTGCCCTGGGCATTTTGGTGGCTGTGCATGAATACGGCCATTTCTGGGTAGCAAGAAAATGTGGTGTCCGGGTCGAAAAATTCTCGATCGGCTTTGGTAAGTCTATCTGGAAACGGATCGGTAAAGATGGCACTGAGTACAGTATTGCCATGATTCCGCTGGGTGGTTACGTCAAGATGCTCGACGGGCGTGTCGATGATGTAGCGCCAGAAACAGCAGCAGTTTGCGTTTGATAAAAAGCCGCTCTGGCAACGCAGTGCGATTGTCAGTGCCGGTCCGGCATTTAACTTTATCTTTGCCGTGTTTGCCTACTGGCTGGTATTTATGATCGGCATCCCGGCCGTTAAGCCGGTGGTCGGTACTGTAACCCCGTATTCGATCGCTGCCGATGCCGGCCTGCAGTCGGGGATGGAAATTAAATCCGTCTCCGGGGTGGAAACGCCGGACTGGGAATCGGTGAACATGGGGCTGATTTCCCATATTGGCGATCAGCGCATGACGATGACGGTTTCTTCACCAGACGGTGTCGGTGTCGACGAAATCAAAACTTTTGACCTGAGCAGTTGGAACTTTGATCCTGAATCAGAGTCTGCTATGGGAGCGCTTGGATTTAATCCATTTACCCCTGCAATTTCGCCGGAGTTGACCAGTGTGTCTGCCGGCGGAGCCGGAGAGCGCGCCGGATTACAGGTAGGGGATGTGCTGACCCGCATTGACGGTCAGCCGATTACAGACTGGCAACAGGTGGTTGAGGCGATTCAGGCACACCCTGAGCAATCCTTGACGCTTGACCTTGAGCGTGATCAGCAGAGCCTGTCGGTAGAGCTGAATCCACAGGCGCGAGAGCTGTCTCAAGGAAAAGTGATTGGTTTTGCGGGGATTGCGCCAAAAATCGCAGATTGGCCGGAAAATTATCGATTTGAACTGCAATTTGGTGTATTTGAATCGATCGGAAAAGCGGTTGATAAAACCGGGCAGATTATTGATCTGACGATCAGCATGCTGAAAAAACTGCTGGTAGGGGATGTCGGCCTGAATAACCTGAGTGGCCCGATTTCGATTGCCAAAGGGGCCGGGACGACCGCGGATTACGGTCTGGTCTACTTCCTTGGTTTTCTGGCGTTGATCAGCGTTAACTTAGGGATCATTAATCTGGTTCCTCTGCCGATGCTTGATGGCGGCCACCTGCTGTTTTTTGCCATTGAGGCTGTCATTCGTCGTCCGGTACCGGAAAGAGTACAGGAAATGGGCTACCGCATCGGTGGTATGATCATTTTCTCTCTGATGGCCGTGGCAATATTTAACGATTTTACTCGCCTGTGATTGATACGCATTAGGCAAAGGTTGTAGTAAGGACTAACTAAAACAAATATGGCAATGAAAAAAATCCTGTTCGCGACACTGCTCGCAACAAGCGTGTCAGCGCACAGTGCCGAAAACTTTGTTGTGCAGGACATTCAGATTGAGGGTTTGCAACGCGTAGCGCTGGGTGCCGCATTATTGAAAATGCCGGTACGGGTTGGCGATACCGTGGATTCTCAGGACGTGGCCGAGATCATTAAAGCCCTTTACGCCTCCGGTAACTTTGAAGATGTCAAAGTGCTGCGTGACGGCGATACTTTGATGGTGCAGGTCAAAGAGCGTCCGACAATTGCTAGCGTCTCTTTTTCCGGCAACAAGGCGATTAAAGAAGAGCAGTTGCAACAGAACCTGGATGCTTCCGGCATTCGCGTTGGTGAGGCACTGGATCGCACTAAGCTGAGCAACATCGAAAAGGGCCTGGAAGATTTCTACTACAGTGTAGGTAAATACAACGCCACGGTTAAAGCGGTTGTCACACCGCTGCCACGTAACCGTGCCGACCTGAAATTTGTCTTCACCGAAGGTGTCTCGGCTAAAATTCAGCAGATCAACTTTATCGGTAATGATGTCTTCTCAGATGAAGAGCTGCGCTCGCGTTTTAATCTTAATGTGGATGTCGCGTGGTGGAACTTCCTGTCTGATGATAAATATCAGAAGCAGGTTTCTGGCCGGTGATATTGAAGCGCTGCGCTCCTTCTATCTCGATCGTGGTTACCTCAAGTTCCAGGTGGACTCGACCAACGTTTCTATCTCACCCGATAAAAAGGGTGTGTATATCACCATGAACCTCAACGAGGGTAAGCCTTATACGGTGAAGGATGTCAAATTCCGTGGTGAGCTGATTGGCAAAGAAGATGACTTTAAAGCCATGATCCCGTTTGAGATGGGTGAAACCTATCAGGGGTCGGCGGTGACACAGCTGGAAGAGTCAATCAAACGTGAACTGGGTGAAGCAGGTTATGCTTATCCTCAGGTGCGGACTATTCCTGAATTTGACGATGAAACACAGCAGGTATCTTTGGTGATTAACGTTGAAACGGGCAAACGTATGTATGTACGTGATATCCGTTTTGTCGGTAACAATGCGACCAAAGATGAAGTACTGCGCCGTGAGATGCGTCAGATGGAAGGCTCCTGGCTGAACTCGAAAGCGATTGATACCGGTAAAGCCCGTCTCAACCGTCTTGGTTTCTTTGAAACCGTTGATGTGCAGACGGTACGTGTACCGGGTACTGATGACCAGGTTGACCTGGTGTATAACGTCAAAGAAGCCAACTCGGGCAGCGTCAACTTTGGTGTTGGCTACGGTACCGAATCAGGCGTGAGCTTTACCGTGGGTCTGACTCAGGATAACTTCCTTGGTACCGGTAACCGGGTTGGTATTAACGCGACCACCAACGATTATCAGCGTAACATCACGCTGGAATATCGTGACCCGTACTGGAACATCGACGGCGTCAGCCTGGGCGGCAAAGTGTTCTTCAACAAGTTTGAAGCATCAGAAGCCGGTATTGTTGACTATACCAACGAAAGTTACGGCACCAGTCTGACCTGGGGTTTCCCGTTTGATGAACTGAACCGTTTTGAGTTTGGTGTCGGCTACACCCACAACAAGATCGGTAACCTGACGCCTTACCTGCAGGTTGAGCAGTTCCTGCGTGCTCAGGAAAGCAACATGGACTCAGACGGCAGTCTGATCACCGATGACTTTGATATCAACGTGGCCTGGACCCGCAATAACCTTAATAAAGGTTACTTCCCGACCGCAGGTAACTATCAGCGTGCGTCGGCCAAAATGACCGTACCTGGCTCGGATGCCAAGTACTTTAAACTGCAATATGATGTGCGTCAGTACATTCCGCTGACCAAAAAGCATGAGTTTACGCTGTTACTGCGTGGCCGCTTAGGTTACGGTAACGGCTATGGTCAGACCGACGGCAAAGATAACCTCTATCCGTTCTATGAAAACTTTTACGCAGGTGGCTTTACCTCGCTGCGTGGATTTGGCTCGAACTCTGCTGGTCCTAAAGCGGTGTATCGTGATTACTCCGGCTCGAACAACGGTGCGGATACCGCGACCGATGATTCAGTGGGCGGTAACGCGGTTGCCCTCGGCAGCGTGGAGCTGATCGTTCCGACGCCTTTCGCATCGGATGAAGCACGTAACCAGATTCGTACCAGTATTTTCTACGATATGGCCAGCGTGTGGGATACCGAATTTGACTACCGTGATGGTGGTGCCGCTTACGGTGCTAACTATTACTACGATTACTCGGATCCAACCAACTACCGCTCATCTTACGGTGTGGCGCTGCAATGGATGTCGCCGATGGGACCACTGGTGTTCTCACTGGCGAAACCTATTGAGAAATACGAAGGTGACGACGAAGAATTCTTCACTTTCACAATCGGACGAACCTTCTAATAGAGGAAGCTATTTTGAAAAACATCATCAAAGCTGCAGGTGTTAGCCTTATTGTACTCAGCTCTTCATTTATTGCGCAGGCGGCTGAAGCTGCGCAAAAAGTGGGTTTCATTAACACTGCACAAGTCTTCCAGGCTCTGCCACAGCGTGATGTGGTTCTGCAAAAGATGCAGGAAGAGTTCAAGGATAAAGCGGCTGAACTGCAAAGCATTCAGGCTGAAGCTAAGACCAAAATCGAGAAACTGAAACGCGATTCAGAAACTGATGAGCGAAGCAGACGTAGAGAAACTGCGTATTGAGATTGGTCAGCTGGACAGCAAATACAAGATCAAAGCTCAGGCACTGGATCAAGCGTCTAAGCGTCGTGAAGCAGAAGAGAAGCAAAAACTGTTCAAAGTGATTCAGGATGCAGTACAAAAAGTAGCGGAAAAAGATGGCTACGATATGATCATTGACGTGAGTGCAATGCAATACGGCAAGCCTGAGTACAATATTTCCGAACAAGTTATCAAAGCAATTAAATAATTAAATCATTATGACAACACTAACTTTAGCCGAATTGGCAACGATTACTGGGGGCGAGGTTCACGGTGACAGCAGCGCAGTGGTATCTGCCGTTGCGCCGATGAATCGCGCACAGCAGGGAGATGTAACCTTCCTGTCAAATCCGAAATACAGTAAACACCTGGCAGAGTGTCAAGCCACCGTGATCATGGTGAAAGCGGCGGAGCAGGCGCTATGCCCATCCAACGCTCTGGTGGTTGCAGACCCTTATGTGGCGTTTGCTAAGGTGGCACAGGCTCTGGATACCACTCCGGCGCCGGCTAAAGGCGGCATTGCACCGAGTGCAGTGGTGGCCGAGGACGCTAAGTTAGGAAGTAATGTTTCAATTGGCGCCAATGCGGTGATTGAATCTGGCGCTGAGCTGGGTGATAACGTGGTAATTGGCGCAGGTTGCTTTATTGGCCAAAATGCTAAGCTGGGTAACAATACTAAGCTGTGGGCTAACGTCAGTATTTATCATGATGTGGCTATCGGTACGGACTGCCTGGTGCAGTCCGGCACTGTGATTGGCTCGGATGGTTTCGGTTATGCCAATGAGCGTGGCGAGTGGATTAAAATTCCTCAGCTTGGCTCAGTGCGTATCGGTAACCGGGTTGAAATCGGGGCGTGTACCACCATTGACCGTGGTGCACTCGATGATACCGTGATTGAAGATAACGTTATTCTCGATAACCAACTCCAAATCGCCCACAACGTGCACATCGGATATGGTACAGCCATGGCCGGTGGTACTATTGTGGCCGGTAGTACGACGATCGGTAAATACTGTATCATCGGCGGCGCGTCGGTAATTAACGGCCATATCACGATAGCAGACGGTGTTACCATTACCGGTATGGGGATGGTGATGCGCAGTATTGATGAGAAGGGCATGTACTCTTCAGGCATTCCGCTGCAACCTAATAAAGAGTGGCGTAAGACAGCAGCTCGCGTTCATCGTATTGATGAGATGAATAAGCGCTTAAAGGCGGTAGAGAAGCTGCTTGAGCAAAAAGCGGAATCATAATTCCGGTTTTTTGTTAAAAAGGCTCGCAATATGCGAGTCTTTTTCGTCTATAATGCCCTAATTAATTTTTGTATTGATAAATAGGAATATGACTTTGACTACTGAAAAGAAAATGATGAATATCACTGAAATTCAGGAGCTTCTTCCACACCGTTATCCTTTTCTGCTGATTGATCGCGTAACGGATTATGAAGAAGGTAAATACCTGATTGGCCTTAAGAATGTTTCAGTGAATGAACCTCAGTTCACCGGTCATTTTCCCCAGCTTCCAGTCTTTCCTGGTGTACTGATCCTTGAAGCTATGGCACAGGCAACCGGCCTGCTGGCATTCAAAACCTTCGGTGCGCCAAAAGAAAACGAGCTGTACTACTTTGCCAGCATCGACAACGCAAAATTCCGTAAACCAGTGGGTCCTGGTGACCAGCTGATGATTGAAGTGGAATTCGTTAAAGAGCGTCGCGGTATCGCACTGTTTAATGGCGTTGCGAAAGTTGACGGTGAAGTGGTGTGTTCAGCTGAACTGAAATGTGCACGCAGAGAATTTTAATATGATCCACGAAACGGCACAAATCCACCCGGCAGCGGTGGTCGAAGACGGCGCAGTGATTGGCGCTAATGTCACGGTTGGGCCATTTACTTACATTACTGCCGGCGTCACCATTGGTGAAGGCACGGAAGTGATGTCGCATGTTGTGATCAAAGGCAACACAGTAATCGGCAAAGACAACCGCATTTTCCCGCATGCTGTCATTGGTGAAGAGAACCAGGACAAGAAGTACGGCGGCGAAGATACGCGCGTTATCATCGGTGACCGTAACGTCATTCGTGAAGCAGTCCAGATCCACCGTGGTACCACGCAGGATAAACACGAAACCGTGGTCGGCAACGACAACCTGCTATGTGTTAATGCGCACATTGCGCACGATGTGATTGTGGGCAACCACACGCACATTGGTAACAACGCGATTCTGGGCGGTCACGTGACCGTGCATGATTACGCAGGTGTCATGGCTCTGTCAGCGATTCACCCGTTTCTGCTCAGTCGGCGCTTATGCCTACATCGGCGGCTGTTCTGCCGTGGTTCAGGATGTACCGGCTTACGTGCTGGCGCAGGGTAACCATGCGTCTCCGTTTGGTCTTAACCTGGTTGGTCTTAAGCGTAACGGCTTTGAAAAAGCAGAAATTCGAGCTCTGCAAAAAGCGTACAAAGAGATCTACCGCGCCGGTAAAACTCAGGCTGAAGCCCTGGTCGTACTGAAAGAGATGGCGGCTGAGTGGTCATCTGTGCAGAGCTTTGTTGACCTGCTGGAGAGCTCTGAGCGTGGCATTATCCGCTAAGCTCGGCTAATCCGATGATGGAAAAAGATCGTCCGCCTGCGGACGGTCTTTTTGTGTTTTATAGCCCGGCGTGTTTTGTGCGTCATGTTTTTTGGACAGCCGCTTTTTCTCAAAGCTGCTGCCCAAAATGCATAAGTTAGTTTTATAGAGGACATTCGGCGTGAAAAAACCACTACGTATCGGCATTGTGGCAGGTGAGCTATCCGGTGATACCCTGGGCGAGGGCTTTATCAAAGCCGTTAAAGCCCGCTATCCGGATGCTGAGTTTGTCGGCATTGGTGGTCCGAAGATGATGGCCCAGGGCTGTCAGTCTCTGTTTGATATGGAAGAGCTGGCGGTGATGGGACTGGTGGAAGTGCTTGGACGTCTGCCGCGTTTGCTTAAAGTCAAAGCAGAGCTGGTTAAGTATTTCACCACTAATCCGCCGGATGTGTTTGTCGGTATCGATGCGCCGGATTTCAATCTGCGCCTTGAGCTCGATCTTAAGCAGGCCGGGATCAAAACCGTGCACTACGTCAGTCCGTCTGTCTGGGCCTGGCGCCAGAAGCGCATCTTTAAAATTGCAGCTGCGACCAATCTGGTACTGGCGTTTCTGCCGTTTGAGAAAGCCTTCTACGATAAATTTAATGTGCCGTGTGAGTTTATTGGTCATACCCTGGCCGATGCGATTCCTTTCCAGAGTGATCAGCAGGCGGCGCAGCAACTGCTGGGCCTTGATCCGGCGAAGCGCTGGCTGGCTGTGCTGCCGGGCAGCCGGGGCAGTGAGATGAAAATGCTGGCCGAGCCGTTTATTCGCACCTGTCAGCGTTTGCAGCAGAGTTATCCGGACCTCGGTTTTGTTGTCGCTCTGGTCAATCAGAAACGACGTGAACAATTTGAAGCGGCCTGGCAGGCGATAGCCCCTGAACTGCACTTTGTTTCTGGTCGATGATACCGCGCGTAATGTGATTACGGCATCCGACGCGGTGTTGCTGGCGTCGGGGACGG
Source organism: Vibrio sp. CDRSL-10 TSBA (assembly GCA_039696685.1). NCBI lineage: Bacteria > Pseudomonadati > Pseudomonadota > Gammaproteobacteria > Vibrionales > Vibrionaceae > Vibrio > Vibrio sp. CDRSL-10 TSBA. The sequence goes on along the minus strand of CP155566.1, from coordinate 2,666,420 downwards.
TTGCGCTGGAGTGCATGCTGCTCAAACGCCCTATGGTGGTTGGTTACCGGGTCAATGCTATCACGGCATTTCTGGCTAAACGACTGCTTAAAACCAAGTACGTTTCGCTGCCGAATATTCTTGCCGAGCAGGAGCTGGTCAAAGAGCTGCTGCAGGATGACTGCACCGTGGATAACCTCTACCGGGAAGTCAGCCAGTTACTCGACAGCGACAACCGGGTGATGCTGGATAAATTTGACCAGATGCATCACTGGATTCGTAAAGACGCCGACCAGCAGGCGGCGCAGGCCGTACTCGCTCTTGTTCAACACTAATTAAAGCATTCAACACTAATCACACAATCCAACATTTCAGGCTCAGAGCAGATTATGGCGAAAAAACCGCAACAAGAACTTCCTCCGTATCAGATTCCGGCCGGTTTCCACTGTATTGCCGGTGTGGATGAAGTCGGGCGCGGCCCGCTGGTCGGCGATGTGGTGACCGCGGCAGTCATTCTCGATCCTAATAATCCGATTGCCGGACTCAACGACTCGAAGAAATTGTCGGAGAAAAAGCGCCTGGCGTTGCTGCCGGAAATTCAACAAAAAGCGCTGGCCTGGTCGGTCGGTCGCTGCAGCCCGCAGGAAATCGACGAGCTGAATATCTTCCAGGCCACCATGCTGGCGATGCAGCGGGCAGTGGAGGGGCTGGCAATACAGCCGGACCTGGTGCTGGTCGACGGCAATAAGATCCCGGCGCTGCCTATGGCGGCTGAAGCTGTGGTCAAAGGCGATTTGCGTGTGGCGCAGATCAGTGCGGCGTCGATCATAGCTAAAGTGGTGCGCGATCAGGAGATGGAAGAGCTGGATAAGGCCCATCCCGAATTTGGTTTTGCCCAGCATAAAGGTTATCCGACCAAGGCCCATTTTGCGGCCATTGAGCAACATGGCGTCATTGCCGAACACCGGCGCAGTTTCGGCCCGGTTAAGCGGGCTCTTGGTCTCGACTAGCCAATGGCTGAGACAGGAATAAGCCCTGTATCTCAGCGCAGATTTACGTAGAATAAGCGCCAGTTAAATTTATCAGTACCCCAGGACAGAATTAAATGTCAGACCCAAAGTTTATCCACTTACGTGTTCACAGTGATTTCTCCATGGTTGACGGCCTGTCAAAAGTGCCGCCTCTGGTGAAAAAAGTGGCAGCAATGGGCATGCCGGCAATGGCCCTGACCGACTTTACCAACCTGTGTGGTCTTGTGAAGTTCTATGGCACTGCGCATGGCTGTGGCATCAAGCCGATTGTCGGCGCTGACTTTGCCGTGCGTTCTGACGAGTTTGGTGATGAGCTGACCCGCATTACTGTCCTGGCTAAAAATAATCAAGGCTACAAAAACCTGACCCTGCTGATCTCCGATGCGTATCTGCGTGGTCATGTTCAGCACCAGCCGGTGATTGATAAAGAGTGGCTGGTGAAATATTCCGAAGGCCTGATCCTGCTGTCCGGTGCGAAAAGCGGTGATATCGGCCGTGCGCTACTGAAAGGTAACCAGGCGCTGGTGGAGAAATGTGTCGAGTTTTACCAGACCCATTTCGCTGACCATTTTTATCTTGAACTGGTACGTACCGGGCGTGCCGATGAAGAAAGTTATCTCCATTTTGCGCTTGAACTGGCTGAGCAGGCCGACCTGCCGGTGGTGGCGACCAACGACGTGGTATTTCTTGAACCGGAACAGTTCGATGCCCATGAAATCCGGGTGGCGATTCACGATGGTTACACCTTAGAAGACCCGCGCCGGCCAAAGAACTACAGCGCGCAGCAGTATCTGCGCAGCGAAGAAGAGATGTGCAATCTGTTTGCCGATATTCCGGAGGCACTGGAAAACAGTGTCGAGATTGCCAAGCGCTGTAACGTGACTGTACGTCTGGGCGAATATTTCCTGCCGGCATTCCCGACTGAGGGGATGCTGGAAACGGAATTCCTGGTCAAAAAGTCGCAGGAAGGCCTCGAAGAGCGTCTGGAATTCCTGTTTCCGGATCCGGCCGTGAGAGCCGAGCGTCGCCCGGCTTATGATGAGCGTCTGGAGATCGAGCTGCAGGTGATCAACCAGATGGGATTCCCGGGTTACTTCCTGATCGTAATGGAGTTCATCCAATGGTCGAAAGATAACGATATTCCGGTAGGCCCGGGGCGGGGCTCAGGTGCTGGTTCTCTGGTGGCTTACGCCCTGAAAATCACCGATTTGGATCCGCTTGAATACGATCTGCTGTTCGAACGCTTCCTTAACCCGGAGCGGGTATCCATGCCCGATTTCGACGTCGACTTCTGTATGGATAAACGCGATCTGGTGATTGATCACGTGGCGGAAATGTACGGCCGCGATGCGGTATCGCAGATCATCACCTTTGGTACCATGGCGGCGAAAGCGGTAATTCGCGATGTTGGCCGGGTGCTGGGGCATCCGTTTGGCTTTGTCGATCGCATCTCGAAAATGATCCCGCCGGACCCGGGTATGACGCTGGAAAAAGCGTTTAAAGCCGAACCGGCCCTGCCGGAGCTGTACGAAGCCGACGAAGAAGTTAAAGAACTGATCGATATGTGTCGCATTCTGGAAGGGTGTACACGTAACGCCGGTAAACACGCGGGCGGGGTGGTGATTTCCCCGACCTCGATTACCGATTTTGCACCTCTGTATTGTGATGCTGAAGGCCACCATCCGGTGACTCAGTTTGACAAGAACGACGTCGAATACGCCGGTCTGGTTAAGTTTGACTTCCTTGGCCTGCGTACCCTGACCATCATCGACTGGGCGCTGGGGCTGATTAACCCGCGGCGTGAAAAAGCCGGTGAGGCGCCGGTGCGTATCGAGTCAATTCCGCTGGCTGATCCGGCCTCGTTCCGGGTCTTACAAAACTCAGAAACCACCGCGGTATTCCAGCTCGAATCGCGCGGTATGAAAGAGCTGATTAAACGTCTGCAGCCGGACTGTTTTGAAGACATCATCGCACTGGTTGCCCTGTTCCGTCCGGGCCCGCTGCAATCGGGCATGGTAGATAACTTTATCGACCGTAAGCATGGTCGTGAAGCCATCTCCTATCCGGATGAAAAATGGCAGCACGAGTCGCTGAAAGAGATTCTGGAGCCGACCTACGGCATCATTCTCTATCAGGAACAGGTCATGCAGATCGCCCAGGTTCTGGCTGGCTATACCTTAGGTGGCGCGGATATGTTGCGCCGGGCGATGGGTAAGAAAAAACCGGAAGAGATGGCTAAGCAGCGCGCTGTGTTCCAGTCAGGGGCCGAAAATAACGGTGTTGACGGCGAACTGGCGATGAAAATCTTCGATCTGGTGGAAAAATTTGCCGGATACGGGTTTAACAAATCGCACTCAGCCGCCTATGCTTTAGTATCGTACCAGACGCTATGGCTCAAAACTCACTATCCGGCGGAGTTCATGGCAGCGGTAATGACCGCGGATATGGACAACACCGAGAAAGTGGTGGGCCTGGTCGATGAGTGTATGCGCATGGGGCTGACCGTATTGCCACCGGACATTAACTCCGGCCTGTATCGGTTTAACGTCGATGATGCCGGCGCGATAGTGTATGGTATCGGGGCGATTAAAGGTGTCGGTGAAGGGCCGATTGAAGCGATTCTGGAGGCTCGATCTAAAGGCGGTTACTTCAAGGACCTGTTCGATTTCTGTGCGCGGATTGATCTGAAAAAAGTCAACAAACGGGTGATTGAGAAGCTGATTCTGGCCGGCGCCATGGACCGTCTCGGGCCGCATCGCGCGGCGCTGATGGCTTCATTGAGCGATGCGGTGAAATCAGCCAGTCAGCATCACCAGGCGGAAGCATTTGGCCAGACCGATATGTTTGGTGTTCTGACCGATGCGCCGGAAGAGGTGGAGCAGAAGTACACCCAGGTCGATGAATGGCCGGAAAAAGTGTGGCTGGAAGGTGAACGCGAGACATTGGGTCTTTACCTGACCGGGCATCCGATTAATGCGTACCTGAAGGAACTCAACAAGTACACCAGTTGTCGATTGAATGAGGCGACGCCAACCCGACGCGATCAGTCGGTGACTGTGGCTGGTCTGGTCATCGCAGCACGGGTCATGACGACCAAACGCGGTAACCGGATTGGTATCATGACAATTGATGATCGTAGCGGCCGGATGGAAGTGATGTTATTTTCCGATGCGCTGGATCGCTATGCAGAATTGTTAGAAACAGATAAAATTTTGGTTATTTCCGGACAGGTCAGCTTTGATGACTTCAACGGTGGCCTTAAAATGTCGGCGCGCGAAGTCATGGACTTGGGTAGCGCGCGTGAAAAATATGCCCGAGGCTTGTCGGTTTCGATTGAGCAATCGCAGATCAATGAGCAGTTTTTTGAGCGCTTTAGTCACATCTTAGAGCCTCACCGAGCAGGGACTGTCCCTGTCAATGTATACTACCAGCGCCCAGATGCGCGAGCACGCCTGACGTTAGGCACTGAGTGGCGTGTCACTCCAAGCGATACATTGTTAGACGAATTAAAACAGTTGCTTGGCAAAGACCAGGTAGAACTCGAATTTAACTAAAATTCAGCTGCGCCATTGCGAGCTGAGTAAAAAAGGATCGGTAGATGAGCCTAAATTTTCTAGAATTTGAAAAACCTATTGTAGAACTTGAAGCTAAGATTCAGGCGCTACGTGATGTTTCACGTCACGGCGGCGATACTTCAGTCGATCTGGAAAAAGAGATTGAACAGCTAGAAAAGAAAAGCCTGGAGCTTAAAAAGAAAATCTTCAGTGACTTAGGTGCATGGCAAGTAGCGCAGATGGCACGCCATCCGCAGCGTCCTTACACTCTGGATTACATCGAGAATGTATTCACTGAGTTTGACGAAACTGGCTGGTGACCGTGCCTTTGCTGACGATAAAGCTATTGTCGGCGGTATGGCTCGTCTGGACGGTCGTCCGGTGATGGTGATTGGTCACCAGAAAGGTCGCGAAACGCGTGAAAAAGTGAAACGTAACTTTGGTATGCCAAAGCCGGAAGGTTACCGTAAAGCTCTGCGTCTGATGGAGATGGCTGAGCGTTTCAACATGCCAATCATCACCTTCATCGATACAGCAGGTGCGTATCCTGGTGTTGGCGCGGAAGAGCGTGGTCAGTCTGAAGCGATCGCGAAAAACCTCAAAGTGATGGCAGGCCTGACGGTACCTGTTATCTGTAACGTTGTGGGTGAAGGCGGTTCAGGTGGTGCACTGGCAATCGGTGTGGGTGACTACGTTAACATGCTGCAATATTCAACCTACTCAGTGATTTCGCCAGAAGGTTGTGCCTCGATTCTGTGGCGTGATTCAGACAAAGCGCCTCAGGCTGCAGAAGCGATGGGCCTGGTTGCTCCTCGTCTGAAAGAGCTTGAGCTGATTGATGAAATCATTGAAGAGCCGCTGGGTGGCGCGCATCGTGACCACGTACAGACGGCTGCTAATATGAAAGCGACGCTGCTGCGTCAGCTGGAAGATCTGGAAAAGCTGGATCAAGAGTCTCTGCTTGAGCGCCGCTACCAGCGTCTGATGAGCTACGGTTACTGCTGATTAGCATACCGCTCTGCGCGATAACGATAAAAGGTCGGACTCAGTCCGGCCTTTTTGCTTTTAAGTCAATCAAATAACCTGGCGGCCTGTGCTGCCAGAGTGAGGCTTTGTGTATATACTGGAGCAGATACACACGCTTTTCCTTACCTGTTCGATCAAAGAGTCATGATGGATCTATACGCTCATTTCAGTCAGTCCCTGAGTCAGCATCCGGCCCGGCACTATGTGCTGGCGTTGAGTGGTGGCGTTGACTCGCGGGTCATGCTGGAACTGCTGGCACGTTACCGCGCGCAGCACGGTACCCTTATCTCAGCGGTGCATGTTCATCATGGCCTCAGTACTAATGCCGATGAGTGGGCTGAGCAGTGCCAGGCCTGGTGCGACGCGTTAGCGGTTCCCTTATGCGTTGAGCGGGTGAACTTCGAGACAGGTCAGGGTGACAGTATTGAACAGCTGGCGCGCCAGGCGCGTTATGCGGCGTTGTCTGGCCATATTGACCAGCACAGTTGTCTGCTGCTGGGCCAGCACAGTGATGATCAACTGGAAACCTTCTTACTGGCACTCAAGCGCGGCAGCGGTCCGAAAGGACTGGCTTCAATGCCGCGCAGCGCTGCGTTTGGCCAAGGCCGGTTGCTGCGGCCGCTGCTCACTGTCGCCAGGAGCGATATAGAAGCGTTTGCTGCGCAGCAGCAGTTAGCCTGGGTGGAAGATGAAAGTAATCTCGATACCCGTTATGAGCGTAATTTTCTCCGTCATGAGGTGACACCGCTGCTCACTCAGCGCTGGCCCGCTATTCGTCAGGCGGTGCAGCGCAGTGCGGAACTGTGTGCTGAACAGGAAGGCGTACTGGCTGAATTACTCACGGATGCGCTGCAGCAGGCGCTGCACGCCGACGGAAGTCTCGCGATTGACAGCCTGACCAGACACAGTGCTGCGGTGCGGCGGCAATTGCTGCGCGCCTGGCTGAACCGTCATGAGTTGAATATGCCAAGCCGTATCCAGACTGATATCATCTGGCATGAAGTGGCGCAGGCTGAGCAGGATGCGAATCCTAAGCTAAAATTAGGGCTGTATGACATCCGGCGTTTTAATCGCCGTTTATATTGTGTTGGCCAGCAGGCCGATGTCTCCGCCTGGGGTCGGCAGATTAAGCCTGACCAGGTACTTGATTTACCAGATGATATAGGGCAACTTGTGTTGCGTGTCACACCTGGTGGTAACCTGCGTATTCCCGCCGAGCCGGAACATTTACGGGTCATTTTTGAGCCGCAGGGATTATCGGCTTGTCCGGTGGGAAGAGCCGGTTCACGCAAACTGAAAAAGCTGTTTCAGGAGTATCAGATTCCGAGTTGGCAGCGACGCCGGATACCGATACTCATGTATCAGCAACAGGTTGTTGCTGTGGCCGGTCTGTTTGTTGAGCGTGATTTCAGCGGCAGTGATGGTGAGCTCATCTGGCAGCAGTGATATTTGGGTGTAAAAACAGCGTATATAGCTATTTATCTTACTATAGCAATTTGTCTTACTATAGATATTTGTCTTATGTATCTTATTTGTCGTATATGGATATTGGTATAGTAAGTAGATAACTACGCGTATAACAATATGGAAAATAAGGGTAAGCAATGAATAAACTCACGATGGGAATGATGTTGGGTCTGAGTCTGCTGGCCGGCAATGCCATGGCAGCCGGTGATGCAGCGGCAGGCAAAGCCAAAGCGTCCGTGTGCGCAGCGTGTCACGGCGCAGATGGTATTGCGGTAATTCCGGGCTATCCGAACCTGAAAGGGCAGAGCGAGCAATACATCATCAATGCACTGAATGCATACAAAAACAAAGAGCGTACTGGCGGCAATGCTATGATTATGCAGCCTCAGGCCTCTATGCTGAGCGATACGGATATTGCCAACCTGGCGGCTTATTACGCCAGCCTGTAATGGTATCTATCCCTCAGTTTGAGACACAGCCCGAGCTTCGCTCGGGCTTTTTATTGATTGTTTACAACGGCTAGCAGATAATATTGCTATCAAAGAGAAGTTTAAGGGATGAACATGAAAAAAATCGAAGCCATTATCAAGCCATTTAAACTCGATGATGTTCGTGAAGCTCTGGCGGAAGTCGGTATTACCGGTATGACAGTATCTGAAGTGAAAGGTTTTGGCCGTCAGAAAGGCCATACCGAGCTGTACCGCGGCGCTGAGTACATGGTCGATTTCCTGCCGAAAGTGAAACTGGAAATTGTCGTGACAGAAGATGTGGCGGACCGTTGTGTTGAAACCATCATCGAAACCGCTCAAACCGGCAAAATTGGTGATGGTAAGATCTTTATTACTGAAGTGGAGCGCGTAGTGCGTATCCGTACCGGTGAAGAAGACGAAGACGCGGTATAACCCCTGCCGGGTGAACTCACGTCATGATTGCCTGAATTGTTGAATAAGGAGCCTCGGCTCCTTATTTTTTTGTCCGCGGCATGTGAGTAAAGTGCACTGAGAGTCGTGCTGGCTTGTCGCGTGATCAGCGCAGTGCTAAGGTGCAGGTAATATCTGACAGGATCAATTGTGATGAAAAAACGCCTTATAGTCTGGGGACTGCTGCTGGCTGTCCTGCTGGTGCCAGCCAGCTTTGCAGTCCTGTTTTCGGTGCCAGATGAACCACAGTTAACTCAGGCTGCTCCCCTTACCGATACCTTGCCACAGCAATGCTCTCAGTATCCGGCCCACGATTATCTCGACCATGATGGTACGCTGAAGCTGGTGGTGTGGAACATTTATAAGCAGAACCGGCCAGACTGGCAATCGGTGTTGCAGGATTTGAGTGCGGATGCGAATTTACTCTTGTTGCAGGAGGCGAGTATGAGCGATGAATTGCAAGCCTGGCTGCAGCAAAGGCGCTGGCAGGCCAATCAGGTCAACGCGTTTGAGGTACTTGGTGAGTCAGCGGGTGTTCTTAATGCTGCACGTGCAGCGCCGCAACAGGTGTGCGCCTTTACCGCGCTGGAAACCCTGGTTAAGACTGCCTAAATCCGCCCTGTACGCCCTGTATCCGCTCAGTTCAGGCCAGAGTCTGGCTCTGGTGAATTTGCACGCGATTAACTTTACCTTAGGTACCACAGAGTATCAGGCTCAGATTAAGCAACTGCTCGGTCAGCTTAATCAGCATCAGGGGCCGGTTATCGTCGCCGGTGATTTTAACAGCTGGAGTGAGGAGCGGACCCAATGGCTCAGTCAGGTAATGACGGCGCACGGGTTACAGGAAGTGCGCTTTACTCCCGATCAACGGGTCCGTTTTGTGAATGGTCTGCCACTTGATCACGTGTTTTTTAAACAGCTCAGTCTGAAAGCGGCAGAGGCGCCCGCTTCGGACGCCTCAGATCATAATCCTTTGTTGGTGACGTTTACCTTAAGCCAGTAAAGGGCGGCAATAAAGGTTAACTTAAGCCGATAAACAGGGCCCAGATCAGGTAAAACGCCAGCCAGGGCAGGGTGGCGATCACCAGCACCTGACCGCGTTCAAGCTGAGTCCAGGTGCCGACCGCGGTATAACCCAGCACAATGTACCAAGGCAGCAGCAGCGGGAAAGCACCGGCAAACTGAGCCCAGTCACTGGTCAGAGGCAGTTTAATCAGGCCATTGAGGCTATTGAGGTCTGCGGCGTAGTTCATCACCTGACCATGCTTAAGTAACAGACTGACGTAACTGGCTAAATCACCAATCACAGCCGGGAACAGCACCACGCTGCTGGCGGCAAACCATTTCCAGTAGCCCATCTGTGGCGCGACCGGCTTTGTTGCCAGACGAAACCACAACGCCAGGGTCAGAATGGTCAGAGTCCGCCCCACCAGATCGCTGATAATTTCACTGGCCATCAGTGTATCCGGCTGCAGCAGTTCCAGCTGCGCCGGGTTGGCGCTGGTCAGTTGTGCCTGCAGACCTTGCCGAAGCCACTCAAAGTTAACGTTATCAAAGTACGCTCCCCAGAACAGAAACGGCGTAATCATTAACACCAGATAGGTTTGCCAGCCCCACAGACTGCGCTGGTAGAGGGCGGCAAAACAGTCGCTCGGTGAACGGAAAACATCCACCAGCATGATCAAAGGATTACCTGAAGGTGTCATACCGTGACCTTAGTGACATCAACATACAATTTCAGTTTCTGGCCCGGGCGCAGGTATTTCTGATTCGATAATTCATTCCACTGCACGATATCACGTGTTTTGACACTGAAGCGCGAAGCGATGCCGCTCAGGGTGTCACCACTGCGTACCTGATAAAATACGGTGCGGATGATGGCGCCGTCGCTGCTGTCTTTCCAGATCACCAATTTCTGCCCTACCCGCAAGGTATCGCGCGGGCCCATACCGTTCCATTTGGCTAATGCCTGATGCGACACGTTGTTTGCTCGTGCGATGGTCCACAGGCTCTCGCCGGAGTGCACGGTATGGGTCAGCTTGTACTGCCCGCGGGCCAAAGACTGGGTTTTGGCCAGACGGTTACTGGCGCTTAACGCATAGGCTTTTTCATCTTTGACTGACGTCGGTACCATCAAATGCTGTCCGATACGAATCGAGGTGCCGGACAGGCTATTGGCAGTTTGCAGAACTTTGGTGGTGGTGTTGTAGCGATTGGCTATCACGCTCAGGGTATCACCGCTTTTCACCTGATAACGAATCAGCTTCATCCCTTTGCCTTTATTGGCGGCCACTTGCTGTTCAAAGCGCGTGACTTTATCAACCGGGATCAGCAGTTGATGCGGCCCGTTAGGCGCCGTGGCCCACTGGTTAAAGGCCGGGTTATAGCTTTGCAGTTCTTTGACGCTGATGCCGGCATACTTGGCCGCAATGGCGAGGTCGAGCTGCTCTTTCGGATCAACCAGTTTCAGTACCGGCTGGTTAGCGATCGCTGGCAGCTCGATACCGTATTTTTCCTGGTTGGCGATGATATCAGCCAGAGCCAGTAACTTAGGCACATAACCGCTGGTTTCTTTCGGCAGGTCGAGTGAGAAGAAATCGGTCGGTTTTCCGTGGCGTATGTTTTTACGCATCGCCTGGGAGACCCGGCCGCCGCCACTGTTGTAGGCGGCAATGGCGTTATACCAGTTGCCGTCAAAACGGTTACCCAGATAGGTCAGGTAATCGAGCGCAGCATCCGTGGCGGCGTCTACATCACGACGTCCGTCATACCAGAAGTTCTGCTTAAGACCGTACATTTTGCCGGTCGCCGGTACAAACTGCCACAAGCCGGCCGCACTGCCGTGTGAATAGGCAAACGCATCGAACGAACTTTCCACTACAGGCAGCAGAGCCAGTTCGAGTGGCAGATGACGCTGTTCGATTTTTTCGGTAATTAAATGCAGAAAAGGTTTGGCCCGCTCGGCGACAATCGCTAAATGGCCCGGATGTTTGATATACCAGGTGCGGTAGTAGTTGACCGTTTCGTCATCCGGAATCGGCAGCGACAGTTGCATAGCGATGCGCTGCCACACGTCATCCTGCTCCTGAGGGGGGACTACCTTCGGGGCTTTCAGCGTAGTTTTGGATGGGGTTGGCGGCACGGTCATCTGGGCAGATGCAGTGCTCTTTTCCCTGTTTTCTGATGTATCTTGACTCAAAGGCTGGGTAGTTTGGCATCCGGCAAGTAGCAGTGCAATTACCCAGCTGAATTGTACTCGCATGTAAGACAGCCTTTTTTATCGTTGGCTGCTGATAATACTTTCCGTATTAATCCCGTGACAAGCAAGAATACGTCAAAATTCGTTCTTCCACTCACGTAATGCACTAAATACCGACAACGCATCCGTTTGCTCGGTGCGATTGCTCACTGACTTCATGACGCTTGAAGCCTGTGTGCGCAAGAAAGGATTGATCCATTTCTCCCGTTGCAGAGTGGTCGGCAGGGTGGATTTACCCTGGCCGCGCAGGCGGATGACTTCATCACGATAAATTTGTAACTGTTCGTTATCGGGCTCGACGGCCATGGCAAAAGCGATGTTACTGGCGGTGTATTCGTGTGCGCAGTACACCTCGGTTTCATCAGGCAGGCTGGTGAGTTTGTTTAGTGACGTGAACATCTGCTCCATCGTGCCTTCAAATACCCGCCCGCAGCCGGCAGAAAACAGCACGTCGCCACAAAACAGCTTGCCGTCGCCGACATAGCCGATATGGCCCAGGGTATGGCCCGGTAAATCAAGCACCATAAAACGTTCATCAAACAGCTCAATCTGATCGCCGCCGTCGACCGGATGGGTCTGGGTCGGAATCGGCTCTTTGGATGGGCCGACGACATCAACGTGCGGAAACTGACGCACCAGTTCAGGCACTCCGCCGATATGGTCATGGTGATGATGGGTGATCAGGATGGCATCCAGAAACCAGTTCATGCTGAGCCAGATAGTCAAGCACCGGCGCGGCATCGCCCGGATCGACCACCGCACAACGCTGATCGCTATTTTTAATCAGCCAGATGTAATTATCATTAAATGCGGGTATGCTTTTGATATGTAACATGAGTTATCTCCAGTCACCTTGGTGAAGCGAGTTAGCAATGAAACCAGCACGCAGTGAAAAAAAACTTGAGACACCGCATTCGTGGTCTCAAATGAAAAATGGCCAGTGGGTCTGTGAGTCGATTCAAACCCGGCTTGATGAGTGGTGCCCGAAACTGTTTGGCTATCATATGTTGAAACTGGGTGGCCTGAGCTGCGAACTTGCCAGTTGTAACTGTAATATTCAACACCAAGTTCATCTCGATATCCAGAACCCATTGCATACTGTGATCGCCGACAGTGGTGAATTACCCTTTTTGGAACGCAGTATTGATGCCGTGATCGTGACCCATCAACTGGACTACTGTAACGACCCGCACCGGATGTTACGTGAGGTAGACCGGGTCTTGATTGATGATGGCTACATCATTCTGACCGGCTTTAACCCGCTCAGTCTGACCGGGCTGGCCAGTTTTTTGCCTTGGCGTAAGCGTAGCCTGCCGTGGAGCGGACGCATGTTTACCCCTAACCGGATTAAAGACTGGCTTGGAGTGCTCAATTATCAGGTCGTGGAGTGCGATCAGTATGCGTTGTTTCCGATGCAGAAATATCGTCCGCTGTGGACCTGGCTGGAAAATGGTCTTGGTGACTACGGGCGTGTCTTTGGCAGCCTGTATTTCATCGTGGCGCGCAAGCGTACCTATCCGCTTAAGCCGATTAAACCACACTGGCGTTTCAAACGTCGTTTGTCACCAGTCGGAGTGAATTACCGGGTTAAATCTCAGTCTAAACAGATGTCTGAACAGAAATAACGCCTGAGGCGCTGCTAGCTGAAACATTGAACTTGGAAACGTCTAGCCCGGCCATATAAGGTGCATCAACCGAGCTGCAACATCAACTTGGTTGATAACCGGTATCTTCTTCGGTGGGATTTTCAGCCGCGGTGCGTGCCAGTTCGTCACACATTTCGTTTTCGCGGTGACCGGCATGGCCTTTTACCCAGTGCCATTCCACTTTATGGCGCGCGGTTTCTTTATCCAGTGCCTGCCATAAGTCGGCATTTTTGACCGGTTTTTTATCGGCCGTTTTCCAGCCGCGTTTTTTCCAGTTATGAATCCACTGGGTGATACCCTGACGCACATACTGGCTGTCGGTGGTCAGTTGCACCTCGCACGGCTCTTTCAGGGTTTGCAGCGCGACCACGGCCGCCAGCATTTCCATGCGGTTATTGGTGGTGAGGCGATAGCCTTTGGCAAGGGTTTTTTCCACTTGTTTATAGCGCATAACGACCCCGTAGCCGCCCGGCCCCGGATTGCCTAAACAAGAACCGTCAGTGAAAATTTCCACCTGTTTCTTCATGATTTGATACTATTGGGTTTGGCACACAATTGGCATAGTCTGACATATAAATCCTCATGAATACTAGCAACAATTCTGATTACGGTCGCATTGTGGTTCTCGATACCGAAACCACAGGTATGAACCTTGAAGGCGGTCCTCATTACGAAGGGCACAGGATCATCGAAATCGGTGCGGTGGAGATCATCAACCGTAAGCTGACCGGTCGTCATTTCCATGTTTACCTCAAACCGGATCGTGAAATCCAGGCCGAAGCGGTGGAAGTGCATGGTATTACCGATGAATTTCTGGTCGATAAGCCGGAATATAAAGATGTGCATGATGAGTTTCTCGACTTTATCAAAGGCGCCCAGTTGGTCGCTCACAACGCGCCCTTCGACGTCGGCTTTATGGATTATGAGTTCAGTAAACTCAACGCTTCGATTGGTAAAACCGAGCAGTACTGTCAGATAACCGATACGCTGGCCATGGCGAAGAAAATCTTCCCGGGCAAACGTAACAACCTGGACATTCTGTGTGAGCGCTACGGTATTGATAACTCACACCGTACTTTGCACGGGGCATTGCTCGATGCCGAGATCCTTGCTGATGTTTATCTGCTGATGACCGGTGGCCAGACTTCGCTGCAATTCTCCGCCGGGTCACAGGAAAACGGCGCTGGTGGCGATAACATCAAACGGGTCAGTGAAGGTCGAAAAGCGCTAAAGGTTTTGCGTGCGACGGCCGATGAAATACAAGCACACCAGGAAACGCCTGGATCTTGTTGAAAAAAATGGGGCGTGCCTCTGGCGCCAGTAGGGAGAATCTATGTTTAGAATAGGGTTGGTATTATTCGGATTACTGTTTAGTGTCAGTGCATTTGCCAGCGATGAGTCAACCCTGTCTTTGCTGGATAACCGGTTTCGGGTCGATCCGACCATCTCTCAGATCACCTTTGTGATCTATCGTGAAAACAATTCTCAGCCGGTGGTCCTGGTTCGTCCGGATGGTAAAAAGTATTACGCCTGGCGCAAGCCGGACAATGTACGCTGGTACGAAGAGCCTGCTATGGACATCATCTCGATTGATAATCCGATGCCGGGCCCCTGGCAGGCAGTGGGGAAGGTGTCGCCGAGGAACAATATCAAGCTTATTTCTCACCTTCAGCTCAGCTCAGATGTGTTTCCGAACCGGGTTTATCAGGGGGAGGAGATCAAGTTTACGGCCCGTCTGACTTCCGATGGCAAGCCTCTGCTGCTGAGGGACTTTTTGGATCGCGTGAATCTGAAAGTAACCTTTACCAAGTACATCGAAAACGAAGAGTCGTTGCTCAAAGAGGCCCGTCCACTGCCGACTGTGATTGGTGAATTTGCCGATGATGGTCAGGGGCTGGATGAAAAACCGGGTGATGGCGTGTTTACAGTCTCGCTGCCGATTTCCCCCGACCCTGGCAAGTACCGGGTGCGAATTACTTCCGGCAACGGCGTTTTCCTGCGAGCTCAGGAACAGGAAGTACTGGTGTATCCGTCACCGGTCTCGACCACCTTTATCCAGTCCCGTGAAGATGGTCAGCCGCACCAGCTGGTCGTCAGCGGCGAGCAGGGTATGATTGAGCCTGGATCACTGGCTGCCCATGTGGAGCATTTCAATGCTGACCACGAGCAGTTTCTTACCGAAGGTGTGGCTGCGAAAGAGGCACTGAAGGTAACGCTGACGATTCCGAACCGTGAAAAGGTCGGCAACTATTCGTGGCAGGCTAAATTGTATGCGACCGATTTGGCCAGTCAGCGCGAGCTCTACTTTCCGATTGGTCTGCATACCTACAGCGTCGTTAAAGGCATTGATTTAGCGGCAACCCGCCGCTTGCAGGAAGAGGAAGCGGCCGCTAAGCGTAAAATAGAGCAGGAACGTCTGATGATTCAGATGCGCGAAGATGCACGTCAGCGCAGCATCATTTACATTGTGGTGGGTAATCTGGTGGTTTTACTGCTGATTGTGGTTGGTTGGTTTGTGATGCGTAAATTACGCGTCGGCAGAGAGCCGAAGCCGGAGATGCAGCTCAATGTGCCGAAAAAATAGCACAAGCTGCGGCTACGTCATTCACTAAGCAGTGATAGGGTTAACGGTCAGTAAATAAAGTGAAGCGGCTTGCAGCTGAGCAGTCAGTGAACAGAGCGATAACAAAAAACAGGAGGCTTTTGCCTCCTGTTTAGTTTACACGTTTTGGTTTACACCTAGCTGTTATCAGCCCGTGGGGGCGGCGGATCTGCGACTCAGGCGGCATCACCCAGATGCGGAGAAGTTTTCTCTGCGGCCAGCTCCTGCGGCGCAAAATCATCCACATTGATGGTGGCCAGACGGTGCGCTTCAGCTTCGCTGAGGAGTTTTGCCTGTTCCGGCGTCAGGATATTGTTCTGCAGCCCCAGTTTGGCCACTTCATCCAGACCGGTGAACGGACGGCGCTGGTTGAGTGCCTGGCACACTTTATCAAACAGCGGTTCAGCTTCGAGTATCACCTGCAAAGCCAGCTCAATTTTACCGGCCGGGTTGTGTTCGCTCGGCTCGAGGTACTGATTGCGGCCCAGGCGGTCGCGGGTGGCACTTGGTGTTTGCACAATTTTCGCCACCTGACTGTCGAGCTTGTCACTGGGCGCCTGACGCACCCGGCCAAATGGCAGAATCAGCATTCGCAGCACTCTGCCCAGCAGGCGGTTCGGGAAGTTGGCCAGGAACTCATCAATAGCCACTTCTGCTTGCTGCATGCTGTCTTGCAGTCCCCAGTGCACCAGAGGCAGGTCTTCAGCCGGTCGCCCGTCATTGTCAAACCGTTTCAGGGTCGCGGAGCTGAGGTAAAGCTGACTGAGAATATCCCCCAGTCGCGCAGACAGGCGCTCTTTGCGTTTCAGTGAGCCACCGAGCACTGCCATGGAGATATCAGCCAGCAGTGCCAGGTTGGCACTGTAGCGGTTGAGCTGCTGGTAGTAACGTCGGGTCGCATCCCGCACCGGAACCTGTGAGCCGCGTCCGTCGCTCAGGCCAAACCAGATACTGCGTACCAGGTTGCTGAGGGTAAAGCTGACGTGACCGGCAAGAGCCTTATCAAATTGGGCTAAAGCGTCCGGCTGATCGGAATAGGCCGCTGCCATTTCCTGCAGAACATAGGGATGACAACGGATCGCACCCTGGCCAAAAATAATCATTGAGCGGGTCAGAATATTGGCCCCTTCGACAGTAATGGCAATCGGGGCGCCCTGATATCCGCGCGCCAGGAAGTTAGAGGGGCCCAGGCAGATCCCTTTACCGCCCACGATGTCCATCGCATCGATAATGGCACGCTGACCACGATGGGTGCAGTGATATTTAACAATGGCCGAGATCACCGAAGGTTTTTCCCCGCTATCGATGGCGGCGACGGTCATGTTGCTGGCCGCATCCATCACATAAGCATTACCCGCCAAACGGGCCAGTGGCTCTTCGATGCCTTCCATCTGACCGATAGGCTGTTTGAACTGACGGCGGATACGAGCGTAGGCTCCGGTCGCCAGTGCTGCGGTTTTGATACCTCCGGTTGAGTTGGATGGCAGGGTAATGCCGCGTCCGACCGACAGACATTCCACCAGCATACGCCAGCCCTGGCCGGCCATTTGCGGCCCCCCGATGATGAAATCGAGCGGCACAAACAGCTCACTGGCACGGGTCGGGCCGTTCTGGAACGGAACATTGAGCGGGAAGTGGCGGTTGCCAATTTCCACCCCTGGCAGGTCCGTCGGGATCAGAGCACAGGTGATGCCCACTTCTTGTTTGTCGCCTAACAAACCGTCCGGATCGCGCAGTTTAAACGCCAGGCCAAGCACAGTCGCAACCGGAGCGAGAGTGATATAGCGTTTGTTCCAGGTCAGACGCATACCCAAAACCTGTTTGCCTTGCCACTCACCGTGACAGACGATACCGAAATCCGGAATAGAACCGGCATCGGAACCGGCCTCCGGGCTGGTCAGAGCAAAGCAGGGGATTTCACGACCTTCAGCCAGACGTGGCAGGTAGTATTCTTTTTGCTCTGTGGTGCCGTAGTGTTGCAGCAGCTCACCCGGACCCAGGGAGTTAGGAAACGCCTACGGTTGAGGAAAGCACTCCCGACACCCCGGTCAGTTTTTGCAGCACCAGGCTTTGGGCGTAAGCGGAAAACTCCAGGCCGCCATACTGCTTCTTGATGATCATGGCGAAGAATTTATGTTGTTTGAGGTACTGCCACACCTGTGGTGGCAGGTCAGCCAGCTCATGGGTGACCTGGTAATCACTGACCATAGCGCAGACTTCATTGACCGGGCCATCGAGAAATGCCTGCTCTTCGGCTGACAGTTCAGGTGCCTTGATACGATGCATCTGTTGCCAGTCAGGTTTACCTTTAAACAACTCGGCTTCCCACCATACCGTACCGGCGTCGAGGGCTTCTTTTTCCGTTTGCGACATGGCCGGCAGAACTTTTTTAAAGCCGCTCAGCGCTCTGCGCGATAGCACGGACTGGCGTACCGCAGGGATTGCCAGCAGGACAACCGCAGCCAGATACAGGGCCCAACTGATGGTACCCAGCGGACCAAACAGAGTGAGGGCGAGCAGGGTAACGGTCAGGGCGGCTAAGGCAGTAGTTAACGAGGTACGATGATAGAGGCAGCCGCCGAGAACAACCATCAACCCACAGACAGAGAGCAAGATTTCCATATTTTTATCCTTATTCAGACCGGAGTGTTTGATTGTGTTTTATTCTGGTCTTACCAGTTAAGTGTAATCGGAATATTAATAAAATGTAAAACCCTGCAATACTTAAAAGTGATCTGAATGGAGTAAAGCTTCTAAATTTTGGATCAAGCCCGGGTATTAGGAGGCGATTTACGCTGAATGTGGCAAATCTTGCAGGCTAACTCTCGACAGAGGAAATCGTTTGGGTAAACTCATCGGTAACGAAACTCTCCGATTTGTAGAGAGTTTGTCTGCCAGCAGCGTAATAAAGAGAATATACCTATGTACCAGGATCTGATTAGAAGTGAATTAACTGAAGCGGCCGATGTTCTGAACAAGTTTCTGAGCGACGAGCACAATCTGGCTCAGATTGAAGCCGCAGCGAAACTGATCGCTGACTCCTTTAAACAGGGCGGTAAAGTGCTGTCATGTGGTAACGGTGGCTCACACTGCGATGCAATGCACTTTGCTGAAGAGCTGACAGGTCGTTACCGTGAGAATCGCCCGGGTTACCCTGGTATTGCCATTTCAGATCCAAGTCACCTGTCTTGTGTGAGCAATGATTTCGGCTACGATTTCGTGTTCTCGCGCTATGTTGAAGCGGTCGGTACTAAAGGGGATGTGCTGTTTGGTCTGTCGACATCCGGTAATTCTGGCAACATCCTCAAAGCGATGGAAGCGGCCCAAGCGAAAGGGATGAAAACCATCGCTCTGACCGGGAAAGACGGCGGTAAAATGGCGGGTGTGGCCGACGTGGAAATCCGCGTTCCTCACTTTGGCTATGCAGACCGTATCCAGGAAGTACATATTAAGATTATCCACATTGTCATTCAGTTGATTGAAAAAGAGATGGCGTAATCAAGAAACCCGGGCTGCGGCCCGGGACTCTGGGATGGCTGAAAGGTTAAGTGTGGTTTAAAGAGGAGTGGTTTAAACCATGTGTGAATTGCTCGGCATGAGCGCTAATGTGCCAACCGATATCTGTTTTAGTTTTACCGGCCTGATGCAGCGTGGCGGACGTACCGGCCCGCATCGTGACGGCTGGGGAATCACCTTTTATGAAGGTAAAGGCTTTCGTACTTTTAAAGATCCCAGCCCAAGTTGCCAGTCAAAAATTGCTGAACTGGTTCAGAATTACCCCATCAAAAGCTGCGCGGTGATCAGCCATATTCGTCAGGCAAATCGCGGTGGTGTGAATCTGGAGAATACCCATCCGTTTACCCGTGAGTTATGGGGGCGGTACTGGACGTTTGCTCATAATGGTCAGCTGACGGATTATCAGCATCTGATTTCCGGTCGCCATCGACCGGTTGGTGAGACAGACAGTGAAGTTGCCTTTTGCTGGCTGCTGGATGAGCTGGAGCACCGTTATCCGCAGATCCCTGAGGATATGACCGAAGTGTTTGCCTACATTGCTACGCTGTGTGACCAGTTACGCGCCAAAGGCGTGTTTAACATGCTGTTATCCGATGGCGACTACGTGATGAGCTACTGCACCAACCACTTATACTGGATTACCCGCCGCGCGCCGTTCGGACATGCTGCGTTGATCGATGAAGATGTTGAAGTCAATTTCCAGGAAGAGACCACACCGAATGATGTGGTGTCGGTGATCGCGACTCAGCCATTGACCATGAATGAAATCTGGCAGCGCATGAAGCCTGGAGAGTATAACCTGTTTCATTGTGGTGAGCTGATTGCAACCAATGTTGAGCAACTGGCGGATGTTGAGTTTGTGCCGGGTAAACCGGGAGACCAGTCGCCGAAAGCGCCATTGGAGTAGTCCCGGCTTCTGCCAGTCGTTGGGGCTGGTTGGCACAAATAAAAAAAGGGTTGATATCATATCAACCCTTTTTTGTATCAACTTTTTTGTCCCGGACGGTTACTGGTCAGGATGGCCGTGGATGCCAAGCGGATTACCATCAAGATAGGCTTTACCCTCTTTCATCTCCAGGCGTCCTTCAACGAACCACTGGGTCACCAGCGGGTAGATGCGGTATTCCTGCTCCTGAACGCGTTTGGTCAGGCTATCCACCGTATCTTCATCGTAGATAGGCACACTGGCTTGCAGAATCACCGGGCCACCGTCAAGTTGCTCGGTAACGAAATGAACACTGGTACCGTGCTCTTCATCACCGGCATGGATAGCGCGCTGATAGGTATTCAGCCCCGGGTATTTCGGCAACAGCGACGGGTGAATATTGATCATGCGACCTATATAATGGCGCACGAATTCACTACTCAGAATTCGCATGTAACCGGCCAGAACAATCAGGTCCGGCTGATATTCATCGATCTGTTGCATCAGGGCGTGATCGAATGCATCACGCGTTTCAAACGCTTTTGGATCGACAAACACTGCAGCCGCACCTGCTTTTTTAGCTCGTTCTAAGCCATAAGCAGTTGCTTTGTTTGAAAAAACAGCCGTTACTTTGCCATCGCTAATACTTGTTTCACAAGCATCGATGATCGCTTGTAAATTGGTACCATTTCCTGAAACTAAAACAACAATACTTTTCATTGATTATTTGATCTCTACTTGCTCTTCATTTTCCTGAGCAGCGGCGATTTCACCAATAACCCATGCGGTTTCACCTTCTTGCTGCAGCAGTTCTACCGCAGCCTGAGCCTGCTCTTTTGGCAGTGCAATCACAAGGCCGACACCACAGTTAAATGTACGGTACATTTCGTGAGTGTTTACATTGCCCTGCTGTTGCAGCCATTTGAAGATTGCAGGCCATTCCCAGCTCTTGCCGTCGATAACCGCTTTAGTGCCTTCTGGCAGTACGCGAGGAATGTTTTCCCAGAAACCACCACCAGTGATGTGAGAAATCGCATGAATGTCATGCTCAGCAATCAGTTTTAAACCTGATTTGATGTAAATTCTTGTTGGCTCCAGAAGGTGTTCGCCAATTGCTTTACCTTCCAGTAGCTCATTTTTGTCAGCGCCGGATACTTCCAGGATCTTACGAACCAGAGAGTAGCCGTTTGAGTGAGGGCCGCTGGAGCCCACAGCAATCAGTGCGTCGCCGGCTGCGACTTTGCTGCCGTCAATGATATCTTCTTTTTCGACTACACCGACACAAAAACCTGCCACGTCGTAGTCTTCACCTTCGTACATGCCTGGCATTTCAGCAGTTTCACCACCGATCAGGGCACAGCCAGCTTGCAGACAGCCGTCAGCAATGCCGGAGACTACGTCTGCTGCGGTATCAACGTCTAGTTTACCGGTTGCATAGTAGTCAAGGAAGAACAGTGGTTCAGCGCCTTGTACGATCAGGTCGTTCACACACATCGCAACCAGGTCGATACCAATGGTGTCATGCTTTTTCATATCCAAAGCAAGACGTAGTTTGGTACCCACACCATCCGTGCCTGACACCAGGACCGGTTGTTTGTATTTGGTTGGGAGTTCACACAATGCACCAAAGCCACCAATGCCACCCATTACCTCTGGGCGACGAGTACGCTTTACTGCACCTTTAATTCGTTCAACAAGCGCGTTGCCTGCATCGATATCTACGCCAGCATCTTTGTAGCTAAGAGAAGTGTTGTTGCCGCTCACGGGGAAAGTCCTCGATCTAGTTGGATATGAAAACGGCGTTATTCTACAGGGCTTAAAACAAAAAGGAAAACGTTTGCGTCAGTTTTTTTCTGCCATTTTTGTAACCTGAAATTTTTACGCCCAATTTGATTTTTCCGCCTCGAACGGGATCCTGGATGAGGCGGGCTTGTGGGGCAAAGTTTATGTGGCACAAGGGCTGAAGGGCGGAATAAGCGCGCTGAATCGGGCGATGACAGCGCTAAAAATCCCGGACAAACGTCAACATAAGGTGAATTTCAGTGTATAATCGGAAAGTTTGATTAAATTATGCCGGAGATGGAAATGAAAGTTGTTGAAGTGAAACACCCTCTAGTGAAACATAAAATTGGCCTGATGCGAGAAGGTGATATCAGCACTAAACGTTTTCGTGAGTTAGCAACCGAAGTTGGCAGCCTGCTGACTTATGAGGCTACCGCTGACTTTGAAACTGAAACAGTCACCATTGAAGGCTGGAATGGCCCGGTTGAAGTAGAGCAAATTAAAGGTAAAAAAGTGACGGTCGTGCCGATTCTGCGTGCTGGTCTGGGCATGATGGATGGCGTTCTGGAACACATGCCGAGCGCACGTATCAGCGTGGTCGGTATTTACCGTGATGAAGAAACACTTGAGCCGGTACCTTATTTCAATAAGCTGGCCTCGAACATGGAAGAGCGTATTGCTCTGGTTGTCGACCCTATGCTGGCGACCGGCGGCTCTATGATTGCAACCATCGATCTTCTGAAAGAGAAAGGCTGTAACCAGATTAAAGTACTGGTGCTGGTGGCCGCGCCTGAAGGTGTTGAAGCACTGGAGAAAGCGCACCCGGATGTTGAGCTGTACACAGCGGCTATCGATAAGAAACTGAATGATAAAGGCTATATCGTTCCGGGTCTGGGCGATGCCGGTGACAAAATCTTCGGTACCAAGTAAGCTTAACGCGAGCTTGTTATAAACTGAAAAGGGAGCCAATGGCTCCCTTTCTTATTAGCAAATTAACGTTTACCAGCAAATCAACGCTTCTGCATCATGGTGCTATTTTTTCAGACTCAGTGTTCCACCTTTGCGTGGTGTAACATTGGGCTTATGAGATGTGTTGGAAACGTAACTTTTTGGTTTACGTGCTGCAGGCGCTTTATCGCTGTAAGTTTTAGCGTTGTCGCGTTCTGTCTTGCCGTTCGCCCGTTCTGCGGAGCGCTCTGACTGGCGCTGCTGGCCCTTTTTCGAGTTCGGTGCATGACGGTATTCATCGGCATTATGGCCGCGGAACGTTTTCGGGTTGCGGCGTGCTCTCGAGTGTTGGTTTTCTTCGCGACTGTCATACAATTTGGCATCCGTCGCTTTACGAATGCGCTGGCCTTTATTATCAACTCGCGATGCTTCTTCAGTGCCGCTGGAGCCTTCACACATCGCCAGGATCTCGGCAATCTCCGCATCGGTCAGGTAACGCCATTTACCATTCGGAATCCCGTCCAGTGAAATGTTCATGATGCGCACCCGGCGCAGTTTGAACACTTCATAGCCCAGCGCTTCACACATACGGCGAATTTGGCGGTTAAGTCCTTGCGTCAAAACGATACGGAACGAGAATTTGGTTTCCTGCGTGACTTTACATGGCAGAGTCACGGTATCGAGGATCTTGACCCCTGATGCCATCTGGTTGATGAACTCAGGTGTGATCGGCTTATCGACCCGCACTACGTACTCTTTTTCATGACTGTTACCGGCGCGCAGAATTTTATTGACGATATCACCGTCGTTGGTGAGAAAAATCAGACCATCAGAGGGTTTATCGAGGCGGCCAATCGGAAAAATACGCTTCTTGTGACCGATAAAATCCACGATGTTACCCGGGATATCACGCTCAGTGGTACAAGTGATACCGGTCGGTTTGTTAAGGGCAATATAAACCGGCTTTTCCTTACTGCGCAGAGGCTTGCCATCAATGCATACGTCATCGTTTTCCGTAACTTTGGTGCCCATCTCCGGCAACTGGCCATTGATGGTCACGCGGCCCTGTTCAATCAGTTTGTCTGCTTCGCGGCGTGAGCAAAAGCCTGTTTCACTGATAAATTTATTGAGGCGTTTTTCGATAGGTTGCGACATGAGTTCTCCTGACGTTTCACAACGGAATGGGCTCGCACAGCGTTAGCCACGGCAAGCGGGAGGCAGAGGATATATCGTCTGCGTAAATGCGCGCGTTTCAGCGACGCTTGGTTGGCGCGCATTGTAGCAAGTCAGCGTGATTAGCCAAGTCGTTTCTGATGGCGTTCGCGATTCTCACTTTTTTTGTCAGCGCTCTTTTTCAGCAGCACGTAGACCGCGCCACTGCCGCCATGGAAACGCTGTGCCGAGTGAGCACATTGCACGTCCTGAATCTGATGGAGCCAATTGGCGACATAACTTTTCATCATCGCCGGCGGATTAGACTTTTCACCGCGACCATGCACGATGAGCACCGTGCGGATATCCATGCGCATGCACTGCCTGAGGAAGTTGACCACTTCATCCCGTGCCTGTTTGAGTGTTTTGCGATGCAGATCAAGGCGGGCCTGAACCGGATACTTGCCCAGACGTAATTTGCGGAAAACGCCTTCCTGCACTCCGTCACGCTTGAACTCAATGATATCGTCTGGTTTAAGCATTGGTGCGAAGTCGATCGACAGATACTCAGGGTCGTCTTCGGACAGGCTCATTGCCGCTTCGCGCTTGGCCAGATGACCTTCGGTGATGGTGTGGTGTTTTTTCAGTTCAGCGGTGTCTTGTGTGATGGGTTTGACGTCTCCCATCATCTGCTGAAACAGTTCGAAATCATCCTGAGACATAATCGCATCTCGAAATCATTATTGAATATCAGGATTATACCAACGGAATGGTGTGGGTGATCAACGACTAATAATAAAAAACCGGAGCAGACAAGTTACCTACTCCGGTGCATAGCGAAATTCTATTTTGCAATAGCAGCTAAGCGATCTAGTGAGGAGATTTGTCGTTCATGACTTTGACAAATGAAGAAATCGCTGTGTAACAGCACCAGACCCAGAGCTTCAAGATACTTTCCTAATTGCATTACCCAATAGGAGCTTGAGCTGTCGGTCCGTATTCCCTCCAAAGCGTTCGAAGACAGGACTAAGGTAAAATCTGTTGAGGGAGACGACACTGATCTGGATTAATTATGTTGCATAGGTTGCGACAATGTTTATATCGCTGTGTTTTTAGTCACATTTTTTTGTGTTTGATGGAGTTTTAAGCGAACAAAACAAAAATGCAAAAAAAATCTGCTAAAGGGCTTGCACCAAAAATCAGAATCCGTACTATACACAACGTTATCGGTGAATAGCGCAGTTTGGTAGCGCATCTGGTTTGGGACCAGAGGGTCGGGGGTTCGAATCCCTCTTCACCGACCATATTGAAAAGCCTCGTCAGAAATGACGGGGCTTTTTTCATTTCCGGTGTTTGAATTTTAGACCCTAGACCCTAGACCCTAGACCCTAGACCCTAGACCCTAGACCCTAGACCCTCACTTACTTAATAAAACTGACAATCTGCCGTTTGGGAATGATTGAGCTTGTGTACGGTAAAACCGCGCTGTTGCAGCATACTCAGCAGGTTGTCTTGGCCGACCAGGTGCAGGGTTCCTACCACCATCAGATATTGACTCTGACTTTGGGGCAGCAACTGACCGCTGGCCAGCTTATCAGCCCAGTCGCGGTTGCGGTTTTGCACCATGGCTTGTTCCAGCTCAGGAGACATCTCGGTCAGTTGTGCCATTGAATTAAGATTGTCGACGTCGCCGGCAATCCAGCTGTCGATCATGCATTCAGTCATGGCCTGATTTTTTTCCCAGTCTTCGAGCAGGGCCGTCAACATCTCCTGACCGGCATCAGGTTGCTTGGTCAGCAGATCAACCTGAAACTGGACCGATTCTAGGGCCACGATGGGTTTATTGGTTTTGATTGCCTGGTCCATCAGTACGGCATCGACGCCTTGTGTCGGATGAAAGCCGAGTTGTTGCAGTTGCATTAACTGGATTGATAAAGCAGCTTTCCATGGCGCCAGTTGGCGAAATACTTCAGCGTCCTGACCCAGATCTTTTACCACCTTATCCAGCATAAAAACCTGCTCATCGGATAAAACTTGCTCAGCGCTGGGTTGCCCGTACGGGTAACGGATATGTTGATTGTTGCGAATATCGGCTTCAACGATTAAGCCGTCTGCGTCCTGCAGAGCCTGGTATACAGGCTGCGGTAAAGGATACATTTTCGGCTCACCAACGTGGATCGAGCCAAAAATTGTCAGTTGAAGATTGCCTTTACTGGCTTGCCAGTAAAGAGGCTCTGCATGAAGAGAGAGGGCGGCCAACAGACAGCATGTGGTGATAATGCGGGAGATCCCGGCCATAATGTATTCCTTGCGTATTTGAAGATAGTTACCTTACCGGAACCCGCAGGCAAAGGTCGACTTGTTATGACTGTTTTTAAGCGGGACACGCACCTTTATTTTTCGCCGGACCCACACCTTGTGGTTACTCCCGGTGCAAGCTGTTTCTTCTTAACGAGGACACACACCTTTACCCGACGGCAGGCAAATGGTGGATAAAGCCTGAAACCGTGAGGTTAGGGTGTCTGTCCTGTACGCACATACTTCAACGCAGTGATTGGGTGATGACGAAGATGGTAGGTGTGTGTCCCGTAAAGCATGTGCATGCGCAATAAGTAACAGCCCTGCACGAAGCAGGGCTGTTAGGGTGGGCATTACTGATTGGCGGGGTATTGCCGGTATTTGAAGGTCTGGCCTTGTTCGTTAAAGGCGTACACCACGTAGGCATCTTTCTGATCGCCATACTCCATGCCCGGCGAACCCATAGGCATACCGGGAACCGCGAGGCCTTTGGCATTTTTCGGCGGGTTAGCGAGGAAAGCCTCAATGTCTGCCGCCGGGATATGCCCTTCAAACACATAACCATTGATTTCAGCCGTATGGCAGGATGCTAACTGCAGAGTGATCCCCAGTTGCTGCTTAATGCCATTCATATTGTTGTGCAGCTGTTCTTTAACATTAAAACCGTGCTCTTGCATATGCTTGCTCCATTCGCCGCAGCAGCCACAATAAGGAGACTTATGGTTAATGACATCGGTGGCTAACGCCTGGCCGGAAAACGCAAACAACAGTGCAAGTCCGAGTGAGTATTTATTCATAGTTGCCTCTTGTATTCAGGAATGAAAACGAGTTTTCACCAAGCGCAGTCGGTTGGCATTACTGACCACAGTGATCGAAGACAGCGCCATGGCTGCCCCTGCGACCACCGGACTGAGCAAAAAGCCGAACGCAGGGTAGAGCACGCCGGCAGCAATCGGGATACCTAATGTATTGTAAATAAAGGCTCCCAGTAAGTTCTGTTTCATATTTTTCACTGTGGCCCGAGACAGTTCGATAGCGCTGACGACGGCCAGTGGTGAGGAGTTAAGCAACGTCATCTGAGCGCTTTCTATGGCTACATCACTGCCGCTGCCCATCGCGATACCGATATCTGCTTGTGCTAGTGCCGGTGCATCATTGATGCCGTCACCAACCATTGCAACACGTCGGCCTTCACTCTGCAGTTGCTCTATTTGCTGCGCTTTCTGATCAGGCAGCACCTGGGCAATCACCTGCTGGATACCAAGCTCTCTGGCGATAGCATCGGCTACGCTTTGATGGTCCCCTGTCAGCATTACGGTATGAATATTCATCTCGTTGAGGGCGCGTATGGCTTGCTGCGCACTCTGCTTAATCGGGTCGGCAATAGCGATAAATCCGAGTAACTGTCCTTGACAGGCAATAGCTACGGGGGTCCAGGCCTGACGGGCAAATTCCTGCAGCGTTTGCTGCGCCGGGTCGAGGTTAATCCCGCTGTGCTGGAAATGATCCAGTGACCCGACCTGAATTTTCTGATCTTGATACTGCGCCTCCAGCCCACGGCCACGCAGATTATTAAATTGAGAAATCGTCGCCGCTTTAACCTGATGCTGCTTGCCGTAGTCAATAATCGCTTTGGCCAGCGGATGTTCTGAATGTTGCTCCAGCGCAACAGCCAGGCCGAGCATCACGGACTCTTCGCCCTGCAAGGTGACCACTTGTTGTACGACAGGCTTACCTTCGGTCAGGGTGCCGGTTTTATCAAACACCACGGTGTCTATCTTGCTGGCGCTTTGCAGTACGTTGGCATCCCGGATCAGTATGCCCATTTCCGCGGCTTTACCGACTCCGACGGTCACTGAAAGCGGGGTGGCAAGGCCAAGGGCACAAGGACAGGCGATAATCAGAACCGTGGTGGCGATCACCAGCATGTAACTGGCGCGAGGTTCAGGACCGACCCAGAACCAGACGGCGGCAGCCAGCAAAGCGATGGCGACCACGGTCGGTACGAATACCGCGGAAATTTGGTCAGCCATTTTTGCAATCGCCGGTTTACTGCTTTGCGCCTGACGTACCATCTGGATAATTCTGGCCAGCATGGTTTGCGAGCCTGTTCCGGTGGCGGTGATGATCAGGCTGCCGTCCTGGTTAATGGTTCCGGCGGAAACATGATCGCCGGCGGATTTGTGCACTGGGATTGGCTCGCCGGTTAGCATTGACTCATCGATATACGAGTCGCCGTCGAGGACTTTACCGTCCACCGGGGCTTTTTCACCGGGTTTGATCCGCAGCTGCATACCCTGGCTGATTTCTGCAACCGCGATGGTGCGCTCGGTGTTGCCTTCAATCAGAGTCGCTTGTTGTGGCTGCAGGTTAATCAGGGCCTGCAACGATTGGGTGGTCCGGGCTTTGGCACTGGTTTCGATATAATGACCGAGTGAAATCAGGCCAATGATCATCGCTGTGGCCTCAAAGTAGACATGGCGTGCAGCGGGCGGGAACCAGTCCGGAAACACCACCACCAGAACGGAATAAAACCAGGCTGCGCCGGTACCAAGTGCAACCAGAGTATCCATAGTGGCGCGGCCATGTTTCAGCGCTTGCCAGGCACTGCTGAAAAAGCTGCGTCCGGCGGTGGCAAGTAACGCCAGGCACAATAAGCCGATGATCCCCCAGGCGATTTGATCGCTGCCGGAACGGATCATCATGTTGCCGCCCAGCACGCCCCAGGCCATAAGTGGCACACCGACCACCAGACCAGCCAGAGCACTGCGTTGGTGCTCTTTTTTCACCTGTTCAAGTTGCGCCTGCTGTTTTTGCTGTTGTTCGGCCGGATCATCGACGGATTCAGCCTGATAACCGGCCTTTTGCACAGCGGCAACCAATTGCGCGGTGACGTCCTCGGTTGCGATGACCAGTGCGCTCTGTTTCTGCCAGATTAACTTGCGCTAGGTCGACACCACTGACGGATTTCAGCGCTTTTTCCACCGACGAAACGCAGCTGGCGCAGGTCATGCCTTTAATGAGTAAGTGGGTACTGACTTGTGAGGAGTCTGCCGGTGCTGATTGTGCGATAGAGGCCACCGGAGACTGGGCAGCCGTCACCTTGTCTTGACCAGAGTCAGGAGTGGTTACGGTGTGAGAGACTGCATCTGACTCGACTTGTGCGGCCGTCTCAGAGTTTGCCGCAGTGCCGGTCAGTTGTGCCTGGTAACCCACCTCAGCTACTTTGGCGATGATGTCGTCTGCGCTTAAAGTCGTTCTTAGTGAGAGTGAGTCTTTGTTTACTTTCAGGCGTGCAATCTGGTTACTCTGTTCGAGCTGTTTGGTCAGTTTGTTGACACACCCCCCGCAGCTCAGCCCTTGCAGATCAAATTCGAGAGCCTCTGCGCCCTGATAGCCAAGAGATTCGACACTATCAAGCACTTGATCAAGCGACGCATCGACATCCAGTTCGATAAAGGTCGGAGAGAGAGTCTGAATCTCGGCACTGAAATCTTCATTAATGCGGCGCTCAAGCTTACGTGCGCAGCCCATGCAATTTAAACCCGATAAACTTAAAGTAAAATGGCTCATGGTTTTCCCTCCGATATCTAATAATAGCAGGATAAACCTTCCCCTTGCGGCAAGGTCAAGCTTTGTTCATCTCGGGGCAACTTTTCAGGTCCATCCGGGCTAAAGCGCAGCTGAATATGCCAATCACCGTTGTGGACTGGGAGCTGTGGGTGCTAGAATACTGGCCAAAATTTCGCGCATGCTGAACTCTCAGCAGAAGTTCCAGACAAAGGTAAATCATAATGACGGTTAAGACTCGTTTTGCTCCCAGCCCAACTGGCTTTCTTCACGTAGGTGGTGCCCGTACCGCACTGTATTCTTGGCTTTATGCAAAAAGTCAGGGCGGAGAATTTGTACTGCGTATCGAAGATACTGACCTTGAGCGTTCAACTCAGGAAGCAGTAGATGCCATTCTGGAAGGCATGAGCTGGCTTGGACTGGATTGGGATGAAGGCCCTTACTACCAGACGAAGCGCTTTGACCGTTACAACGAAGTGGTTGAACAGCTTCTGGCCGAAGACAAAGCTTACAAATGTTACGCTTCAAAAGAGTTGCTGGACGAAATTCGTGCTGAGCAGGAAGCGAATAAAGAGATGGCTCGTTACGATGCGAACCATCCAAAGATCAAAGCGGTCAACGAAGCGGCAAAAGAGGGTGATCCTTGTGTTATCCGTTTCCGCAACCCGAAAGAAGGCAGTGTGGTCTTTGATGACCAGATCCGTGGCCGTATCGAAATCCGTAACGACCAACTGGATGATCTGATCATTCGTCGTACAGACGGCTCGCCAACGTACAACTTCTGTGTTGTTGTTGACGACGTAGACATGGGCATTACCCACATTATCCGTGGTGAAGACCATATCAACAACACGCCGCGTCAGATCAACATCTACAAAGCAATGGGTGCGACTATCCCGACTTTTGCTCACTGTGCAATGATCCTGGGCGACGACGGCGCCAAACTGTCTAAACGTCATGGCGCGGTCTCTGTAATGCAATACCGTGATGAAGGTTATCTGCCAGAAGCACTGATCAACTACCTGGTGCGCCTGGGTTGGGGTCATGGCGATCAGGAAATCTTCTCTCAGCAAGAGATGATTGAGCTGTTCAGCCTGAATGCTATTTCTAAATCGGCATCTGCGTTTAACACTGACAAACTGTTGTGGCTGAACAACCACTACATCAAAACCTCGTCACCTGAACATGTTGCTAAGCATCTGGAATGGCATTTTGATCACCAAGGCATCAACAAAGACAATGGCCCGGCACTGACTGACATTGTTAAGCTGGTGGGTGAGCGTTGCCATACTTTGGTTGAACTGGCAGAGCAGTCGCGTTACTTCTTTGAAGATTTCTCTGAATTTGAAGCCGGCGCTGCGAAAAAACACCTGCGTGGTGTAGCGAAAGAGCCTCTGGCTCTTGCTCTGAGCAAGATTGAAGCTCTGACAGAGTGGAATACTGAAGCACTGCATCAGGTGATTGCTGCTGTGTGTGAAGAGCTGGAAATCGGCATGGGTAAAATCGGTATGCCACTGCGCGTTGCTGTAACTGGCGGTGGTCAGTCTCCTTCCGTGGATGCTGTGATGAACCTGATCGGTCAGGAGCGTGTCATTGCTCGTATCAAGCTGGCACTGGCATACATTGAAGAGCGTGAAGCAAACGCACAGTAATATTCAAACCTACCGGCGGTTTTAATATCAGCCTGATTGAATAGTACATATGAATGTAAAACCGCAGTTTATGACTGCGGTTTTTTTATATCTGTATGTTATTGATTGGGTCAGAAGTGAGATAACCGTGCGATTTGCAAGCGTTTATATTCGAGAATTCGCAGAAAACTAACAAAACTTAACCAAAACTATATGCAACTTTTCATAGGTATTCATTATAGTTAACTACGGAGGCCCGCTTTTTAACGGGAAGTCGGTAATGAACAGGTTCACAAAGACGTTAAAGTCGCGAGTCTTACAATCACAATAATGAACCGTAAGGAATGGTTATGAAAAAGTTAGCAGCAATGGTATCCACGTCAATGTTAGTCGCATCAACGGCAGCTATGGCCGATGTGTATGTTGGCGCGAAAGTCGGTAAAACCTGGCTTGATGACGCGTGTCACAACACCGAATCATGTGATTTGGATGGTACGACGGCAGGGGCTTTACTCGGTTATAACTTCAACGATTGGTTGGCACTGGAAGGTGGTTACGATTACCTGGGTAAATTTAATGGCGCGGGCATTGATCGCGACACGGCAGAAGCATTCACTATCGCGCCGAAACTGAGCGTCGGTCTGACGGATTCTCTTGACCTGTACGGTAAAGTCGGTGGTGCGCGTGTGTTCTACGGTCACTCTTCTGACTACTCATACCTGGGTGCTGCGGGTCTGGAATATGCAGCAACCAGCAATCTTGGTGTTCGTCTTGAGTATCAGTACCTGAGTGATATCAACAACGATGTTGTACGTGCCAAAGCGCATACAACAACCTTAGGTCTGGTTTACCGTTTTGGCGGTAATGACGAGCCAGCACCGGTAATGGCACCTGTGAAGCCAGCACCAGTTGCCGAGCCAGCGCCAGCACCTGAGCCGGAGCCACAGATCGTAACCAAAACTTTTGAGTTTCCAGCGTCTGGACAGCAAAACCTTTGCTAACGACAGCGCATCGCTGAGTGCTGAGAAAAAAGCTCAGCTGGATGACCTGGTGGTCTTCATGAATGAACACCCACAGGCAAAAGTAGAAGTGACCGGTCACACTGACTCAAGCGGTCCTGAAGCCTACAACCAGAAGCTGTCTGAGAAACGTGCTCAGGCTGTTGCTACAGCACTGGAAGAAAAAGGCATTGCAGCTTCTCGAATCACAGCGACAGGTCAGGGTGAAAGTAACCCGGTTGCTTCGAACAAGACTGCAGAAGGTCGTGAGCAAAACCGCCGTGTAGAAATCGTGATTCCGGCATTTGATTACCAAGTGCAAGAATAATCAGCGATAGTTAGCACAAAGCCCACCGAATGGTGGGCTTTTTCATCTTGTTTGCTTGACTGGTGTTACGTTGAACCTCGTTGTGACAATATCAACCCAACGGATTATTTGAGATCAATACTGTTTAAACGGCCCATATAGACCAAGATGTCGAGGCAGTCTTTATGTGCTTCCAGCAGAGCCTTTTTGGTTTTAGTGTAAGCGGCTAATTTGCCATGCTTATTGATAGAGCAGACCACGCTTTTGAACGTGCAGCGGCCTTTGTCATCATAGTTACGCCAGGCTGCGATGTAACAGGCATCACGGCAGTCCGGGTTATCCTGTGTCGGGCGCGGTTTATAGATGATTTTAGGCTCCAGACTGTGGGGCAGCCGGGTCATCAGATACGGGTCTTTCAGGATACGTCGCCAATATGGCCCCCACATTTCTCGTCCAAGCTCGTTACGCATCTTGATTGCTTTTTTTAAACCCTTTTTCTCACCAATCCGGATGTAGCCCACCGACCGATGCAAAACTTTGTCATCAGGGGTGTGAATATGAATCTTATACGCCGTCTTGGCTTTAGAGATAAAGCGGTGACCAGTGTTGGTTTCCAGGTTACTCTTTGTCATACGCGATGTTATAGATAATATTGTTAATAGTAATAGTAGAATAAATTCGCAAGAATAGTAGCGACAGAATAGGGGAAACTGATCGCCCTTCATCAGGGCGATGTCAGATTTGCGCGAAATGAAGCTGGCCCCCGCCACAAAAGGGACACACAAGTTTAGAAATGGAACTGGACACACATCTTTGCAAAAAAAGGCGCCGTATAAAAAACAACGAATTGGCCTGAAAATTAGCCACTAAACGGACAGGGTTAATTGCGTGGGTTGTTATTTTTGCGGCGGATAATTTAGCTAGATGAGATTATCTAATAAGAATGTAGTTGCTTATTTTATGGTGTAAGCGGAGAGGGATAAGTACTAAATTTTCCTCACTATTGATGATGGAAATTAAATTAACTCTCATTAATGAGAAATGAAAGCAGCGCTAAATCATTAAAGTATTCATTGTATCTATGTAATGACTAAGCCAACCATTCGTTGTCTGTTGAGGTTCTGCTTGGCAATGCGCAATGGTTGAGAGCCACCTATCCATCGTCTGGATTTGGTTTCAAGCTGAGTACACAAGGTTAAACATTGTGGCTGTGTCAGTGAAAGTCGCTGCAGAATTGCGGGCAGATGCTGAGCTATATGACCTTTACCATCATGACGAATCTGTTTTCCAATCCAGTCAAGAAGTTCAAGATAATCCATAAACCGAAATGGTATCCCGTCACTATTATCCAGCGGCTGATAACCGACAAAACTGGCGAGACTCCCTGTTTCATTCCTTCCTTGGGTGAAGCAATCCAGCCGAGCTTTGATCGAGGTATGCTCAGATTGCTCAGGAGCGTCGGCTACTCGTGCCCGAAACCGGGTTTAGATCGACGTAAGCCATCGCGGCAAGCAGTGCCTTTTCATCCAGTAGTGCTTGGGATTTAAAGCGACCTTCCCAGAATCTGCCGGTGCATTCGTCCTCCCGGTTTGCTTGCACCGCGATGTCGTAATTAAGCTCTTTCATAAACCAGCTCAGTGATCCAAGGCGGCTGCGCCAGATCTCGATTATCTCGTTACACAGATTTAGCTCGGTCTGATTGCTCAGTGCCCCTGTCAGGTAGCGTTCAATTAGCGGCGGGAGGTGATGTTCACAGCGCCAGCGGGCAATGATGTCTGCGGCGGATAAGGACTGAGCGGTCTTTTGGTCTATACGTACGACGAGATGGTAGTGATTACTCATGACTGCATAAGCACAGATATCGATGCAGTAAATTTCGCCGAGGACCAAGATTCGTTCCTCAACCCAGGTTTTACGATGTTCATAGCACTGTCCGGTCAGCGGATCCTGACCACACAAAAAGGAGCGGCGCACACAGCGTGACACACAATGATAGTAGGGAGTGATGTCTGGAAAGATAAGCTGGGATCGCGCCGTGGTCATAACATAAACTCGTAGTGGCTGAATGGTTGGATTGTGGCTGAGTTTAGCCAGAACACAATTGGCTTCTTAAATAACTCCGGTTCAGCTCTCTGCGGCATGCAATAACTCTGTATGGAAAGTATGGTTAAAGGTGGAGTGCGTAAAGGGGAGTGTCCCGTTTATGTCTTGAACACAATTGGCTTCTTAAATAACTCCGGTTCAGCTCTCTGCGGCATGCAATAACTCTGTATGGAAAGTATGGTTAAAGGTGGAGTGCGCAAAGGGGAGTGTCCCGTTTATGTCTTCCTGATTATTATTGGTACGGATATAAACACATCTCTTGAAAGATGCTAAATGTAGTTAGTAAGATGAATGAAAATACAGCGATTTTCCGGAAAGTAACATTATATATTTACGGCTATTTTTGTATTTAGCTAATACCTTATTTTATTAGTGGTATTTGACGGAGTGTTTATTTTTTAGTGCATAACCTTTGATATTGTAGTGTTTATAATGCGTCTTTATATGGGATGTTATTCTATATATTGAATTATTTAAAAAAGACCAAATTCGTGAAGCTTTTGTTGTTGATTTGTTTGTTTACTTCACATTTTTGCTGTGGTAGTTTGCGTGCCACAAGGAAGGACACTGTGGCACGCAGTGTATTTAGTCAAAGCTAAATAAGTGAAGTCTTATTTTTATGACTGCTAAGTCATGGTTAGTTAATCTTTATTGAGTGATTTTACACCGTGTTTTTCATTCAAAATATAACGATGCTTATTTTTAATAATGTTAATTTAAATCTGGTCGTGTTGCGCTATTAATTAATTTTATCATTATTTATTTAAGGCACATGGCTTGAGGTGATTATTTATTGATGCGTTGTTGACAGATTAACTACTTAATATCCATCGGTTATCCATTTTTTAGAGCAAAGGCGGGTTTTCCCTCCGCTGCTCAATTTTTATATTTAAGGTCAGTGTCTTTATGAAAAAATTAGTCATGATGTTGTTTGCTGTTGCCAGTATGACATCTTTTCCGTCAGCGTATGCTGATGATAATGATTCACCGGTTGATGTGCTGCTGATTGGCGGCGGGATCATGAGCGCGACTCTGGGGACGTATCTGCAGGAGCTGGAGCCTGAGTGGAACATGACCATGGTTGAACGTCTGGACAATGTTGCCCAAGAAAGCTCGAATGGTTGGAACAACGCAGGTACCGGTCACTCTGCGCTGATGGAGCTGAACTATACTCCGCAAATGCAGGATGGTAGCGTCGATGTAACCAAAGCGGTTAAGGTGAATGAAGACTTCCAGATCAGCCGTCAGTTTTGGGCTTATCAGGTCGATCAGCAAGTGATGCATAACCCGGCATCTTTTATCCGCAGCGTCAATCACATGAGTTTCGTGTGGGGTGATACTAATGTTAACTTCCTGCGCGCCCGTTACGCTGAATTGCAGAAAAACACGCTGTTCCAGAGTATGGATTATTCAGAAGATCCGGCACAGATCAAAGCCTGGGCGCCGCTGGTCATGGAAGGTCGTGATCCGAATCAGAAAGTTGCCGCCACCCGCTCAGTGCTGGGGACGGATGTGAACTACGGTGAAATCACCCGCCAACTGGTCAGCTCGCTGCAATCGCAACCGAACTTTGATCTGCAACTGCAAACTGAAGTTCGTGGCCTGAAACAGAACACGGACGGCAGCTGGACTGTGACTGTGGCTGATCTGGCCAACGGCGAGCAGGAAAAACAGATCCACGCTAAATTCGTTTTCATCGGTGCTGGTGGCGCGTCATTGCCGCTGCTGCAGGCATCGGGTATTCCTGAAGCGGATAACTATGGCGGCTTCCCGGTCGGTGGCCAGTTTCCTTATCACCGAAAACCAGGAAGTAGTGCAACAGCATCTGGCCAAAGTGTACGGTCAGGCTGAAGTCGGTGCGCCACCTATGTCAGTACCACACCTGGATGCGCGTCGCATTGATGGTAAAGAAGTGATCCTGTTTGGTCCGTTCGCTACCTTCTCAACTAAGTTCCTGAAAAATGGTTCACTGTGGGATCTTATGAGTTCGACCACCGCAGATAACCTGATGCCTATGGTGCATGTCGGCCTGGATAACTTTAATCTGGTGACTTACTTGATTGGCCAGGTGCTGCAGGATGACGAGGACCGTTTTGCTGAGCTGCAGAAGTACTATCCGAATGCGAAAAAAGCAGACTGGAGACTGTGGACAGCAGGACAACGTGTACAAATTATCAAGAAAGACCAAGAGAAAGGCGGTCGTCTGCAATTTGGTACTGAAGTCGTTGCTTCACAAGATAAAACACTGGCGGCTCTGCTGGGTGCATCGCCAGGTGCGTCTACCGCAGCCCCTATCATGCTGAATGTTTTGAAATCCGTATTTAGCGAGCGTGTTGATGGTGTCTGGAACGATAAACTGAAGCAGATCATTCCTTCATTTGGTCAGCATCTGAATGGTGATGTTGAAGCGACGCTAAACGAGCTGAACTACACCAGTACCGTACTCGGTCTGCACAAACCTCAGCAGGCGCAAGGCGATGCGCCGGCACCAGATGCTGATGCGGTTATCCCTGAGAAAGCACCGATTGCGGATATCGAGCTATAAGCTCAAGCTATCTGATAAGCTGCGCTGCAAAGCCTAATGCGAAGTGATACAACCTAGTGTTGCCGATAAAGCATAGCGAGTTTATCTCTAATCCCCTCATCTTTGTGGTTGAGGGGATTTTTTTGTCGGTGATATTGATGTTTAACTGAGTTTATTTCTTTGGGCGCAGAGTCAGTTGCGTAGCCTGTCAGGCTATACAGAATGAGTCGCTGAGGTTAGATGTTCAATACCGCTGAGATCTGAGTCCGGCCATACGTCATGTTGTCTTATTTGCTAATTAGCGGAGGCGGCAAACAAAAAGGGCTTAGCGATATTCATCACTAAGCCCTGTAAAAAGATGGCGCTCCCGACAGGATTCGAACCTGTGACCTGCCCCTTAGGAGGGGGCCGCGCTATCCAGCTGTGCCACGGGAGCGGATGGGTAATATACTACCCAATTATTTGAATAAATTCATGTTTTCAAATCACAATCACAGCTGTTTGTGCATTACGTCGCCAACTTGAATACTGGAAGCCAGCTCAGGCTGGTCTACGGTCAGTTCTGCGTTGGTGTCATAGACACGGCTTACGGTCAGGGTGATTTCGCTTTGTGATACTTTGTTACGCGGCAGGCCGTTTTGATCGATAAAGGCACCGGTGTGCCACAGCTGCAGCTTATCGCCCTCTCTGACGCCGTGAATTCTGCCTAAATCCATTGTCACGGTTTCACCAAATTTGGCCACGACCTCGGGCAGGGTTATTTTGCAGGAAATCTGTGATTCCAGATCCAGCATGATATCGCGGCTAACCTGGAGCAGCATCTGGCCGTAAGTGGATGTCCAGAAGCGCGCGCTGCGGGTATCGACCTGACTGGTTTTCGCGAAACGGCCAGTTTGCCACTTCACGATAGTTACCTTTATAGACTTCGCTGCCGGTCTTGCCGTCGAATACATGCAGTTCCAAAGCGAACTGGCGGTTAATCACATCGTCCTGAAAGGTTTTCTGATCTACGGTTGCGGTCAGGTCGGTGATCACTCCACCAACCAGGTACTGAGCGCCTGAATCCTGAGCCAACATTTTGATTCGTTCCGGGTTGCGGGCGTCCATGTCGTAATCAGTCGTCCCCACGGACATAAAGCTGTGTGAGTCCTGCTCGATCTGGCGGTTGAGGATATGGGCGAAGTCATCGCCGACATCGTAGATCTGACCCATCACGGCTTGTTGTGGGGAGGCAACATCAATATTGCCGATCATAAATGTCTTTTTATAGTTGCTGATGTGGCAAGCTGTTGCCGATGGATAAATATCAATCCGGGCGCGCACCTGCATCACATTCCCGACCACAAGGCGGTTTTCCACTAAAATTGAGCGTACCTCATGATTGGCAAACAGATATTCGCGCCGGTTGTCTTGCAAGAGTGGCAGCAGGTTGCTGATGCTGCCGATATCTGCCCCGGCAAAATTTACCGCTTTATAGATGGCATCTTCCAATGCATGCAGTCTTGCCGATTCCTCGGAGGCAACAATGGTCGAGGTTCCGGTAACTTCATACCAGGCCGCGTGGGCTGCAGGAATCCAAAGTGCCAATAAAAGCATTGAAACTAAAGAAGAAATGTTTTTTTTCATCGTAATTTACCAGTCAGGTACAAATTTTGCTTTTTAATTTTCAGCTGATGTAGGCATTTGCTGTTCAAAGTGGTCTCAGCTTAGAAAAGCAAAGAGCGTTCCAGTTTCATCAGAGAGAGTGAAATTGAACGTATCGCCTTAGTATATCTGGAGATGAAGATAATGAAAAAATGGCTTTGTTTAGTGCCGGTGGTCATGTTGACCGCCTGCTCTTATGCCCCGATTTATAACGGCAAAGAGTCATACGGCGGTTCACAGTTCATGTTGATGGAGAGTCCGCGTCATACCCTGAACTTCTTTGTGGACAGTCTGACCGAAGATCTGGTGGAATCGAATACCAGTGTGACCGCACGCACCCCGATAGCGATTACCTCTTTTGTTGATTTACAGAATATGGACACCACTAACTGGCTGGGTAATTCCGTTTCGGAAGGGTTGATTTATCAGTTTCAGCGTCGTGGCTTTAAAGTGGTGGATTTCAAAACCACAGGCTCCATTCAGGTCACTCAACAGGGTGATTTTGCGTTCAGTCGTGAATGGAAGGATCTGGCCCAGCAACAAGAGATCCAGTACGTACTAACCGGGACTATGTTGCGTCAGGAAGGCGGGGTATTAATTAATGCTCGCGTGGTCGGCATGCAGTCGCGCGTTGTGGTGGCAACGGCACAAGGCTTTTTGCCGGCGGATCGTATTGGCCGCGATTTGGATACGCTGAACAGTATGCGTACTCAGGATGGGGTGTTAATTCGTTCCGATCCAACCATGACTCAACCCTACACTGTGATATTGCGTCCCTAGGAGGAAAGGATGAAATACGGATTACTCTTATTGCTGGCCGCTGTGATGGCCTTATCCGGATGTCAGCCACTCCAGACTTTGCGCGCGGATGAATGGTTAACGGCGGTAGGTTACGCCAATATTAATGAACAGCGTGGCCGCGATACGGCAGAGAAACAGGTTTCGCGCGATGCGCGCATCGAAAATAGATGCTTATCGTGAACTCGCCGAACAGGTGTACGGGATGCGCGTCAGCGGGCGTTCGCAACTGCAGGATCAGCGCATGGGTACTGAACTGACGGCCGGTGCTGTTGATGGTGTGATTCGCGGTGCGGAAGTGGTGCGCAGTTATAAAGTCGGCGACAATTACGTGACTGAGCTGCGTCTCGACATTCGTAAAATGGAT
Source organism: Vibrio sp. CDRSL-10 TSBA (assembly GCA_039696685.1). NCBI lineage: Bacteria > Pseudomonadati > Pseudomonadota > Gammaproteobacteria > Vibrionales > Vibrionaceae > Vibrio > Vibrio sp. CDRSL-10 TSBA. The sequence goes on along the minus strand of CP155566.1, from coordinate 2,626,373 downwards.
CGTCTGCGTGACTACGGTGAAGTGCAGCAGGTACCGGAAAATCGTCAGCAAACATTATTCTGATCCTAACTCTGTGCTGATCTCTCTTCTCTCCAGATAATAAAAAAGCGGCCGTTCAAGCCGCTTTTTTATTATCTGCATTTTTATTATCTGACTAGTGCACGTTGACACCGTGAACCAAAAAACTAACTTAAGCTTTAATATTGGTGCCTAAGGTCGACACGGTATGGGTTTGACCGGTCGCGTTGTAAGTCATACCGATTTTACCGTGACTTTGTTGCATCAGATTATTCAGTTTGTTGAAACTGAGCTGGGCACGATTCAGCGCTTCACCGTTGACGGCATTGGCTTGTTGGCACTCTTGTACCAGGGTGCGGATTTGTTCGACCAGATTCGCCAAGTATTCATCTTCTGTCAGGCTCGGAACATGAGGATGATTGGAAATGCGCTGATCGGTCTGTTGCAACTGGCCAACTAAAGTAATTTTTTGTTTTGCCAGCGTTTCTATATCCGCGGCAACACGGCTGGTGATGGCAATTTTTTCCTGCTCCAGTAACGCGGACAGATCCTGAGCGTTTCTGAGCTGGAACTCGACTAAGTCTTTTAATGCTGCCATGACTTCATCACCTTTTTGCCGGACTGAGTATCAGCTTACAGGCCACCCAGTTCATTTTCAAATTTGATCATATTGTCGGCCAGTTTCTCCGGATCGACTTTGTACGATCCGTTGGCAATCGCTTCTTTGATTGCAGCGACTTTGGCGCTGTCGAAACTTGGCGTCGCGGCCATTTCGTTATGCATTTCACCGATCGCTTTGCCCTGAGAGCTCAGCGATACCGCATCGCTACGCGGTTGAGAACTTTGACTGACTGAGCCAGAAGTTGTTGATGATGCATTAGATTCTGAACGCGCAGGGCTTCTGTTCGTTGTCGTCAACGAGTTACCTGAGCGAATGTTATCAATGCCTGCCATATTTTTGAGCCTTATAAAACTATGAACGTGTACCGTCAATATCGACTGTTGAGCGACGAACTTTAGCTTTTTCTTAACAGTCGGGTAAATTTCCCTGCGTTGAGTAGAGGCAGCTAAAATCGTACGGTGACTTCACCTATTCCGCTGACTTGAGCATCTATTATACGGTTAGATTTGCTATTTTTCACTTTTATCTGTTCGCCAAAGGTCCCGTCTGACAACGCGGTGCCTTCGGTTGTGATGCTCATCCCGCCGCTGACGGCGCGGATACGTACGTTTTCATTACGGCAAACCACACAAACATCATTTTGCTCGATGACATCACCTAACTTAAGGTTTTTCTTGGTCTTTGCTCCGACCACCAAATCCGGAGAGGAAAAACCTTGCCGTCTGAAGCGCAGCAGATCTACCATACTCATAGTCACATTATGATCTGTGATGATCTGACCGCGGGTCAGCGGTGTGAGTGCGGTGACCATGGGAACCGTTACGGTTAATTTGACCGGAACGTAGACTTTCCAGTTATCAGGCTCACATTCTACTAACACAGTGATCGCACTGGCAGAGCCGTTGTTAGATGATGATGAGGTCTGCAGTGGTGCAGGGCAGTCGGTGGCGAAAATACGCTCATCGACATTGGCGGCACTGACATCCAGTTCGCTGCCGGCCGGTGTATCCACGTTACTCAGAAACGTGCTGCTGAGCGGCTTGTTGGATTTGAACAATTTGTTCCGGTGTCGCACTGTGCACAGAAAGACTAAAGAAAACTAACAAAAAGCCGATACAGTTATAATAAAAGTGGCAGAAAGCTCTACACTTACATTTGGTATGTTGGCATACACGGGTATTCGAAATCATGGTTCGGTTCTCTGGTTTCTTCATAGCCTCAGGTAGATTATCACTTTTTCACATAAAAATGTTTAAGATGGAGATGTGCATATGACGGGTATTCTTGATTCTGTGAATCAACGTACGCAACTCGTCGGTCAAAACCGACTGGAATTACTAACCTTCCGTCTGAACGGACGCCAACGTTATGGCATCAACGTATTTAAGGTGAAAGAAGTTCTCCAGTGCCCTCGTTTGACTGCAATGCCTAATTTGCATCGATTGGTAAAAGGCGTTGCGCACATCCGTGGTCAGACCGTATCGGTGATTGATTTAAGTCTGGCGATCGGCGGCCGTCCGACCACCGAAGTTGACAAAAGTTTTGTGGTTATTGCTGAGTTCAACCGTACGATTCAGGCTTTCCTGGTTAGTTCAGTTGAGCGCATCATCAATATGCGTTGGGAAGCCATTTTGCCACCACCGGAAGGAGCTGGTAAAGGTAACTACCTGACTGCGGTAACCAATATTGATAACGAGCTGGTGGAAATTCTCGACGTAGAGAAAATTCTGGCTGAGATCGCTCCGGTCAACGAAGTGATGGATGCCAGCATTGGCGAGCAGATTGCTCATGCTGAGCAGGAAAAAGAAATTGTACGCCGTATACTGATTGCGGACGATTCAAGCGTGGCACGCAAACAGGTGCAACGCGCAATTGAGTCAATTGGATTTGAGTGTATCCTCGCCAAAGACGGCAAAGATGCTCATCAGCAATTGGCCAACATGGCAAAAGAGGGGAGTATTTACGATCAGATCTCTCTGGTTATTTCAGATATTGAAATGCCGGAAATGGATGGTTATACCCTAACTGCTGAAATTCGTCGTAACCCGGCTCTCAAAGACTTGTATGTTATTCTTCACTCTTCACTGAGTGGTGTCTTCAACCAAGCGATGGTTGAGCGAGTCGGTGCGAATTCGTTCATTGCGAAATTTAACCCGGATGAACTGGGTAACGCAGTGAAAAAAGCTTTAGTAGAATAAAGAGAACTGAATGACTGCGATAACTATCAGCGATCAAGAATATCGTGATTTCTGCCGCTTTCTGGAATCTCAGTGCGGCATCGTGCTGGGAGACAGTAAACAATACCTGGTCAGAAGTCGTCTGAGTCCGCTTGTCAGCAAATTCAAGCTGGCATCGCTATCCGATCTGCTGCGTGATGTTACAACCGGCCGCAATCGTGAGTTGCGTGTCGCCGCAGTGGACGCGATGACGACTAATGAAACCCTATGGTTTCGTGATACCTATCCATACACAGTGTTGGCCGACAAGCTGTTGCCTGAACTGGCTAAGAACAAGCGTCCGATCAAAATCTGGTCTTCGGCCAGTTTCCTCAGGCCAGGAGCCGTACTCGATGGCGATGACTGTGCTGGAAGTACAGCAGCGTCGTCCTGGTGTGTTACCCAGCGTATCGATTACAGCGACCGATATCTCGACCAGTATGCTGGATATGTGCCGCGCTGGTGTGTATGACAACCTGGCTCTTGGACGTGGTCTTTCTCCGGAGCGCCGCCGCACCTTCTTTGAAGACGCCGGTGATGGCCGGATGAAGATCAAAGACAACGTCAAGCGAATGGTTAATTTCCGCCCGCAGAATCTGATGGAAAGTTATAGCTTGCTAGGTAAGTTCGACATTATTTTCTGTCGAAACGTCTTGATTTACTTCTCGCCAGAGATGAAGTCTAAAGTACTTAATCAAATGGCAAGCAGCCTTAATCCCGGTGGCTACCTGCTGCTTGGGGCATCAGAATCTCTGACCGGTCTGACTGACCGTTTTGAGATGGTGCGCTGTAACCCAGGTATCATCTATAAGCTTAAGTAGCTTCATTAACTCATCGACCAGCCCGGCAAATTGCCGGGCTTTTGTTTGCCGCTGTACTCTCCGTGGCACCTCTCAGTTGCCGCTGGCAAGGCCTTCTGCGATCGGCTTAAGGTGTGTGTCCCGTTTGCGCACTTCTTCCTTTTACATTCCTCTCGTGTCTGTCCCGCAAGGAGCTCCGCTAAGAAGCCGATGTGAGAGCGATGGATATGTTAAAGGTGTGTGTCCGGTTAAAGATGCTTCCGGTGAAAGATGACGGCTATACTAAGTAGGCAAAGGTGCGCGGCAGGCTTGCCGCCGGGCTGACATTCCCCCGGTGGCGGCTTTGTAAATAGGGTTGGATGAAAATATTACCGGATATGATCTTTTCTCACTGCTCTGGCGTGTATTTTGCAAAACAGCATAAGGATGAAGATGCGGCAATCACGTATTTTTAAAGTTGGTACGCTAATTGCTATAGATTCATCAGTAACGGTCAGTTCTATCAAAGAGGCACAGTATGGCTATTTCTTTTGACAATGCACTCGGTATCCACCAGTACACGGTGGGTGTGCGTGAACGTAATGCGGAAGTGATTGCTTCTAACATTGCGCAAGCAAACACACCTGGGTTCAAAGCGAAAGGAATGGACTTCCAGAAGGCATTGCAAGCGGCAAGTTCGGAGGCAAGCATTGGTCTTAGCCTTACCGATGGTCGGCATATTCCTGCCTCCGCGAATGTGACAGGGGAAATGCTTTACCGGCTTCCTACACAACCTGACACCGGTGATGGCAACACGGTAGACGTGGATCTGGAGCGTAACCTGTTTATGCAAAACCAGATGCGTCACCAGGCATCACTCGACTTCTTAGGCGGTAAGTTTAAGAACTTAACCAAAGCAATCAAAGGGGAATAATTAGATGAGCCTATTTAATGTGTTCAATGTGACTGGTTCTGCAATGAGTGCTGAATCTGTTCGTCTAAATACCACCTCAAGCAACCTGGCGAATGCGGACAGTGTCAGCAGCTCTGCGAAAGACACCTACAAAGCCCGTCATGCTGTGTTTGGTGCTGAGTTAAGTAAGGCGCGTTACAACAACGATGCCAACGTGCCGGTCAAAGTGTTGGGCATTATAGAAAGCGATAAGCCGCTCTCTGCGGAGTTTAATCCGGATCACCCACTCGCTAATGACGAAGGTTATATCTACAAGCCTAACGTTAACGTGATGGAAGAAATGGCCAATATGATCTCAGCATCCCGCGCATACCAAAGTAATGTTCAGGTTGCTGAGGCGAGTAAACAAATGCTGCTGCGTACGCTGCAGATGGGTCAATAAGGATAAGGAGGTAGCGAATGGCCGGAATTAATAACGTTGGTCAAAGCGGCTTGTCCTATGTTGACCAGCTAAAAGCGCTTCAAGAGAAAAACAAGCCAACTGAGACAACGGGTAAACAGGATCTGAAACAAGAAGATTTCCTGTCGTTGCTCACCAAGCAGCTTTCTCAACAAGACCCTTTTAAGCCGGTCGGCAACGACCAGATGATCGCGCAAATGGCTTCATTTGCCACGGTTGATGGTATCGGCAACATGAACAAGCAGTTTGAAAGTCTCAACGCGTCGATGACATCAAACCAAGCTCTGCAGGCATCTTCTCTGGTAGGTCGTGATGTACTGGTACCAGGTGCAGCAGGGGTGAAAAAGGACGGCGCCAGTATGGCGGCGATGGTGAAGCTCCCTCAATCCATGGAAAACGTGATGGTGCGAGTTGAAAACGAAGCGGGCCAGCTGGTGCGCACGTTTGATCTCGGAGCGAAGCCAAGCGGTGACAACCGCATCGAATGGGACGGTAATGATCAAAACGGTAATCCATTGCCGGGCGGCAAATACAAAGTGAGAGCTTCGGGTTTGCTGAATGGTGAAAGCAAAGACTTTGAGGTTTCGACCTATGCCAATGTCAACAGCGTTTCTCCTGGGTAAAGGTGATGGTAACGTACTGCTCAATCTGGCTGGTTTTGAATCGCCAGTTCGACTTGCTGAAGTACTAGAAGTTGGCCAAGCATAATCATGCTAGCTAGATAGGAGAATTTGGAATGTCATATGTATCTCTAAGCGGTTTGTCCGCAGCTCAGTTAGATCTGAACACCACCAGTAACAACATTGCGAACGCCAATACCTTTGGTTTTAAAGAGTCGCGTGCGGAATTTGGTGATGTTTACTCGAATTCACTGTTCACTAACGCGAAAACCACTCCGGGTGGTGGTGTGATGGCGAACAAGGTCGCGCAGCAATTCCATGAAGGTTCCAGTATTTATACCAACAACCCGATGGACCTACGTATCTCAGGTACCGGCTTTTTTGCGGTTTCTAAAGATCGTATGGTGCCGCAGCAAAATGAGTTGACGCGTAACGGTGCTTTCCACCTGAACAAAGACAACTACATGGTGACCTCGAATGAAGAGTTCCTGTTGGGCTATCAGGTTAACCCGGATACCGGCGAAGTGCTGTCTTATGAGCCTTCACCGCTGAACATTCCAGCTGAATTTGGTAAGCCAAAGCAGACTTCAAATATTGATGTGGGTGTTAACCTACCGGCTAATGGCGATCTGAAAGATCCGACGCTGTTCGATTTTACCGATCCGGAAACTTACAACCGTTCAACCTCGTCAACCATCTATGACTCGATGGGGCAGTCATATAAGTTAACCACGTATTATCTGAAAGATCAGACTCAGCCGAATACATGGCAGACTTACTACACAGTGACTGACCGTGAAGGTGAGAAGCCAATTAACATTACCGGCGGTGATGCGACAGCGGGCAACGGACAAGTGGGTCACACCATGCGTTTCAACAACGATGGTACACTGGCAAGCCTGAACAATGGTCAGCCGATCGTATCTGACCCGCTGGGCGCTGGTGCTAACCCGATCAACCTGAACGGTGCCGATGTCAATCAGACCCTGTCTTTTGGTCTGGACGCGGCAACTCAGTTTGCCGCTCCGTTTGAGCTGACTAAGTTCGATGAAGATGGTGCGACAACCGGCTTCCTGACTAAAATCGACTTTGACGAAAACGGCAGTGTCATGGGTACTTATTCGAACGGTGAAAACGTGACTCTGGGCCGTGTGGGTCTGGTGCGTGTACCGAACGAGCAAGGCCTGGATAAGAAAGGTGGTACTCAGTGGGATTCGACTCAGATGTCCGGTGGTAAAATCTGGGGTGAATCCAACAAAGGTTCATTTGGTACCATTAAGAAACGGCACACTCGAGCAGTCAAACATTGATATGACTCAGGAGCTGGTGGACCTGATCTCCGCGCAGCGTAACTTCCAGGCGAACTCACGTGCTCTGGAAGTCCACAACCAGCTGCAACAGAACATCCTGCAGATTCGATAATCCTTTCATCTGGTCTGTCAAACCAGCGGCAACGCTGGTTTGACAGGATTGCCACTTGCCTTATTGCCGCGGCAAAATCTGTCTTCCTCTCTGCACAATCTCCTGCTTTATCTTTTCTAATAATCTGATTTAAAACACTATTTATTTTTGGCACGCCAATTGCTTTATTACAGTTAATAAACGATTTTGGGAGCAAATTATGGATCGTGCTTTGTTTTTAGCCATGAGTGGCGCCAAGCAGAATATGCAAGCAATGCAGCTGAGAGCGAACAACCTGGCCAACGTCAGTACCACCGGTTTCCGGGCGGATCTGGAGCAGGCGCGTTCCATGCAAGCGTACGGTGATGGCCTGCCAAGCCGGGTATTCAGTATGACTGAGCGTCCGGGGCACAATTTTCAGCAGGGCAGCGTGATCACGACCGGCCGAGATTTAGATGTGACTGTTCAGGGCGATGGCTGGCTGGCAGTGATGGATAAAACCGGCAAAGAAGGTCTGACCCGGAACGGCAATCTCAATATCGACGCGAACGGACTGCTGATGAATGGCAGCGGTCATCTGGTGCTGGGTGAGAACGGTGCGCCTATCACGCTGCCGGTTCCGCTGGCCAAAGTGTCAATCGGCAATGACGGGACCATCTCAGTTCGTCCGCAGGGCGCGCCGCCGGATGCGATGGAAATCGTTGATCGTATCAAACTGGTCAAACCCGATAATCAATCGTTATACAAAGATGTCAATGGTCTGTTCCGGGCGAAAGATCCCAACGCAACCTATGACGCAGATGCAACGGTCAAAATCCTGACCGGTGCGGTAGAAGGCAGTAACGTAAATGCGGTTGGCGAAATGACCAGCCTGATTGATCTGCAACGTCAGTTTGAAATGCAGGTCAAGATGATGAAAACGGCAGAAGACATGGATAAATCATCCGATACTCTGCTGCGCATGAGCTAACCGAGAACAGGAGTTTAATATGCAGCCGGCATTATGGGTAAGTAAAACGGGTCTGGACGCACAGCAAACCAACATTGCGACCATTTCCAACAACCTGGCCAACGCCTCGACCGTAGGTTTTAAGAAAAGCCGTGCGGTGTTTGAAGACCTGTTTTATCAAAATATTAACCAGCCAGGCGGCCAGTCGTCTCAGAACACCGAATTACCGAGTGGTCTGATGCTGGGTGCAGGCTCAAAGGTTGTCGCAACCCAAAAAGTGCATACTCATGGTAATGCACAGACCACGTCCAACAGTTTGGACATGATGATTGAAGGCGATGGCTTTTTCCAGATTCTGATGCCCGATGGCAACATCGGTTACAGCCGTAATGGCCAGTTTACCCTGAACGCTGAAGGCGTGATCGTGACCTCAGGCGACGGCTATCCGCTGCAGCCGGAGATTGTTATCCCTGACGATGCTATCTCGATTTCGGTTGGTAATGACGGTGAAGTGTCAGTACGGGTACGTGGCCAGCAGGACAACCAGGTGCTGGGTCAGATCACCACGGTTGATTTCATTAACCCTGGTGGCCTGGAACCGATCGGACAGAACCTTTACTTACCGACCGGCGCCAGCGGCGATCCGCAGGAAGGAGTTCCTGGTCTGGATGGTCTGGGTAATATTCGTCAGTCGATGCTGGAAAGTTCCAACGTGAATGTGACCGAAGAACTGGTCAACATGATTGAAGCGCAGCGTGTCTACGAGATGAACTCGAAAGTTATCTCAGCTGTAGACAAGATGATGAGCTTTGTTAACCAGCAGCTGTAAGCGCTGGATGAGTCATAGATTAGCAAGAGAATACTGCGATGAAACGTTTACTCAGTTTAGCTTTGATTTCGCTGTTATCGGGTTGTAGCCTGCTGCAGGAGCCGATTGAAACGCCGGATGTTGCCCAAGGCACCACAGTGGTGGATGCGGTTGAAGGCGATCAGTCTGAGGCCGACAGCACAGGTCTTATTGATACCCTGCGTAATCGTACTGACCCGGTGGCGGGTGACCCGGCCTGGGCGCCGATTCATCCTAAGAAAAAGCCGGAGCATTATGCGGCAGAAACCGGTTCTCTGTTTAATCTCGACCATGCTAACAGCTTGTACGATGACTCCAAGCCGCATGGTATCGGGGACATCATCACGGTTAACCTGGATGAGAGCACCAAGGCAGCCAAAAGCGCCGATGCGGATTTGTCTAAAACCAATGATGCTTCGATGGATCCGCTCAGTGTCGGCGGGCAGGAGCTTAAACTGGGCGACTACAATTTTTCTTACGCATTGTCGAATGACAATAAGTTCTCCGGCAGTTCTGCCGCCAACCAGAGCAACAGCTTATCTGGTTCGATTACGGTGGAAGTGATCGAAGTACTGGCGAACGGTAACCTGGTGATCCGCGGCGAGAAATGGCTGACTCTGAATGCCGGGGATGAGTACATTCGTCTCAGCGGCACCATTCGTCCGGATGATATTGCGTTTGATAACACCATAGCATCAAACCGTATTTCCAACGCCCGGATTCAGTATTCAGGCACCGGAACCAATCAAGATATGCAAGAACCTGGATTCTTGGCACGATTTTTTAATGTCTCTTTGTAAGTCGGACCCGATGGTCGAAGTTTTGACAGCTTGAGGTATCGATGGGGCCAGATTGGCCTCATTGTTTTTATAAAGAGACAGGTAATCCACCATGAAAAGACTCACATTGTTATTGTTGATGTTTGTTGCGGCAACGGCTCAGGCTGCCCGTATCAAAGATATGGCTCAGGTAGCGGGTGTGCGCAGTAACCAGTTGGTGGGTTACGGCCTGGTCACCGGTTTGCCGGGCACCGGCGAATCCACACCCTTTACCGATCAAAGCTTTAACGCGATGCTGCAGAATTTCGGCATCCAATTGCCGCCGGGTACCAAGCCAAAAACCAAAAACGTTGCCGCTGTAATCATCACGGCTGATTTACCGGCGTTTTCCAAACAGGGGCAAACCGTTGATGTGACCGTGTCATCGATTGGTTCCGCGTCCAGCCTGCGTGGCGGTACGCTGATGCAGACTTTCCTCAAAGGCCTGGACGGACAGGTGTATGCCGTCGCTCAGGGCAACCTGGTCGTGAGCGGTTTTAGTGCTAACGGTGCGGATGGTTCGAGTATTGTCGGCAATAACCCGACCGTGGGCATCATCTCCAACGGTGCTATTGTCGAGCGCGAAATTCCGACCCCGTTCAGCCGCGGCGATTTTATTACCTTTAACCTGTTTGAATCTGATTTCACCACCGCGCAGCGTATGGCGGATGCGGTGAACCAGTTCCTGGGGCCGCAAATGGCGTCGGCCGTCGATGCCACCTCGGTCAAAGTGCGCGCGCCACGTGATGTCAGCCAGCGTGTGGCTTTCTTATCTGCGATTGAGAACCTGGAGTTCAATCCGGCTGACGGTGCGGCAAAAATCATCGTCAACTCGCGTACCGGCACCATAGTCGTCGGCCAGCATGTGCGTCTCAGACCGGCTGCGGTCACTCACGGCGGCATGACGGTCGCGATTAAAGAAGATTTGAATGTTAGCCAGCCAAACGGACTCTCGGCAGGACAGACTACGGTCGTACCGGACTCGTCCATTGAAGTGACTGAAAAACAAGGCAAGATGTTTAAACTTGAGCCAGGGGTGACGCTGGACGACTTAGTCCGCGCCGTCAATCAGGTGGGCGCCGCTCCGTCGGATCTGATGGCTATCTTGCAGGCGCTGAAACAAGCGGGTGCCATTGAAGGCCAACTGATCATTATTTAAGGAGCAGGTCATGGTTAATAATCCTAATGATGTCGGTTTTATTCACGATATTGCCAGCCTGGACAGCTTGCGTAAGCAGGCGGTAACCGGCGACAAACAATCGGAAAAAGAAGCGCTGCGCTCGGCGGCGCGCCAATTCGAATCGATATTCACGACCATGATGCTGAAATCGATGCGTGATGCTAATGCCAGCTTCAAATCGGGAATGTTCGACAGTCAGAATGAAGACTTTTACCGTCAGATGCTGGATGAACAGATGACCAGCGAAACTGAGTGCTTCCGGTTCGCTTGGGTTAGCCGATATGATAGTTGCCCAGCTCTCTGCAGGCGATAATGCCGGTGCTGATCAGGGCGATAATTTTGACCAAGCCATGCGCCGCGTCGAGCGTGCCCGTGAGCAGGCGGCAATGCAACCGGCAACTGAGCCGGCGGAGGTTGCCGCAGCGGCAAGCCCGGTAGCCAGTGAGAAAGCGGATGCATTTGAATCACCGCAGTCGTTTGTGACCTCGCTCAAGCCGTATGCGAATAAAGCGGCCAAAGCTCTGGGAATTGATGCTTCACTGCTGTTGGCTCAGGCGGCGTTGGAGACCGGTTGGGGGCAGAAAGTGGTCAAAAATGCGCGTGGCAGCAGCCATAACCTTTTTAACATTAAAGCTGACCGCAGCTGGCAGGGTAATAAAGTCGCGACCCAGACGCTGGAATATTACAACCACACACCAGTGATGGAAAAAGCGGCATTCCGTTCCTACGGCACCTATCAGGACAGCTTTAATGACTATGTGCGCTTTTTGGAAAATAACCCACGTTACAATACAGCGCTGCAGCATGACGGTAATGATGAAGCCTTCATTCGCGGGATCCATCAGGCCGGTTATGCCACGGATCCTGAGTATGCCGACAAGGTGTTACGGGTGAAAAGTCAGATAGAGCAGATGGATGTGCTGTAAGCGTGGATGCAAAACCGCATCGCTTCTTTATTAATAAGCCGGCATTCTTGCCGGTTTTTTACTGCTGCCTGATGAGTATTCTCAATTTTATCTTGTCACCAATCCCTTATTTTTCTGTGGCTTAGTCTGACTTTCTCTTTTGGCATACATATTGCTTTTACCTTAACAGGTGCTGCATTAGTGCGGCAATTTTCTTGGTTTTTGGGGGCATTATGGCGTCTGATCTGCTGAATTTGGGTGCGCAAAGCGTACTGACAGCTCAGAGACAACTTAACACCACTGGTCATAACATTTCTAATGTTAATACAGAGGGTTACAGTCGTCAGTCTGTCATCCAAGGCACCAATACGCCGCGCCAGTTTGGCGGTGAAACGTATGGCATGGGCGTGCACGTGGAAAATGTTCGCCGCTCATGGGATCAGTTTGCCGTTAAAGAGCTCAACCTTGCCACCACCGACTACTCCTTTAAACGCGACAGTGAAGAAAACCTCGATATGCTTTCCAAGCTGCTGTCGTCGGTCGCATCGAAAAAAATCCCGGAAAACCTCAATGAATGGTTTGATTCGGTAAAAAGCCTGGCAGATTCTCCGAATGATGTCGGCGCACGTAAAGTGGTGCTGGAAAAAGCCGATTTAATCAGCCAGAACATGAATGACTTCCATGAGACCATCCGGCGTCAGTTTGATGTGACGAACAAGGGGCTGGATGTCGGCATTAAACGTATTAACCAGCTCGGTCTGGAAATCCGCGATCTGCAACGTCTGATGATGCGTACTCCAGGGCCGCACAATGACCTGATGGACCAGCACGAGAAGCTGGTTAAAGAGCTGTCTGAGTACACTAAGGTTACCGTGACGCCGCGCAAAAATGCTGAAGGATTTAATGTTCATATCGGTAACGGTCACACTCTGGTTTCCGGTACTGAGGCCAGTCAGCTGAAGATGATTGATGGGTACCCGGATGTGAAACAGCATCGTCTGGCTATGGTGGAAGGCAACGGTATCAAGCCGATTACCGCACGCGACATCGGCGGTAAGATCGGAGCACTGATGGATATGCGTGATAAGCACATACCCGGGCTGCTGGATGAACTGGGCCGAATGGCAACCTCATTCAGTTATGAAGTCAATAAATTACAGCATCAGGGCCTGGATCTGCGCGGCGATGTCGGCAGCGATATCTTTATTGATGTGAACTCGGACGAAATAGCCAAGGCCCGCGTGATCACCGCCAGCGATTCACAGGCCGACATGGCGGTTTATATTCAGGATATCAGCCAGTTGCAAGGTGGCGAGTACTCACTGAGCTATAACGGTGACGATTACATCATTACCCGCCCGAACGGTGAACAGAGCACTGTGGTGCCTGTACGCGATCATATCGATCTGGATGGTTTCCGTATTCAGATTAATAACGAGCCGCGCGCCGGCGAACGGGTGATTATCCGTCCTACCCGTGATGGGGCGGCAAATATGCGCATGGCCACCGACGATGCGTCCAAAATTGCCGCTCAGAGTTATGAAGCTTCGACCGCTTTTGCTCAGGGGACCGCCAAATTCAATATTGAGCAGGCGGGTGACGTGCGTGAATTTGAAGCTTATGTGATTCAGCCGCGCGATGGCGACGGTAATCCAAGCGGTGGCCTGCAACTGCGCGTGCAGGATAAAGCCGGCAATATCCTGGTCAACGAACCTTATCAGTTTGACGACAATCAGGAGCAGCTGACCATTACCATTCCGGAGCAGGAGAATGGCGGGCGCGAGACCATCTTTACCCTGAGCCGTGGTGCCCTGCGTGATGATAAGTTTACCGCCAACCTGGTCCCGTCCGATGGTGACAATGGCAACCTGCGCAAAATGATTGATATTCAGAGTGATAAAACCGTGGATGACAACAACTCGACCATTATCGATGTCTACCACAATCTGAATACCGAATTTGGTCTCAAAATGTCGACCGCATCGCGTCTGACCGACGTGGCACGCTTAGAAAAAGAGTCTGCCGAATCACGGGTGGCTTCTGTATCCGGGGTCAACCTGGATGAAGAAGCGGCCAATATGATGAAGTTTCAGCAGGCTTATATGGCATCGTCGCGCATTATGCAGGCGGCCAACGATACCTTTAACACCATTCTGGCACTGAGATAGGGGGAGCAACTGAATGTTTAATCGTATTTCCAGCTTCCACAATTATCAGTCGGTGCAAAATGATTTGCGTCGTCAGGAATCGAAAGTTCATCACAATCAGGCTCAGCTGGCTTCCGGTAAGAAACTGTTGTCAGCGGCGGATAATCCCCTGGCAACCCACTATATCCAGAATGTGTCACAGCAGGAAGAGCAGCTGCGCCAGTACATTGATGCCATTACTCTGGTGCGTAACCGGCTTGAGCATCAGGAAGTGATTGTCTCCAACACTGAAGATTTTGCCGATAAAGCGAAACGCAACGTGATGGAAATGATCAACGGCTCACTTTCTCCTGAAGACCGGGCAGCTAAAGCCCGTGAGCTGGAGGAGATTTCGAACAACATGCTCAGCCTGGCCAATGTGCAGGACGAATCGGGTAATTATATTTTTGCCGGCACCAAGCCGACTACCCAGCCGTTTCTTTCGCGATAATGCCGGCAATGTGTCGTACGCCGGAGATGATTACCAGCGCAAGATGAAGATCTCTAACAGCCTGGAAGTGCCGTTTAATACCCCGGGCAGCAAGATGTTCATGGAGATTGAAAACCCGTTTGGTGATTACGCACCGGATTATCAGTTGCAGGAAGGCTCAGAACTGTTGCTTGAGAGAGCGACCAACAGCGACCCGGATGACGATGGTCAATACACGGTGACCTTTGTCGATATGCAAAACGGCCAGTTTGGTTATCAGCTGGAGCGTGACGGAGACGTAGTTGCTGCGGATGATTTTGACCCGAAAACCGGTATTCAATACGAAGGGCTGACCATTCACGTCAAAGGCCAGCTGACTGCCGGTGACAGCATGTCGCTGACGCCACGCGAGAACTACAGTATTTTCGATACCTTCAGAGATGCCATTGAGCTCTCTAAAGGGTCAGTGTCTGACGCTTCGACCACAGCAAAGTTGCAGCAGATGACCGAAGAATTTCATACCGCTTTTATCCATCTTAATAAACAACGGACTGATATTGGTGCCCACCTGAGTACTCTGGATATTCAGGAAGAGCAGCATGAAGATTTTAAAATCAGTCTGGCGAAGTCGAAAAGCCAGTTTGAGGATCTAGACTACGCGGAAGCGGTGATCGAGTTTAATGAGAATTCCCGTGCGCTGCAGGCTTCTCAGCAAGCGTTTGGTAAAACCAAAGATTTAACTCTGTTTAATTATATTTGATTACGCCTTGCGCTGATCAGCACGATAGGTGGTGCTTGTTCTTTATCTGCTCGCAACTGCATCGCACTTCTCTGCCATATGAGCTATGCCATATGTGCGAAGTGAGATGACAGCAGCGAAATGAAAAGGAACGCAGCTTAAACCGGGTGTCAGTGGTGAGGTTGGTTAACCTTTTACCTGATGGGCATTTTTTTGCCGCGTTGACAGGGCAGGATTTGCCGCCTCGGGTGGTGAATAAATAAGCGGCAATGTATGTGGCTATGGTGGTTTGCCGCTCGGGGTAATGGTTAACAGCTGATACGCCTTTTAAGTACAAGACTTTAATTAAGTGATTGAAAAATAGTTAGATAAATTTTTAATTACTCACAATTTTAAAGTTGGCACACAATTTGGATTGTTATTAGTAACCTTAAATTATTACCACAGTTTATAAATACGGTTCTAAAACGCGCAGTGATGCGTGTTTGGCAAGTTATTCACGGTCAGTGCTTCCAAAAGAGTCCAGCTGACCGCTTCGCATAAAGCTTGCGAACTCGATAGGAGAGCAAACTATGACCATTAACGTCAATACCAACGTGTCGGCCATGACCGCACAACGTTATCTGAATAAGTCGTCTAACGAGCTGAACACCTCGATGGAGCGTCTGTCGTCAGGTAATCGTATCAACAGTGCAAAAGATGATGCGGCCGGTCTGCAGATTTCAAACCGTCTGACAGCTCAGTCTCGTGGTCTGGATGTGGCAATGCGTAACGCCAACGATGGCATCTCGATCGCGCAGACAGCGGAAGGGGCGATGAATGAGTCTACCTCGATTCTGCAACGTATGCGTGACTTGTCACTGCAATCGGCGAACGGTACTAACTCAGAGTCTGAACGTGGCGCGATTAACGAAGAAGTGAAAGCTCTGCAGGATGAACTGAACCGTATCGCTGAAACCACCTCTTTCGGTGGCCGTAAGCTGCTGAACGGCTCTTTTGGTGAAGCCTCCTTCCAGATCGGTGCCAGCTCAGGTGAAGCGGTGATCATGGGTCTGACCAGCATCCGTGCTGATGACCATCGTATGGGCGGTGTGTCGTACCTTGCTGAGCAAGGCAAGAATCAGGACTGGGGTGTACCGGCTAATGCCAACACTATGCAGTTAGAGTACACCGGAGCAGACGGTGAACCGGTGACGATTAATATCAATGCCAAAGCTGGGGATGATATTGAAGAAGTGGCGACCTATCTCAACGGTCAGACCGATATGTTTAAAGCCTCGGTTGATGATGAGGGACGTCTGCAAGTTTTTGTCGCGGAACCGAATCTGGCATCCGGTTTAAGCATTTCCGGTGGCTTGGCCAATGAGTTGGGGCTGAGTACTGATAACGGTGTCTACACAACAGTGCAGGACATTGATGTGACCTCGGTAGGTGGCTCACAGAAACGCAGTCGGTATCCTGGATGCTGCACTGAAATATGTGGATGCACAGCGTGCAGACCTAGGTGCGAAGCAAAACCGTTTGAGCCACAGTATCAGCAACCTGGCTAATATCCAGGAAAACGTGGAAGCTTCGAAGAGCCGGATTAAAGATACCGACTTTGCGAAAGAAACCACGCAAATGACCAAAGCACAAATTCTGCAACAGGCGGGGACTTCGATTCTTGCCCAAGCAAAACAGTTGCCTAACTCTGCAATTTCACTATTGCAGTAAGATAGGGAGCCTTTATTTCCGGCTCAGACGTGAGCTTATGATGAAGGCACCCTGGCAAAGTATGATAACCGGAGATTGGCAAGCTCTCTCACCTAAACCTGCTTGTTAAGCAAACGTTGTCATACACAATCTGGTAGCCAAAATGTGTTCATTTCTCTGATCTCCACATTGGCGTTGGCTTCCAACCCAGCCCCGGTTCTCTCAAAGGAAAGGGGCTTTTCTTTTGCCTGTTGTTTACTCACTTCTGATTGAGACTCCATTCATTTGTCCTGATGTGCATTTTGTTGCACCGTCCGTATTTGATTAATCTTTAGTCTTTTTTGTCCTCTGCTGTTCACTTTTACGCCTTATCTCGCACTTCTTTCATCAACTGCTCGTTTTTTAACTTATTCGCTGCGTTTGTCTAAAGCTAAATTTAGCCGGGTCGCTATTAGAGATAACTTTGAGAGAACACTTTGGATTTCCGAGACGTCGGAAACCGTTCGTTAAGTTCCGCTACGTCTGAAAATCAACAGGAGATAATCTTATGGCGGTTAATGTAAATACTAACGTGTCAGCAATGACAGCTCAGCGTTATCTGAACAGTGCGACCAACGCCCAACAGGCTTCTATGGAACGTTTGTCGTCAGGTTACCGAATCAACAGTGCAAAAGATGATGCGGCCGGTCTGCAAATATCTAACCGCCTTAATGTCCAGAGCCGTGGCCTGGATGTCGCGGTGCGCAATGCCAATGACGGTATCTCGATGGCTCAGACCGCTGAAGGTGCGATGAATGAAACCACCAACATTCTGCAACGTATGCGTGATTTGTCGCTGCAATCGGCCAACGGCTCTAACTCGAAATCAGAGCGTCAGGCGATCCAGGAAGAAGTGACAGCGTTGAATGATGAACTGAACCGGATTGCGGAAACCACTTCATTTGGTGGTAACAAGCTGCTTAATGGTACCTTTGAAACCAAAGCGTTTCAGATTGGTGCTGACAGCGGTGAAGCAGTCATGCTGACCCTGAACAACATGCGCAGTGATAACCGCATGATGGGTGGCACCGGCTACCAAGCATCACAAGGGAAAGACAGTAACTGGGGTGTGGCTGCAGATGCGAATGATCTGACCATTACCCTCAATGATCGTTTTGGCGGTGAACAGACCATCTCAATTAACGCCAAAGAAGGCGATGATATTGAAGAAACTGGCTACTTATATCAATGGTCAGACCGATATGGTCAAAGCGTCCGTGGATGAAGAGGGCAGGCTGCAGCTGTTTGCTGACAATAACAAGGTTACCGGACCGGTGAGCTTTGGTGGTAGTCTGGCGGGTGAGCTGGGGATCCAGGATGGTCAGGCGCTGACGGTTGATACGATTGACGTTACCTCTGTGGGCGGCGCGCAGCAATCGGTGGCTGTGGTGGATGCGGCATTGAAGTTTGTTGATAGTCACCGGGCTGAACTGGGTGCATTCCAGAACCGCTTTAACCATGCAATCAGTAACCTGGATAACATTAACGAGAACGTGAATGCGTCTAAGAGCCGCATCAAGGACACGGACTTTGCCAAAGAAACCACGGCACTGACTAAGTCTCAGATCCTGGCACAGGCGTCTGGTTCGGTTCTGGCACAGGCAAGACAGGCCCCAAATACCGCGTTGGCGCTACTGGGATAAGTTCAGTCATGCATGGTTCGCAAATGCCCTGATTGGCTGATGAACTGGTTGGTTTATCAACGGCTGGGTTTATGAACTACCTGGTTTATGAATTACCTGGTGAGTGCGTAAACTAAATAGTGAGTTTGAAAACAAGGCAGCCACTAAAAGATCCAGCTTCGGTTGGATTTTTTAGTCTGCGGGAAAGGGATAGGTGCAGTGAGTGCTTTTTAGTCGCAGATAAAGTCTATCAGCAGATAAAACAAAACCCAGCCGAGGCTGGGTTTGTCAATCTATGGTGCGGAAGGAGAGACTTGAACTCTCACACCTTGCGGCGCCAGAACCTAAATCTGGTGCGTCTACCAATTTCGCCACTTCCGCAACTTGATTTGTTGATAACCCGACTTGGAATATCGAATCATCGTTGTATGGCAGGTCTACCTGGATTCGAACCAGGGAATGGCGGCATCAAAAGCCGCTGCCTTACCGCTTGGCGATAGACCTACAAGATACTAAATTTGGTGCGGAGGGAGGGACTTGAACCCTCACGTCCTAACGGACACTAGCACCTGAAGCTAGCGCGTCTACCAATTCCGCCACCACCGCAAAATTTAGTATTACTCTGTTAAGCTATCTTGTGACAACCTGTTCTGGGATAGTAACCGGAACTTAAGCTCTTGTCACGCAGCTTTTTGATAATATTGAAAAGTTTTTCATATTATCGTTAACATGGTGCGGAAGAAGAGACTTGAACTCTTACACCTTGCGGCGCCAGAACCTAAATCTGGTGCGTCTACCAATTTCGCCACTTCCGCATGTTTCCTAAAAACTCTCAGACAGTTAACCTGACTTAAAAGCATTTAGGAAATGGTGGCTACGACGGGATTCGAACCTGTGACCCCATCATTATGAGTGATGTGCTCTAACCAGCTGAGCTACGTAGCCACTCTGTTATTCTTATCGATCAACAAAGTTAATAGTTAAGAATAATGGTGCGGAAGGAGAGACTTGAACTCTCACACCTTGCGGCGCCAGAACCTAAATCTGGTGCGTCTACCAATTTCGCCACTTCCGCATCATGTTTTGTAGATAACCCGACTTGGTATATCGAATCATCGTTGTGTAATGGCAGGTCTACCTGGATTCGAACCAGGGAATGGCGGCATCAAAAGCCGCTGCCTTACCGCTTGGCGATAGACCTACAATCTACTGAATTTGGTGCGGAGGGAGGGACTTGAACCCTCACGTCCTAACGGACACTAGCACCTGAAGCTAGCGCGTCTACCAATTCCGCCACCACCGCAAATTCAGTATTTCGTCTGATAACCTCAGACAAGGTGTAAAAAATGGCAGGTCTACCTGGATTCGAACCAGGGAATGGCGGCATCAAAAGCCGCTGCCTTACCGCTTGGCGATAGACCTACAGCGGATAACTTATCGTTATCGCAAATTATGGTGCGGAAGAAGAGACTTGAACTCTTACACCTTGCGGCGCCAGAACCTAAATCTGGTGCGTCTACCAATTTCGCCACTTCCGCAAAACAGTTTCAGAATGTCGGGATGATGGTGCGGAAGGAGAGACTTGAACTCTCACACCTTACGGCGCCAGAACCTAAATCTGGTGCGTCTACCAATTTCGCCACTTCCGCGTCCCGGTATTCTAAGTCAATCATTAAAATGATTGACTTGAATAAGTGGTGGCTACGACGGGATTCGAACCTGTGACCCCATCATTATGAGTGATGTGCTCTAACCAGCTGAGCTACGTAGCCATCAATTTTGAGCGAGAAACTATAATACAATCTCGTATTCAGTTCCAATGATTTTTACATCGTATTGAAACGTAAAGAATTATGGCAGGTCTACCTGGATTCGAACCAGGGAATGGCGGCATCAAAAGCCGCTGCCTTACCGCTTGGCGATAGACCTACGACATACTGAATTTGGTGCGGAGGGAGGGACTTGAACCCTCACGTCCTAACGGACACTAGCACCTGAAGCTAGCGCGTCTACCAATTCCGCCACCACCGCAAATTCAGTATTCTGTCTGATAACCTCAGACAAGGTGTAAAAATGGCAGGTCTACCTGGATTCGAACCAGGGAATGGCGGCATCAAAAGCCGCTGCCTTACCGCTTGGCGATAGACCTGCAGGCGATAACTTGCGTTATCTTAAATAATGGTGCGGAAGGAGAGACTTGAACTCTCACACCTTGCGGCGCCAGAACCTAAATCTGGTGCGTCTACCAATTTCGCCACTTCCGCATTATTTCCTAATTACTCTTGCTCGATTGAATCAAGCGAAAGCATTTAGGAAATGGTGGCTACGACGGGATTCGAACCTGTGACCCCATCATTATGAGTGATGTGCTCTAACCAGCTGAGCTACGTAGCCAACAATTTTTCACTTTTCGTTACTCGCTTCAAAGTTGCCTTATCGCTGAGAACGGAGCGCATTATGCGGATATGGCTCAGGAGCGTCAACAGTTTTTTTGAATAAATTCCCTGAAATTGACTGTTCGGGTTATTTTTAATCAAAGAGGCGTGTTTGTGATCAAAAAGCGCTAGTAAAACAACAGATTCATTACCTTTGACCTGAACGGATTTCTCAGATTTAACCGCCGTGAAAACAAAAAAGCCAACCGCTTGGTTGGCTTTTGTTCAGCTGCCTGATTTTACCTCAGCCGAGTTGAATATTATTTAAACGGAGAGGTAAACGCAGCGGTTAAACGTTAAAGCGGAAGTGGATAACATCGCCATCTTTTACGATGTAATCTTTACCTTCCAGACGCCATTTACCCGCTTCTTTCGCGCCGCTTTCACCGTTGAACTCGATGTAAGCATCGTAACCCACTACTTCAGCACGGATGAAGCCGCGCTCGAAGTCGGTGTGGATCTTACCCGCTGCTTGCGGAGCCGTTGCGCCGACAGGAATAGTCCAGGCGCGTACTTCTTTAACGCCTGCAGTAAAGTAAGTGTGCAGGTTCAGTAGATCGTAACCAGAAACGGATAACCCGGTTCAGGCCCGGTTCTTCGATACCCAGATCCGCCAGAAATTCGTCACGCTCTTCTTCTTCCAGTTCTGAAAGCTCAGATTCGATCGCGGCACAAACCGGAACCACAACGTTGTTTTCTTTGGCTGCGAATTCACGTACAGCATCCAGATACGGGTTGTCTTCAAAACCGTCTTCAGACACGTTAGCAATGTACATGGTCGGCTTCAGAGTCAGGAAGTTAAGGTAACCAATGGCTGCCAGCTCTTCTTTTGACAGAGTCACAGTACGGGCAGAACCACCTTCAGTCAGCACTGGCAGCAGTTTTTCCAGCACGGTCAGCTCGAATTTAGCGTCTTTGTCACCGCCTTTGGCACGTTTTGCCTGGCGCTGGATTGCACGCTCACAGCTGTCCAGATCAGCCAGAGCCAGTTCCAGGTTGATCACTTCGATATCTTCAATCGGAGAGACTTTACCCGCAACGTGAACGATGTTTTCGTTCTCGAAACAGCGTACAACGTGACCGATCGCGTCAGTTTCACGGATGTTAGCCAGGAATTTGTTACCCAGACCTTCACCTTTTGATGCACCTGCAACCAGACCCGCGATGTCAACGAATTCCATCGTGGTTGGCAGAATACGCTCTGGGTTAACAATGTTTGCCAGTGCGTCTAGACGCAGATCCGGTACCGGAACGACACCTGTGTTTGGTTCGATGGTACAAAACGGGAAGTTTGCCGCCTCGATACCTGCTTTTGTTAGTGCATTAAAAAGTGTTGATTTACCAACGTTTGGTAGACCAACGATGCCACATTTAAAACCCATGACTGTAAACCTTATTCAGCTTTGAACGTGTGTAAGCGGTTTTGCGCTTTTGTTAGGCCATCTTTGATTAAGATGTCGAGACAACGAACGGATTCGTCCACTGCTGCATCCAGACACTCCTGCTCTTTAGCCGGAGCTTTACCCAACACATAGCCTGCTACTTTATCTTTGTGTCCGGGATGGCCGATGCCAATCCGCAGACGGTAAAATTCTTTGTTGTTGCCCAGTTTACTGATGGTGTCTTTCAGACCATTGTGGCCGCCATGACCACCACCTTGTTTAAACTTAGCAATGCCCGGAGGAAGATCGAGTTCATCGTGCGCGATCATGATCTCTTCCGGTTTTATCTGGTAAAACTTGGCCAGTGCGGCCACGGCTTTACCGGATAAGTTCATAAAGGTCGTTGGGATCAGCAGACGCAGATCTTCGCCGTTAACGACGATTCGACCGGTTAAACCAAAGAATTTTGGTTCATTTTTGAGTACCACATTGTGAATGCGCGCGAGTTTCTTCGACCACCCATGCACCGGCATTGTGGCGTGTCCTGGCGTATTCTGGTCCCGGATTGGCCAGACCGACCAGTAATTTAATTGGTTGACTCAAGGCTAGGATCCCTTCGGAAACAAAAAGCGCGGTATGATAGCACAGAAAAGCGCCGTGGGGCGATACTCTGCATTTTCGTGCGCGATGCGGCTAAATGAGAGGCTGAGTGTCAACGAGACGCTGGGTATCCGTGAGCTAATGGCTTGCTCAGCAAATATGCCGCGTCAGGTGTCAATCTCGCACCGTCAGTAAACTCATACCGCCAGTAAACTCACATCGCCAGCAAACAAAAAAGCGCCTCATCCGAAGATGAAGCGCTCAATTCAGAAGAGATAATCTGAGCGAAGCTGCTTAGTTGAACATAGCTGAGATAGATTCTTCGTTGCTGATACGACGAATCGCTTCAGCCAGCATGGTCGACAAAGTCAGTTGAGTCACTTTACCGGTCGCAGCCATCTCTTTTGACAGAGTGATTGAGTCAGTCACGATCACTTGGTCAAGAACAGAGTTTTTGATGTTCTTAGCAGCATTGCCTGAGAACACCGCGTGAGTTGCATAAGCAAATACACGTTTCGCACCGCGCTCTTTCAGCGCTTCTGCTGCTTTGCACAGTGTGCCGCCGGTATCGATCATGTCATCAACGATAACACAGTCACGACCTTCAACGTCACCGATCAGGTTCATCACTTCAGATACGTTAGCGCGTGGACGACGTTTGTCGACAATCGCGATATCGATATCGCCCAGAGCTTTTGCAGTAGCACGTGCACGCACTACGCCGCCCAGGTCAGGAGAAACGACTACCGGATCTTCCAGGCCGCGCACCTTCATATCTTCCAGCAGTACCGGTGTACCGAAGATGTTATCTACTGGTACATCGAAGAAGCCTTGGATTTGCTCTGCATGCAGGTCGATGGTTAGCACGCGGTCAACGCCGACGTTAGAAAGGAAGTCTGCAACAACTTTTGCAGTAATTGGCACACGGGATGAACGCACGCGGCGATCTTGACGAGCATAACCAAAGTAAGGAATAACAGCAGTAATACGGCCTGCTGAAGCACGGCGCATTGCATCAATCATGACCACCAACTCCATCAGGTTATCGTTGGTTGGTGCACAAGTTGATTGAATGATGAATACGTCGCTACCACGAACATTTTCGTTGATTTGTACTGCGACTTCGCCGTCAGAGAAACGGGATACAGTTGCATCACCAAGGGAAATGTAGAGACGTTCAGCAATACGTTGGGCTAGTTCAGGTGTGGCGTTACCAGCAAATAGCTTCATATCAGGCACGGTGGAAACCTCAGGGTTGCGTCCAGTTTTTAAATAGGTTGGGTGTAGGCCAATTGGTAATCAGCCAGCGTCTCTTTCAGCGGTGAAACATTGCGTCCATAGGCAATAAACGCAGAGACGTTGTCAGGCAATTTGGCAAGGACAGCTTCCGCTTCTTTCTTGCTCAAAAACTCAGCAAAAACGCAAGATCCCGTCCCAGTCAATCTTGACGGCGCGTATTGTAGCAGCCAAGAAAGTTGCTTATCAACCTCTGGGTAAAGCATTCGGACAATTTTTTCGCAATCGTTTTCGTAACCAGTGTCAACCAGCGTTGCCAGATCACGCTTTGGGGTGTCGCGCGTCAGTTGCGGATGAGTGAAAATATCCTTGGTGGCAATGCTCACATCCGGGCGCACCACCAGGTACCATTTTTGCTCTGGCTCAACCGCGACCAGCTGCTCACCCACGCCTTCGGCAAAGGCGGCAAAACCGCGTACAAACACTGGTACATCTGCGCCGAGCGCTAAACCAATCTCCGCCAGTTGTTCATCACTCAGGCCGGTTTGCCATAAAAAATTCAGTGCCACCAACACAGTGGCGGCATTCGACGATCCTCCGCCAATCCCGCCGCCCATTGGCAGAAACTTTGCCGAGTTTTATCTCGGCGCCTAACGAACAACCGCTGGCTTGCTGCAGAGCTGTGGCCGCTTTCCAGATCAGGTTATCTGTGGTGGCTACGCCCGGTAAAGGCGGCGAAAGCTCTATCTGACCACTGTTATTGGCTCGAATGGCCAAGGTGTCACCATGGTCCAGAAACTGGAAAAGAGTTTGCAGTTCGTGATAACCGTCCGCGCGGCGACCGGTGATGTACAAAAACAAATTCAGTTTAGCCGGTGACGGCCAATGGGTGGTTTGATCAATAATCGGGCCTTGGATCATGGGGTCAGAGTCCATTTTGATACCACCAGATTAATTGCGGTCTGGCTTTGGGTCAGTTTCAGTTTATCCGGCAGAGGCAGGGCAGTGCTTTGCCACGGATATTCACGGTAGCGGGCATAATCGACATGCCAACTGCGATTACCGGCGGTTTTGTCCAGGCTCTGCAGGGTGTTATTGCTGTTGAGTTGGTACTGGTCGGCCTGAGACGGTAAGCCGAGGATCCAGTCCTGGAGCAGATTGATCGGAATATCCAGTCCGGTCAGTTGCCAGATCAGCTGCTCGGCATTATCGGCCGTGTAGACCTGATCATCATAGGTTTCGACCCGCGCACCCTGGGCAGAAATGGTCAGGTTGAGAATCGTCTGGCCGAGAAAGTTGGTCAGGCGCAGCTGACTGCTGTCGGCCTTTTTCTGCCATTGGAAATTAAATGATTCACGCTGTTCCGGAGAGATATAGCCCATTTTTCCGGACAGACGGAATTGCGAAATATTAGCCAATCTGGCCTGGTGTGACTGCCATTGCACTTCACTGACCGGCTCGGGGGCCATGCTACAGCCAGCCAGCGTCAGTAAAAGGGCAAAGATCAGGTAAATACGTGGCTTAAAAGTCATGATTTGCTCGTTATTTATCCAGTCTGGAGAGGGGGATCGATTCACTATATCATTGAAATCACGCTGTCGGGAAAACAAATCCCTGTTGCCCTTTCAATAAACGAGTCCATCAAGTAAAATTCTGCGCCTAGTCCATTTCATATCAGAGAACCCTCGATAGATGTCCTTGCTTGCTATTGGTATCAATCACAATACGGCTTCGGTTGAATTGCGAGAAAAAGTTGCTTTTGGTCCAGACAAATTGTCTGAGGCTCTGGGGCAACTGTCTGACAGCGCCTATGTGCACGGCAGTGTGATTCTGTCGACCTGTAACCGCACCGAAATCTATTGCGATGTGAAATCGTCGAGCAAGAATAAACTGATTGAGTGGTTGTCTCAGTTTCATCAGGTTAACCCTGAAGATCTCAAACCCAGCTTATATGTACATGAAGAGCAGGCAGCCATTCGTCATCTGATGCGGGTGTCCTGTGGTCTCGATTCACTGGTGCTGGGCGAGCCGCAGATCCTGGGGCAGGTGAAACAGGCTTATGCTGACTCGCGCGAGAGTCGGGCGGTTGACCCGTCGATTGAAAAGTTATTCCAAAAAGCGTTTTCTGTCGCCAAACGCGTGCGCACCGAGACTGAAATCGGTGGCAGCGCGGTCTCGGTGGCTTACGCCGCGTGTACGCTGGCAAAACATATTTTCGAATCACTTTCTGATGCGACCGTCATGCTGGTCGGTGCCGGTGAAACCATTGAGCTGGTAGCCAAGCACCTCGCCAGTCACAACTGCAAACGCATTATTGTTGCGAAACCGCACCCGTGAACGGGCCATGACTCTGGCTGAGCAGTTTGACGCTGAGGTTATCGCCCTGAATGAAATCCCTGAACATCTCGCGGCAGCGGATATCGTCATCAGCTCGACCGCCAGCCCGTTGCCTATTATTGGTAAAGGTATGGTAGAGACTGCACTCAAAGCACGCCGTTATCAGCCGATGCTGCTGGTCGATATTGCGGTCCCGCGCGATATTGAGGCTCAGGTCGGCGATCTCAATGATGCCTATCTCTACTCAGTGGATGATTTGCAGTCTATCGTCGATAGTAATATAGAGCAGCGTAAGGTCGAGGCGATTCAGGCTGAGGCGATCGTCAGTGAAGAGAGCGCGGCCTTTATGTCGTGGATGCGCTCGTTGCAGGCGGTTGACAGTATTCGTGATTACCGCAAAGCGGCGAATGAAATTCGTGAGGACCTGCTGAGTAAAAGCCTGCAGGCCTTAGCGGCCGGTGGCGATCCGGAGAAACTGCTGACCGAATTGAGTAACAAACTGACCAATAAACTGATCCACACCCCAACACGTGCCATGCAGGCTGCCGCCGAGCAGGGCGAACCGGGTAAACTGGCGGTAATCAGAGAAAGTCTGGGTCTTGATGACCCGCAATAATTTATCACTCCTTATTCATTAAAGAAGAAACTATGAAAGCGTCGATTTTAGTTAAGCTTGAATCCCTGGTAGAGCGTTACGAAGAAGTCCAGCATCTGCTCGGCGATCCAGCGGTGATTGGTGATCAGGACAAGTTCCGTGCTCTGTCAAAAGAGTACTCTCAGCTTGAAGAGATCACCAAGTGTTTCCAGGCTTACCAGCAGGCGCAAGATGACTTGGCGGCCGCCGAAGAGATGGCCAAAGAAGATGACGCAGAAATGCGTGAAATGGCTCAGGAAGAGATCAAAGAATCGAAAGCGGCGATTGAGCGCTTGAGCGACGAGCTGCAAATCCTGCTGCTGCCAAAAGACCCTAACGATGACCGCAACTGCTTCCTGGAGATTCGTGCCGGAGCGGGCGGTGATGAAGCGGGCATTTTTGCCGGTGATCTGTTCCGTATGTACAGCAAATACGCAGAAAAGCGTGGCTGGCGTATCGAAGTGATGTCATCCAATGAAGCGGAACACGGCGGTTACAAAGAGATGATTGCCCGGGTCAGCGGTGATGGCGCCTACGGCGTGCTGAAATTTGAATCCGGCGGTCACCGCGTACAGCGTGTACCGGCGACGGAATCTCAGGGCCGTGTGCATACCTCGGCATGTACTGTCGCGGTGATGGCGGAAGTGCCAGAAGCTGAAATCCCGGAAATCCGTACCGCAGATCTGAAAATCGACACCTTCCGTTCATCGGGCGCGGGTGGTCAGCACGTCAACACCACGGATTCTGCGATCCGTATTACCCACTTACCAACCGGTATCGTGGTTGAATGTCAGGACGAACGTTCTCAGCATAAAAACAAAGCCAAAGCGATGTCAGTGCTGGCCGCGCGTATTGCCCAGGCCGAAGAAGCGAAACGTGCCGCTGAAATTTCGGATACCCGCCGTAACCTGCTGGGTTCCGGTGACCGCAGCGACCGTATTCGTACCTACAACTACCCGCAAGGCCGTGTGTCTGATCACCGTATCAACCTGACGATCTACCGTCTGAGCGAAGTAATGGAAGGTGAACTGCAGACTCTGGTTGACCCTGTGATTCAGGAACACCAGGCTGACCAGCTGGCCGCTCTGGCTGAGCAACACTGATTTATGTCTCTGACCATAGAAGCTGCCTTGAAGGCGGCGACTTTGCAATTGAGCGCCAGCGGCAGCGATTCGCCGGCGTTGGACGCTGCAGTGCTGCTGTGTCACGCTCTGGATAAACCACGCTCTTACCTGCTGACCTGGCCGGATAAAGAGCTGGACGGTGAGCTGCAGGCTCGTTTTGATGCCCTGCTGGCACGGCGCTGCACTGGTGAACCGGTCGCTTATATTCTCGGTGAACGCGAATTCTGGTCGTTGCCGCTCAAAGTTGCTCCCTCAACCCTGATCCCACGACAGGATACCGAACGCCTGGTGGAACTGGCTCTGGACAAAGCGGTGACTCAGGAAGGGGATATTCTCGATTTGGGAACCGGAACCGGAGCGATTGCTCTGGCTCTGGCATCAGAGTTACCTCAGCGCCAGGTGGTCGGCATTGATTTACGTCCTGAGGCACAGCAGCTTGCCTGCGAAAACGGCCGCCGTTTAAATATCACCAATGTCACGTTTCTGCATGGCAGTTGGTTCTCGCCATTGGCGGCCGGTACAAAGTTTGCTTTGATTGTCTCCAACCCGCCTTATATTGATGAGCATGATCCTCATCTTGATCAGGGCGATGTGCGTTTTGAACCCAAAACAGCACTGGTCGCTGCCGATAACGGTTTAGCCGATATCAAACATATCAGTCAGGCTGCGCGGGATTATCTGTTGCCGGGCGGCTGGCTGGCGTTTGAACACGGTTATCAGCAGGGCGCGGCGGTTCGCACCATTATGCAGGATTTAGGTTATCAGTCAGTGAGCACCGAACAGGATTATGCCGGTAATGACCGCGTCACTCTGGGGCAATTCCCGGCTTGCTGATTACGTTAAAATAAAGAGGAATAGAATGTACGAAGGATTAAAACATTTTCACATGCTGACCATCGCACTCAGTGCGCTGCTGCTGACAGTACGTTATGTACTCATGATGCGCGATTCAGCTCTGTTACAACATAAGTTCCTCAAAGTGACTCCCCATGTTGTTGATACCTTTCTGTTACTGTCCGGTATCGGTCTGATTTCCATCACAGGTTTTATTCCATTTACGGCCGCTGCGCCGTGGATGACGGATAAGCTGACCTGTGTACTGGCTTATATCGCCCTGGGTCTGTTTGCACTTAAGCTGGGCCGTACCAAGCTGATGCGCACTCTGGCCTTTTTTGGCGCGCTGGGCTGGCTGGCGATTGCCGGTAAAATCGCGGTGACCAAAGTTCCGATGTTCTTTGGCTGACAGGCTGTTTTGCCTTGCCATGGCATGTTAAGGCGTGTTTCTTGTCGCAGGGCGTGCAGATATAACCTGAAGAAATAACCAACCGATAGAGTAGTTTGATGCTGGATTTGTGTGATGAAGATTTTGATGCGATGGAGCTGGTGGACGGCGCTCTGGCGCTGAATAAAGCCATCAATCCTGACACTCAGGTCGCCTGGGCTGAAGTGGAGCTTAAGCGTCTGCTGGATGAAGCCGAGCTTGCTCTGTTGCATGAGCGTGATGAGAAACAACGCTTTGAGGCGTTTTTGCGTCTGTTTTATTTTGAGTGGGGCTTTGCCGGTGACAGTGAAGCCTACTTTGATTCCAGTAACGCCTTTATCGATAAAGTACTGGAGCGACGGAAAGGGATCCCGGTCAGTCTGGGGGCTCTGCTGCTCTATTTCGGCCGCCAGCTTGGCTTTCCGCTGCAAGGCGTGACATTCCCGACTCAGTTCATTGTTGAGCTGCACTGGCCGGATGAAGGGCCGCGTTACATCAATCCGTTTTCGGGTGAATATGTCTCGCTGCATACGCTGCAGGCGTGGTTGATTGGCCACAAAGGTCCGCTGACGAAACTGAAAACCGATCACCTCAAACCGGCCGATCACCCGACCATTATCGGTCGCTGGCTGGCGCTGGTGAAAAGTGCTCTGCTGCGTGAAGAGCGCTATACTCTTGCCCTGCGATGTACCGATCTGGCCCTGACATTTGTCCCGGATGATCCGTACGAAATTCGCGATCGCGGTTTTATCTACCAGCAGCTGGATTGTCATCAGGTTGCCTTGACCGACTACCAATATTTTATTGAACAGTGCCCGGATGATCCGGCCGCAGAATTACTGAAAACTCAACTTAATGCCCTGAGTCACGACGCTGTGACCCTGCACTAAGCCTAACCAAGAGAAAAAACAATGGAACAGAAAATTGTTCACGTAGGTGATATCCCGGTAGCGAACGACAAGCCGTTTACTCTGTTTGCTGGCATGAACGTACTGGAATCGCGCGATATGGCGATGCAGATCTGTGAACACTACGTAAAAGTAACTGAAAAGCTGGGTATTCCTTACGTATTCAAAGCGTCGTTTGATAAAGCGAACCGCAGTTCTGTCCACTCTTACCGCGGCCCTGGCCTGGAAGAAGGGATGAAAATCTTTCAGGAACTGAAAGATACTTTTGGTGTGAAGATCATTACTGACGTTCACACAGAAGCTCAGGCTCAGCCAGTTGCCGACGTTGTGGACGTGATCCAGTTGCCGGCTTTCCTGGCGCGTCAGACTGACCTGGTGGAAGCGATGGCGAAAACCGGTGCGGTGATTAACGTGAAGAAACCACAATTTATGAGTCCGGGTCAGGTGGGTAACATCGTTGAGAAGTTCGCTGAATGCGGTAACGAAAAAGTGATTCTGTGTGAACGTGGTTCTTGCCACGGTTACGACAACCTGGTGGTCGACATGCTGGGCTTTGGGGTAATGAAAAAGGCGTCTAACGGCAGCCCGATCATCTTTGACGTAACTCACTCTCTGCAGATGCGCGATCCTTCCGGCGCGGCTTCCGGCGGTCGTCGTGAGCAAACTGTAGAACTGGCTAAGGCTGGTCTGGCGACCGGTATTGCCGGCCTGTTTATCGAAGCGCACCCAACTCCGGATCAGGCCAAATGTGACGGCCCGTCAGCTCTGCCGCTGGACAAACTGGAACCATTCCTGGCCCAGATGAAAGCGCTGGATGATATGATTAAGAGTTTCGAGCACATTGATATCCGCTGATTGCTTTGCGCTGCAAATTTAAAAAAACCGCCGTTGGGCGGTTTTTTTATGCGCGGCACATCCCGAACGCAAACGGCAAAACTGGCTTGAGCGCAATTTGTTGCACATACTTGGCTGATAAAGCAGATGCCTTCAGTGGGGACGCTCAGCAAGCAACAGATTTGCACCGGCGTAACATGTTTGCCGCTGAAGTGTATCACCGCAGTGGAACCGTATCAGTGGAACGCATTATCATGAAACAAGGCTTACTCGTAAAATCCGCGCTGGGGAGCGTGCTGGCTGCTTTGCTGGCAGGCTGTGCCAGTTCACCTCAGCATGCCTGGCAGGAAGATAAAACCTACACCCTGACCATCTTACATACCAACGATCATCATGGCCGCTTCTGGCCCAATCCATATGGCGAATATGGCCTGGCTGCACGTAAGACACTGGTCGATCAGATCCGAACCGAGGTGACCGCTCAGGGCGGCAGTGTGCTGCTGCTCTCCGGCGGAGATATCAATACCGGTGTGCCGGAATCGGACCTGCTGGATGCGGAGCCGGATTTTAAAGGCATGAGTGTGCTCGGTTACGATGCGATGGCGATTGGTAACCACGAATTTGATAATCCGCTGGATGTGCTGTTTAAGCAGCAGCAATGGGCTAATTTCCCGCTGTTGTCCGCCAATATTTATGATAAAGCGACCGGACAGCGTCTGTTCCAGCCGTATCAGATCATCAATAAGCAGGGGATTAAAATTGCCGTGATTGGGCTCACTACGGAAGATACCGCACTGATCGGTAATCCGCAGTATGTCGACGGGCTGGAATTTCGCGATCCGAAGGCCGAAGCTAAACAGCTGGTGGCCGAATTGCAGCGCAGTGAACAGCCGGACGTAGTCATTGCCGTGACTCATATGGGGCACTATCAAAATGCGCAGCACGGCAGCAATGCGCCGGGGGATGTCTCCCTGGCCCGTGCTCTGCCGCATGGCGCGCTGGATATGATTATCGGCGGTCACTCGCAGGAGCCGGTGTGCATGGAAGGCCCGAATGTGATGGTGCAGAACTTTGCTCCCGGCGATGCCTGTCAGCCTGATCAGCAGAATGGGACCGATATCCTGCAGGCGTACGAGTGGGGCAAATATGTCGGCCGTGCTGATTATCAGTTCCGCAACGGTGAACTTAATCGGGTCAGTTATCAGTTGATCCCGGTTAACCTGACCAAGCAAGTCAGCGTTAACGGCGAGAGCCGCCGGGTTATCGCCACCCAATCCATCGAGCCGGATCCGGCGCTGGAAGCTTTTCTGCGTCCGTATCAGGAGCAGGGCCAGGCACAGCTGAATGTCAAAATTGCCGAGACCAATGGCAAGCTGGAAGGTGACCGTGATGTGGTGCGTTTTAAGCAGACCAATCTGGGGCATCTGATTGCCACTGCGCATATGCAGCGGGCAAAAGCCGATTTTGCCATCATGAATTCGGGCGGTGTGCGCGATTCGATCGCCGCCGGCGAAGTGACCTATAAAGATGTACTTCAGGTTCAGCCGTTTGGTAACACACTCAGCTATGTCGAGATGGGTGGTGAGGAGTTACTTGAGTATCTGAATGTGGTGGCAACCAAACGGGTCGACAGCGGTGGGTTTGCTCAATTTGCCGGTATTTCGATGACGATTGCTGACAATCAGGTATCGAATGTGTTTATCAGTGGTAAACAGCTGCGTCTGGACGGACATTATCGCTTCAGCATTCCGAGTTATAACGCGGCAGGGGGCGACGGTTATCCGGATATTACTCAGCATCCCGGCTTTGTAAACACCGGCTTTGTTGATGCCGAGGTTTTGAAAGATTACCTGCAGGCGATGAGTCCGATTGACGTTAATCTCTATGCACCATCCGGAGAGATCATTTATAAGTAAGGTTTGTCTGTCAGCCGTCGAGGAATATTCCTGACAGTTTGACCGCAGAGATTGACGTTATGCGTGCAATCCCTTTTACTAACCGCTGGGCGGCGCAATTTCCAGAATTTGCCAGAATTGAGCCGCTTTTATGGACAGGCAGGCGGCATTGAGTCCACCTGTTTTTGTGTTTGTTATCGGGGATAAGGACCTATTTCGCATGACTCCTGCCATTAATCTTGCCAAGAAGAAGAAAATTGCCCACACCATTCACCAGTATGAGCATGATCCCAACCACAGCAGTTACGGACTGGAAGCGGCACAGGCATTAGGTCAGGATCCGAAAACCGTATTTAAAACCCTGCTGTTTCTGTCTCAACGGTGAAGCCAAGAATCTGGCCGTGGCTATCATCCCGGTTGATCAAAAGCTCAATCTCAAGCTGGCGGCTAAAGCGGCAGGTGCCAAGAAAGCAGATATGGCTGACCCGGATATCGCCCAGAAAACCACCGGCTATGTGGTCGGGGGGATCAGTCCGCTTGGCCAGAAAAAAGCCTTACCAACCTTTATTCATCTCAGTGCTGAGCGCCTGCCGACTTTGTGCGTCAGTGCCGGAAAGCGCGGCCTGGAAATTGAGCTGGCTCCGCAGGACTTAGCTCTGTTGACCCGGGCCAACTTCGCGGAGTTGTGTCAGCCCGAGGGCTGAGCCGGATACGCATCCAATAAAAAACGGCCTCTGCAGAGGCCGTTTTGTGGTGAATTCTTACTGAATCCGTGCGGTGTTCATACACGCGAATTAGTTGTCTTCTTCCATTTGGGCATTATCGACCACATGGTTTTCACCCAGGTCCTGT
The DNA here is from genome assembly GCA_039696685.1 of Vibrio sp. CDRSL-10 TSBA. Lineage (NCBI taxonomy): Bacteria > Pseudomonadati > Pseudomonadota > Gammaproteobacteria > Vibrionales > Vibrionaceae > Vibrio > Vibrio sp. CDRSL-10 TSBA. The sequence continues at coordinate 2,592,439 of CP155566.1, read as the reverse complement.
GGCAGAACCAGGTTAAGAATAATCGCCACAATACCGCATAAGCTGACACCCTGCAGGCTGAACTCGCCGATGCCGAATGCCATGCCTCCGATACCAAAGACCAGAGTAATCGCCACAATCACCAGGTTACGTGATTTGTGCAGGTCAACATGATTTTTGATCAGGGTGTTAAGGCCGACAGTAGCGATTGAACCAAACAGCAGAATCATGATACCGCCCATCACCGGAACCGGAATCGTTTGCAGCAGCGCGCCCAATTTACCGACCAGAGCCAGAATGATAGCCGTCACGGCAGCCCAGGTCATGATGACCGGGTTGAATGCTTTGGTCAGCATCACGGCACCGGTTACTTCACTGTAGGTGGTGTTTGGCGGCGCACCCAGGAAAGTCGCTGCGATGGTTGCCACCCCGTCACCTGCGATGGTGCGGTGCAGACCCGGTTTTTTGATGTAGTCTTTACCGGTCACGTTCGAAATGGCCAGCATATCACCGACGTGCTCGACCGCCGGAGCAATGGCCACCGGAATCATAAACAGGATCGCGTTGATATTGAATTCAGGGAACGTGAAGTTTGGCAGTGCAAACCACGCTGCTTGCTGCACTGGCGCAAAGCTGACCACACCAAAGTAAAGTGACAGCGCGTAACCGGCCGCAATACCGCCACAAATCGGCAGCAGTTTAAAGAAGCCTTTGGCAAAAACACTGATGACCACAGTCACCAGCAGCGAAACACAGGAAATCCACAATGCAGCATCGCCGTTGACCAGTTGGACTGAACCGTCGCCGGTTTTACCCAGTGCCATGTTGACGGCTGCCGGTGCCAGGCCCAGGCCGATGACCATGATCACCGGGCCAACCACAACCGGTGGCAGCAGCTTGTGGATGATGCCAACACCGCGCACTTTAATGACTGCGCCCAGGATAATGTACACCACACCAGCGGCCATCAGGCCACCCATGGTCGCCGCAATACCCCAACTCTGGATACCGTACATAATAGGAGCAATAAAAGCGAACGAAGAGGCAAGGAAGATAGGAACGGAGCGGCGGGTAATGATTTGGAAAAGAAGGGTGCCGACACCAGCCCCGAATAGTGCAACGTTAGGATCCAGACCGGTCAGAAGCGGTACAAGAACCAGAGCACCAAATGCAACAAATAGCATTTGTGCGCCTTGAATGGCATTTTTCATCGTTTTTTCCCTGATGCTGAAACAAAATTCGCGCGATTCTATCACTTTTGCAAACGATTGCCATGCAAACTGGATCAAAGTTTTTGTGGTTTTTATCACTAAGGCGGCGAAAGCCGGGTGTGGCGGGGGAAGCAAATTTATCCTCATACCATGGGCGCGCCTTGCCCGAAGCGGGAGAGTTGCTTATCATCAGGCTTCACGATGTGGAAGGTAGGAACAGTATGCGTTATTTAGCTTGGTTGATGATTGGGTTGATGAGTCTGCCCGCATTTGCCCTGACAAAAGTCAACTTGTATCAAACGGAAGTGGTGCTGGATCAGCAACAGGATAACGCCGATGAAGCCGCCCGTGCTGCCGGACTGCAGCAAGTGATCGTCCGCGCCAGCGGCAATAAAGATGCGGCCAATAATAGTGTGGTGCAAAAAGCCCTCGGCCGTACGTCACAATATCTCAACCAAATCAGTTATGCCCAGCAAGGTGATGACAAAGTTGTGCGCATGGGCTTTAGTGCGCCCAATGTCCGCTCTTTATTGACCCAGGCACAATTGCCGTTTCTGGCCGCAGGAGCGTGCCAATCTGCTGGTGTGGCTGGTGGAAGAGTCAGACTATGACCGCAGCATCACCTGGGAGCACAGTGATTCTGCGCTGCTGCAACAGCTCAGATCGGCAGCGTCGCAACGTGGTTTGCCGCTGACAGTGCCGGTCGGTGATTTTGATGACATTACCGGTGTGCAGATTTCAGATTTGTGGGGCGGTTTTACCCGGCCTATCAGCCAGGCCAGCCAGCGTTATGCGACCGATGCGGTTTTAGTGGTGCGCGCCCAGGGCACAGATTTACGCTGGACTTTGTATGATCAGCAAGCCGACCGCATGGTGGCTGCACCCAAAGCACCGCTCAACGGACAAGCTTCCGGTGCCGATGCTGCCACTCAAATGGTGGATGAATTGAGCGATTACTATGCCAAACAGAGTGCGGTTGTGGTGAATGGCGAATCATCACAAGCGGTACTGGCGGCTTTCAAACCGATTGGTGGTGCGATTGCTTTCTTTACTCTGGAAGAGCATTTACAGCGTCTGAGTTCGGTAGCGTCACTGGATATAGTGAAAATCCAGGGCGATGAAGTCACCTTTAAGGTGAATCTACTGACCAGTGAAGCGGAGTTTGAACAGGAAGCGCTGCGTATCGGCGCGGTCGGTAAGCGTGAAGCGCCACCGGCACCACTTGTTGTGCCTGTACCTGAGGTGACGCCACAGCCACTGGCCGATGACGCATCTGTGATTGATGGGTCAGAGATTGATGGCGTTGCGGTTCCGGCGCAGGATAGCAGCGCCGATCCGATAACCCCAACAGAGATTGCTCCGGTATTGGCTGAACCGGCTGTGGCGCAAGCGCCAATCGCTGAGCCGCTGCTGCCTGCACTGCCAGTGTTGTACTTTAGCTGGCAACAATAACAGTCGGCGGCAATAAAAACTGGCAGCCCGAACAGTGGCAAGTTATGTCAGCCGCAGTCGGTAACTATTCGTCATCAGAAAAAAGCGCCTATTGGCGCTTTTTTACTGTCTTCTGTTTTTATCATCCTTCTGTTTTTATACCCAAACAACTTGGAGTTGCAGGTAGGCGGCAAATGAGTGAATCCCCATGAGCATAGAGACACTGTGATTGGGGTGAACAAATGCAGCCAACACCGCTGCAGCTTCAAGTAGAAAGGGTATATCGTCAGCGTAACTATCATGAGCTTCACGAGCAGCTGCGCGTCTTCATCTGCGCCATTTGCGGTGCTGTCTTATTATTTACGTGGCTGATCAAATCTGGCCCTTTCCTGTTTTTCCACCTCTGATAAGCGGGTCAGTTTCAGGCCCAGCTCTTTGCCACGGTGACGGGCGTAGAGGATATTGCCGATAAAAGCGACAAAGGTCAGCACCAGTTCGACCACAGCCAGCAAACGTTCACCGTTATCAACGTACAGCAGAGTCAGGGCATGTAAAAAGTAGAACATCAAAATGAAGTTGGCCCAGGCATGCGTGTACGGTTTGCCGGCCAGGATCCCCGGCAGTGGCAGCAGCAAAGGGATCACCCAGGCGATGGCCAGGGTCAGCGCATTAATGTGCGGATGAGGCGACAGCGACAGTTGCCACAGTGCTATCCATGCCAGCAACGCCAAATTTCCGCCCAGTGCCAGCCAGCGGAACAGTGCAGTGCGGGGAGACATATCGACACTCATGAATTTTCCTTCAGTTGGATTGCGATGCGCGCAAGACGTTGTCCTAATCGTTGTGCCAGCTGGTTTTCCTCTGCGCTCAGTTTGTCCTGATGCCCCGACACATGACTGGCGCCATAAGGCGTGCCACCGGAGTGGGTGGTGTGCAGCGCCGGCTCGGAATAGGGGATGCCGAGGATCAGCATGCCGTGATGGAGCAGGGGCAATTGCATGCTTTGCTGTGTGGTTTCCTGGCCGCCATGCAAAGTTGACGAGGAAGTGAACACGCAGGCCGGCTTGTCGATGAGATCGCCGCTCAGCCAGAGCGGAGTAGTCTGGTCCCAGAAGTGTTTCAGGGGCGCGGCCATATTGCCAAACCAGACCGGGCTGCCCATTGCCAGCCCATCGCACTGCCTGAGCTCATTGAGTGTCAGATGCGGATCTTCACTCTCGCCCTGCTGCGGGCTGAGCTCCGGCACAGTGCGCAGAACCGCCTCACAGCCGGCAACCGACTCAATACCACGTGCGACCTGACGCGCCAGCGCACGGGTGCTGCCATGGCGGCTGTAATACAGCACCACCAGTTTCAGGCTCATATCTGTTTTACTCTCATAGAATGTCCAGTACCTGCTCCGGTGGACGGCCGTGGCGGGCTTTTCCGTTGGCAACCACGATTGGGCGTTCAATCAGCTTAGGGTGTTCTGCCATGGCGGCAAACAGAGCATCATCCGACAGTGAGCTGTCAGCCAGGTTGAGTTCTTTATAAAGTTCTTCTTTGGTACGCATCATCCCGCGGACCTGGCTCAGGCCTAACTGGGCGTACAGCTCTTTCAGCTGGGCTACGCTGAGTGGTTCATCGAGGTATTTGACCACTTGTGGGTCGATGTTGTTGGTTTGCAACAGCACCAGCGTTTCACGGCTTTTGGAGCATCTCGGGTTGTGATAAATCACGACAGACATAAAAACTTCCTCTTAAGTAGGTTATTGCAGCGTCAAGAAGCGCTCTCGTTGCACCATCAACTGGTCGATACGTGCGTCGTAGCGCGCCTGTTCCAAACTGCCCAGTTTAGCCAGCTGGCTGGCCTGAGTATAAAACTGAATTGCTTTGTTCCAGTTGGCTCGCAGCGCGAGGATTTCTGCCCGTGCCGCCAGTTCTTCGGCACCGTTCCCCCCCAGGGAAACTGGACTCGGATAACAGGTGCCAGCCATTGGGATCGTTGGGGTTGTCATGGGTGTAGCGCTGCAGGGTACGTATTGCCTGCGGATACTGCTCCGCTTTGATCAATGCGTTGGCATAGTTAATGACCAGTACCGGGTTATTCGGCTTCTGCTTCAGCGCGCTGCTGAGGCGTTCGACTGCCTGTGTCGCGCGGTCCGTGGCCAGATACAGGTCGGTCACGGCATCGAGATAGAAATTATTGTTGGCATCGCTTTTGAGCAGCGAATTGAGCAGGGGTTCTGCCTCATCAAAACGACGGCTGTCGAGATACACCAGTGCTTTGCCATAGTCAAAGGCCGGTTTGAGCTCGGGAGCGGCTTTTTTCTGTGTGCGTTCAAACCAATCCAGCGCGGCATCTGAGTCAATCCCGGCATAACGGGCAACCACACGAGCGCGCGCCAGATGGTAATGCAGCGACGGCGGGAGCTGAACCGGGCTGAACTGCTGGGCACGCACTCGGCTGTCAGTGATACGATCAGCCGGCAGCGGGTGAGTCAGCAACATAGGCGGTGGTGTGCTGGCATAGCGATATTCATCGGCCAGGCGGCCAAAAAAGCGTGGCATGGCATTGACGTCAAAACCGGCTTTGGCCAGCGTGCTGATACCAAACCGGTCGGCTTCTTTTTCATTGGCACGGGTGTAGTTGATCTGACTCTGAATATTACCGGCGGTCGTGGCGGTAATGGCCGCAATACCCGCTTGCGGGGCTGCGATAGCCAGCAGCAGTGAGCCAGCCAGGGCGGCAATGGTGGCCGGCGTTCGCTGGGCCTGATCTTCCATACTGCGTGCCAGGTGACGTTGGGTGACATGGGCGATTTCATGCGCCATCACCGATGCCAGTTCACTCTCAGACTGGGCATGCAGGAACAGGCCGGAATGCAGGGCGACATAACCGCCGAAAAACGCAAACGCGTTAATGTTACGATCGCGAATCATAAAAAAGGTGAACGGCGTTTTGACATCATCGCTGTTGGCGACCAGGCGGTGACCGAGCGCATCGATGTATTCGTTCAGGACCGGGTCATCGATAACCGGTTGGTTATTGCGCAGCATGCGCATGTATGCGTCACCATAGATCAGTTCCTGATCTATGGTCAGGGTTGAGCCGGCGACGGTGCCGATGTCGGGCAATTCAATGCTGTCGGCATAACTCGGCCCCGGAGCGGCCAGGGCCGCTGCGAGGCAGAGACATAACAGTGAACGAGTACGTTTGACTATCATAGCTACAGGTAATACTCCAAAATCATCTCTCACTAAGACACTGTCTCATCGGAATGGTTTCCCTGCGGGCGGCCGGGACTGATACGCTGACAAGGTGCGCCGGCATGGCAGCAGCGCTGCACCTTTGACCATTAGTCAATCTTGCGCGGGTTTGCCGATTCGCTATTGCTTGGTAATGAAAGGTAACGATTTTTTCTCCGAGAGAAAAACTGGCACGCCGCGCAAAAGACTATACAATATCTCACCTATATTAAGGATTGAGCCGCAGAATGGAACCGAATATTCTCGATTTACGTCAGCAGCGCTGCCCTATGGCGTTATTACTTGCCAAACGTCACACTGTGCAGCTGGATGCTGGTGAATCGACCACCATTTTGCTGTCTGATCCAAACTCAAAACGCGATATTGAAGCCTACTTGCTCCGGCAACCGTTTACCTGCCAGAGTGACTATGCGGATGGTTATTTTTCGCTATACATAGTTAAGGAGAGAGGATCCAATGTTTGAACTGGTGAGTCGTTGGTATAAGCGACGTTTCTCCGATCCACACGCTGTCAGCCTGGTGGCGATACTGTTCTTTGGTTTTATTACCATCTATTTCTTTGGTCATCTAATTGCCCCTCTGCTGGTCGCTATTGTACTGGCTTATCTGCTGGAATGGCCGGTGATCCAATTGTGCCGAATGAAAATCCCGCGCACTCTGGCGGTGATATTAGTTATACTGCTGTTTACCGGTCTGATGTTGCTGGCGGTGTTTGGCCTGGTACCGACCATCTGGCAGCAGATCGTTAACCTGATTAACGATATTCCCAATATGTACAACGGGCTGCAAAAATTCATCGCCATGATTCCAGAGCGCTATCCGGAACTGGCCAATCTGCAAATCGTTGAATCGATTGTAACCAATGCCAAAAATAAAGCGTTGGGCATGGGCGAATCCGTGGTGAAAGGCTCTCTGGCTTCCCTGGTCAGTATTGCGACCTTAGCGGTTTACCTGATTCTGGTGCCTTTGCTGGTCTTCTTCCTGCTCAAAGACAAGCAGGAAATGTTGGGTATGGTGCGCGGCGTTTCTGCCACGCAACCGTAAGCTGGCCAACAAAGTCTGGCATGAAATGAATCAGCAAATTTCCAACTATATTCGCGGTAAAGTATTGGAAATATTGATTGTGGGCAGTGTCAGCTATGTCACTTTTGCTATTCTTGACCTGCGTTATTCGGTGCTGCTCGCGGTCGCGGTCGGACTGTCGGTGTTGATCCCGTATATCGGTGCTGCCGCAGTGACGGTTCCGGTGGCAGTGGTCGGTTTGTTCCAATGGGGAATGACGCCGCAGTTTTACTACCTGCTGATTGCTTATGGCATTATACAGGCACTGGATGGGAATGTACTGGTTCCGGTGCTGTTTTCTGAAGCGGTCAACCTGCACCCGGTTGCCATCATCGTCTCTGTGCTGGTGTTTGGTGGATTATGGGGTTTCTGGGGAGTGTTCTTTGCTATCCCGCTGGCGACTCTGGTGAAAGCGGTCTGGAATGCCCTGCCGAGTACCGAAGAAGATCCACCGGAGCAACTGAGCTGATTGCAGCACTAAATTTTGCGGCGCCCTGTCATTGTAGGATGGGGCGTTAATTTATCCGGTGAATAAAATGTAAATAAAGTATTATTGATTGAATTATAACTAACGGTTAAGTTAGGCCTTAAGTTTTGTTATGGCTAGTCGATATATACACAATGATGGATCAAATAATAATAAATGACTTTTTATTGATTGCAGTTAATCGCTACAAGCTTATGAGTTGAGGGAAGATATGAGATTTAGCCAAAAAATTGTGGCCGCTTCATCGGCGCTACTGTTACTGATTATATTGCTGTTATCGATTCAGCAGCTGAGCACAGTGCGCACAGAAGTCGAGTCTTTGGTTAACAGCAGCCTGAAGGAGATGGTTGCCGGGGTAAATAACACGATTATCGCACAGATGACCAGTAAAAAGGCGCTGGCTCAGTCCACCACCGAAGTTCTGGAACTGGATCCGCAGAACCGCACTTACGTTAAAAACGTGTTGGAAAAACCGGCACTGAAAGGCAGTTTCCTGGCGGTCGGTCTTGGCTATCAAGCCGACGGCAGCGTGGTTGAAAATGACGATGGCTGGGAGCCAAGCGGCGATTATGATCCGCGTAAACGCCCTTGGTTTATCGCCGCCAAGCAAGAGCGTAAGCTAACGCTGACTGCGCCGTATGTTGATGTTTCCACCAAGAAAACCATTATGTCTATCGGTACGCCGGTGTTTGACAACGGTCAGTTTGTCGGTGGCATGTTCTACGATCTGGAGCTGACTAAGCTGGCAGATCTTATCAACTCCATTAATCTGTTCGATGCCGGTTACCTGTTCATCGTTACCGCCGATGGCACCACTATCGCGCACCCGACCACGGCGAACAACGGCGAGAAGCTGAGCAGCTATCTGCCACAGGTCACCATTATTCCGGGAAACGCAGGAAATTGAGATTGATGGTAATCCGTTTATGGTCAACTTCACCAAGGTGCCAAGTGAAAACTGGTACATAGGTGCGATTGTCGATGAAAATAAGGCTTACGATGCAGTGGATACGCTGCGTACTAATAGCATCATTTACACTGTGATTGGCGTATTGGTGAGTATCGTCGGCCTGAGCTTGCTGATTAAGTTCCTGATGCGTCCGCTGGGTACGCTCAATGAAGCGATTAAAGATGTCGCGTCCGGTCAGGGTGATTTAACCAAACGTCTCAGTACGGACACCGATAAAGAGTTTGCTGAGCTGGCACAGGGCTTCAATACCTTTACCGAAGCACTGCAAAAGCAGATTCAGCAGTCCAAAGCGATTGGCGTAGAAATCATGCATGGTGCTGAGCAAACCATGGGAACAGTGCAGGGCTCTGCGGCGGCGATGCGCGATCAACTGCAGGAGCTTGAGCAGTTGGCAACCGCGATGCACGAGATGGCGGTGACAGCAACGGAAGTGGCCAATAACGCCCAAGGGGCCGCTTCAGCGGCGAAAGAAGCCGACGATGCGACCGTGGAAGGTTCACGTGTGGTGAGTGATACCGCCCAGTCGATTGACCGTTTGTCCGCTCATATTGAGATGGCGGTGGAAGAGGTGCGCGGTCTGGAATCGGCGACATCCAATATCGAAACCATCTTGAAAGTGATCAACGATATTGCCGATCAGACCAATTTGCTGGCGCTGAACGCGGCGATTGAAGCGGCCCGTGCCGGTGAGTCTGGCCGAGGTTTTGCTGTGGTTGCCGATGAAGTTCGCACTCTGGCGCAACGTACTCAGCAATCGACGACGGAAATCCGCAGCATGATTGAACAGTTGCAGGCGGGCGCAGGTTCCGTTTCTGTGGCGATGAAAGAGAGCAAGTCGACCGCAGAAGATGCCGTGGAAAAAGCGCAGCTGGCGGATGAAGCGCTGCAGCGTATCCGCGCGTCAATTCAGCAGATCAGTGATATGAATATGCAAATTGCTTCTGCGGCGGAAGAGCAGAGCCTGGTTGCGGAAGAGATCAACAGCAATACGGTGAAAATTAAAGACCTGTCGACTCAGGTATCGGAATCTGCGCAAGAGGCGAGTATTTCGATGCAGGCCCAGACAGAAAATGTGCGTGAGCAAGACGCCATTCTGAACAAGTTTATTGTCTGAATCGTGTAAAGCTTCATACAAAAAAGGGCCAGTCTTGTGACTGGCCCTTTGACTATTTATGCATTTTTCTCATTGAGGTAATTAAGTACTACCTCGTGATGATCTTTGGTTTTGAACTTATTAAATACATGTTCAATTGTGCCGTTTTCATCAATCAGAAAACTGATACGGTGCAGGCCATCGTACACCTTGCCCATGAATTTTTTCTCGCCCCATACGCCAAACTGTTCAGCTACGGCATGGTCTTCATCTGACAGCAGCGTGAAGTTGAGGTTGTCGCGTTCAATGAATTTGCCCAGACGTTTGACCGGATCAATGCTGACACCCAGAACGACCACATTGTGCGCATCCAGGTCTGCTTTGACATCACGCATTCCCTGGGCCTGGACGGTACAGCCCGGAGTCATGGCTTTCGGGTAAAAGTAGAACAGCACTTTTTTACCGGCAAAGTCAGACAAAGAGACCGTATTACCATCCTGATCGGGAAGCGCAAAAGCCGGCGCTGGTGAGCCTGCGGTTAGTGTATTCATCATCCTTCCTTTTATTGCTTTTCAGAGACTGTTTTTAATAAAGTTCAGTGAGCCTTTGACCTGTAATTGATCGCATACCGCATCAAAATCTTCCTGCAGTTGCATCAGATTACAATTACCGTCCACATGAGCGGTGATCGCGAGCTGGAACTGGTCGTGTTCACTTTCAAGTTTTTGCTTATCGATGGTCTGGGCACTGAGTGAGGCCATACCGATATTACGTTCGGCAAAAAACTGGGTGAACTTTTCAGTCAGCCCGGGCTTGTCATCGGACTCAACGTAAATGTCTACGATGTAAGCGTTGTTTTGGCTCACATGAGGTGAGGTGCGTTTCATCATGGTGATCAGCTCCTGCTCCTGCCCGAGTAACGGCAGCAAGGTTTCCACCCGAGTGACACTGTTGGCATTGCCCGACACTAACATAATCAGGGTAAATTCGTTTCCGAACAAGGCAATACGACTGTCGATGATATTGCATCCGGCCTGAGTCACCAGTTTGATCACCTGATTACAGATACCTGGTCGGTCGCTTCCTACTGCGGTAATTACTAAATGTTGAGTCATAGCATCACTTCGCTGAATTTTTCCGGCATGTTAACACAGTTAAAGTATAGAGAAAGCGCACCAAAACGTCTTTTTCTGTGCGGTGACAAAGCGTTATTTTAACATAGCCGAAAGTGATAAAAATAAACCCTCTATAACGCGACAATTATCCTTTGCATGCTGTGATTTCATGATACAGTCGGGAAAGCAGGCATAGAGCCTTTACCAAGTTGCGGTTCGCATCGAGCGCAGAAAGGGTTGTCTTTGGGCACAAATGACCACCGTTTGACATCCGGTGATTTGTACTGTGTATAAAGCACAGTACAGAATAGAATTAGTCTAAAGTCTGACATCTGATAAATATTCACTCATAAGGGCTATTTAAGCGGTTTGCCCCCCTTGTGTTTTTCAAGCGCCATGCAGTACCATGCAAGAGTTATCAATCTAGGGAGATAGACATGTTTTCAGGAAGTATCGTCGCGTTAATTACACCTTTTAATTCAGACGGTGAGGTCGATTATCGTAGCCTGAAAAAGCTGGTCGATTACCATATCGATGCTGGCACTGACGGAATTGTTTCTGTGGGAACAACCGGTGAATCAGCCACCCTCTCGATCGAAGAGCATGTCAAAGTTGTGGAGAAAACCGTTGAGTTTTCCGACGGGCGTATTCCGGTCATTGCGGGCACTGGTGCGAATGCAACCCATGAATCAGTGACGTTCAGCCGACTACTGAATAATACCGGCATCTCAGGTTACCTGAGTGTGACGCCGTACTACAACAAGCCGACTCAGGAAGGTTTGTATCAGCATTACAAAGTGATTTCTCAGGAAACCGACGTTCCGGTTATCCTTTACAACGTACCTGGCCGTACAGCGGTTGACATGAAACCAGAAACAGTGGCTCGTGTTGCGGAACTAAAAAACATTGTCGCACTCAAAGATGCAACAGGTGATTTGAGCCGTGTTGCCCTGCACCGTGAACTGTGTGGTAAAGATTTCGATCTGCTCAGTGGTGACGACGCGACCGGCCTCGAGTTTGTAAAACTGGGTGGTCAGGGGGTCATTTCGGTGACCAACAACGTTGCAGCTGCAGACATGGCAAAAATGATGCGTCTGGCGCTGGAAGGTAAGTTTGAAGAAGCTGAAGTGATTAACCAGCGTCTGATGGCGCTGCACAAAGGTCTGTTTGTTGAGTCCAGTCCGATTCCGGTTAAATGGGCGGCTCACAAAATGGGTCTGATTGCAGAAGGTGATCTGCGTCTACCTTTAACGGAACTCTCTGAACAAGCTCGTCCACTTGTTGCCCAAGCAATGACAGAAGCCTGTATTTTCTAAGGCACTATCCAGTACAATGCCGGGGTTTTCATACCCCGGTACATTTTAGGAGTTTCAATGAAGTTATCGCGTCAGCTGGTGGTTGGGTCACTGGCTGTTTTGGTGTTGAGTGCCTGTTCAAGCAGCCCAACGCAACGCCGCCAGGCCAAAGATGATTTTGCCTATCTAGAGACCAAAGATTTTAAACAGTGGGCATTGCCGGAAGGGGCAACGCCGCAGTTTTATCCCGATTACGATATTCCTCAAGGTGATTTCAAAGGTGGTGTCGGCACTGTGGTCGATATTCGTCCTCCGCAACAGGTGCTGGAACTGATTCCGGGCGCCAGAGCCGAAAGCCAGAATGGCAAAGTCACTTTGTGGATGATCCGTAAAGATGAAGCCGATCAAGTGTGGCAGACTGCGCTGATGATGATGCGTGAGCATAAAATCAAAGCGCGTCAGCAATCAGACACCCAAGTTGAAACCGACTGGGTGAACTGGGTCTCGGAAGATGAAGATGCCGAAATCGGCAGCCGTTACGAGCTGAGCCGGGTTGAAGCGAATAACCGTTACGGTTTCTCGGTTGCCCTGGTCGACTGGCAACAGGCTGGTGAACGTCAGGCGGTCTCTATGACTAATAAAGAACGTTATAGCGTGTTGATGACCAACCTGGTGACCGCTCGTTACGATCAGGAAGTGCGTGCGGAAGCGGAGCGTAAAGCTCAGGAGCTGGTGAAACAGATCCCGATCTCTATGGGTGCTGACCGCAGTGGCTTCCCGGTCATTATTGCTCGCTCTCCTTATAATGTTTTGTGGCCTCGACTGCCGGAGTTGCTGCCTCGAATGGGCTTTACTCTGGAAGAACGTAACCAGTCGCAAGGTACGATCAAGGCTAAATATGCCGCGCCGGATGATGAGTTTCTGGCAGCAAATCGGTGTGAAACCAATGAATCTTAAGGCTGGTACTTACACCTTCCTGTTTGGTGATTTGGGTAACCGCACGTCAATCAACGTGACAGATTCAGCGGGTAAACCGGTTGAAGAAGCGCTGTTGAAAGAGATGATGCCGGTGCTGGCGGCGATTTCAGAGCGTAGTAAAGCGCAATAAAGCCTTTATGAGCGTGACATCGTGATTAAAAACAAAAGGGACGCTGACGCGTCCCTTTTTACTGTCATTGCACTTTATTACTGCACTTTATCACGGTGTGAGCGTTTATCCTCACTGGCCTGGTCTTGTGCTGAGCCGGGCTGCGCTGCTGGTTCTCCGTGGCGCGCTTTATCCAGTTCATTGAGCTTGTCGAGCTCGCTTTTTGGCCGCTTTTCACCGAACTTGACCGTATTGGCCGTCTGTTTCAATGCGGCAATATTGCCCACGAACACAAAGATCACCAGCAGGGTGATAACCCAGGGATTGAGTAAGAAGTCTATCATCTCAGTCACTATCGCAAATATGGATAATATATTGAGTGTAGATCTGATTGAGGTGTTCGCGCACCCACTGTTTCGCCAAAATGGGCGCCTGTTCTAACTGCTGATCCAGCATCTGCGGCGTGAGAGCACTCAGACATTCACGTGCGGTCGTACGGTGGCTGATATGCCAGGGTTCAAATGCCACTCCGGAGCCATGTTGCTGGTAGGGGAAAAAGAAGCCGAAGCGGTGCAGGTTGCGTTGCAGCCATTGATAAAAAGGCCGCTGATGGGCTTCTAAGTACTCCCAGGGCTCAAGTTGCAGCGTTTGTCCCTCGGGCAGGGCATGACGATCAAAAACGTCAAAATCACTGCCCCAATGATGACGGCTGCCGCCGGGCAGGGCGGACCAGCGCAGGATAGCCTGCGCCTTTTCACCTTGCGATAACCGCGCCGTATCTAACGGCTGATTATCGGCATCGCGGATCACCGCTTCGCCGTTCATCTTACGGTTCCAGATCGCGAGCTGACGTTCAAACGAGCGAAAACCGCTGGCAATATTGAAATTAAAGCCGGCCGCATCGGCAGCTTGTTTCAACGCCAGTAAATCGGCGCTGACCTGTGGGTGGACCAGAAAGGCTTTCTGGCCCACCACGACTTCGGTCAGGTGTGACTCGGTTTGCCCGGTCAGCTGCTCCGCAGTCATCATTGCGCGAGAAGGTTCTCGAGAGTTTTCTGATACATGTCGGTCAGTTTTTCTAGATCCGCGATGTTCACGCACTCGTTTACTTTGTGGATAGTGGCGTTAACCGGACCCAGCTCCACGACCTGCGCTCCCATGCGGGCGATAAAACGGCCGTCTGAAGTTCCGCCTGTGGTCAGCAGTTGCGGCTGCTGATGATTGACTTCACTGACCGCTTTAACAACCGCATCGCGCAGAGCACCAGTATCGGTCAGGAAACGGATGACCGCTCAGTGTCCATTTCAGATCGTACTCAAGACCGTGCGCATCCAGAGTTGAGTGTACGCGACGTTTGATCTCTTCATCGGTCAGTTCGGTACTGAAACGGAAGTTAAACTGAACATTAAACTCGCCTGGAATCACGTTTGAGGCGCCGGTACCGGCATGCAGATTCGGGATCTGGAAGCTGGTTGGCGGGAAGTATTCATTGCCCTCATCCCAGGTGGTCGCGGCCAGTTCTGCCAGGGCAGGCAGTGCCTGATGAACCGGGTTATTGGCCAGGTGCGGGTAGGCGACGTGGCCCTGGGTTCCTTTGACCGTCAGATCGCCGGTGATAGATCCGCGACGACCGTTTTTCACCACGTCACCGACGTGCAGCGTGCTGGATGGCTCGCCGACGATGCACATGTCGATTTTCTCGTCACGCGCCATCAGGGTATCGACCACACGCGTGGTACCGTTGATAAACGGGCCCTCTTCGTCAGAGGTGATCAGGAAGGCGATTGAGCCTTTGTGATCCGGATTTTCAGCGATGAAGCGCTCCACGGCTACCACCATACAGGCCAGTGAGCCTTTCATATCTGCTGCGCCACGGCCATGCAGGTGGCCGTCGATAACGGTCGGTTCGAACGGAGGCGTATGCCATTGCGCCAGCGGTCCGGCAGGTACGACGTCAGTGTGACCGGCAAAAGCAAACAGCGGCGCTTCGCTGCCGCGGCGCGCCCAGAAATTGGTGGTGTCTTCAAACACCATCATCTCAATCTCAAAACCGAGTGCTTTAAGACGTTCGATCATCACGTCCTGACAACCCGCATCGAGCGGGGTCACAGACTGGCGGCTGATTAAATCTTTTGCGAGAGCCAGAAACTGGGCTGTCTGTCATCCTTGAAATCCTTGTATTTAAGAGAAAAGAGAAGCGTATTGTTCGGCTTTAAAACCGATATGGAGCTGACCATCGACACGCAGAACCGGGCGCTTGATCATCGCTGGTTGTTCAACCAGCAAAGGGATAGCGTTGTCCTGATTAAGACTATCTTTCTGTTCTTGTGTCAGTTGACGATAGGTAGTGCCACGTTTGTTGAGCACATTTTCCCAGCCGAGAGCCTGACAAAATTCGCTCACCAGATCAGCGTTGACGCCATCTTTACGATAGTCGTGAAACTGATAATCCACACCTTGTGCTTCGAGCCATTTGCGTGCTTTTTTAATCGTGTCGCAATTGGGAATACCGTACATAGTGATGGTCATAGGAATCCTTTGAATACTGCTTATTATGATGTTTGCCAAATCGTAACAGGAAGGCTTCCTTCTGACAAAAGTGTGATGAAACTATTTTCGTGAATTGAAAAATTATTCACTGGGCGGTGGCGATTAGCGAGTTATTGATCGAACTCAACACCTTGAGCTGCAAAACAGAAATAATGTGCTTAGCATAATTAGGAGGTTATCAATGGAATTGAGTCCTGTATTTGCAAGGCGCCTGTATTTAGCCTTGCTGGTGGAGAGTCTTGAGCGACCGAATGTTCCCAAACTGATTGAGAAGACCGGTTGGCCGCGGCGTACTATCCAGGATGTGATCAAAGCACTGCCGGGGATCGGTATTGAATTGATGTTCATTCAGGATGGCCGACGTCATAACGATGGCTATTACCAGCTGTCTGATTGGGGGCCGTTCGACAGTCAGTGGGTACTGGATCGCAAAACGGCTATCGCTGCCAGTCTGGGTTTCAGTGCCTGAACACGGTCGCTAGTCCGACCCGACCAAGATGCGTCGTCCGCCAGGACGGCGCATTTTTTTCATTTCCGCCGTTGCCGTGTTTATGGTGTGTGTCCCCTTTAGGGGGTTTTAGGGTGTCCGTCCTGCTAGTCGTTTCTTCGCAGATAAGAGCGCCCGGACTCTGCCCCGAGACGCTGAGTAAAGCCTGTTTAACGACTCTGATAAGTATGGTGGTGAAAACGCTATCTCTTTTCCTGACCCCTTGTTTTAACACTCCCAGTTTTTCCTTAAGCCATTTATTGCCAAATTTGTGGAAACGTTTACACCTTGAGAGCAGAGTCACAGAAAGTGCGCTTAGATTGAGGATAAACTGCAACCCATAGTCAACAGACAACGAACAAGAGGTGACAGGTGAACGTTCTTATTACAGGTGGTATGGGATACATCGGCAGCCACACATGTGTACAGATGATAGCGGCCGGTATGACGCCGGTGATTGTCGATAATCTGTGTAATGCCAAGGCAGAAGTACTTAACCGGATAGAAGCGTTGACCGGCGTGCGCCCGCGTTTCTTTGTCGGCGATGTTCGCGATGAAGAGTTTTTGGATTCGGTGTTTGCCCAGACGTCAGTCAAGGCGGTAGTCCATTTTGCTGGTCTGAAAGCGGTCGGGGAATCGGTCAGCAAACCGATTGAGTATTACGACAATAATGTTAACGGCACGCTGGTTTCTGCTGCGCAGTATGCGCAAAGCCGGAGTGAAAAGCCTGGTCTTCAGTTCATCTGCGACAGTATACGGCGACCCGCAACAAGTGCCGATCACTGAATCGTCTCCGACCGGTGCCACCACCAATCCGTACGGACGCAGCAAATACATGGTGGAACAGTGTCTGACGGATCTGTTTGCCGCTGAGCCGGACTGGAGTATCACTCTGCTGCGTTATTTCAATCCGGTCGGTGCTCACCCGTCTGGCAGCATGGGCGAAGACCCGCAAGGCATTCCCAACAACCTGATGCCATTTATTGCCCAGGTTGCCGTCGGGCGCCGTGACAAACTGGCGGTGTTCGGTGATGACTATGCCACGCCTGACGGTACCGGTGTGCGTGACTATATCCATGTGATGGATCTGGCCGATGGCCATATTGCGGCACTGGATAAAGTCGGCTCTGAGGCCGGGTTGCATATTTTTAACCTCGGTACTGGTAAAGGGTCTAGTGTGCTGGATATGGTCAAGGCGTTCAGCGATGCATGTGGTCAGCCGGTACCTTATGAGATCTGCCCGCGTCGTCCCGGTGATATTGCCGAATGCTGGGCCAGTACCGACAAAGCCCTTCAGCAACTGGGCTGGCAGGCAACACGCAGTGTGGCTGAAATGACCAGAGATACCTGGCGCTGGCAGTCACAAAACCCGCAAGGTTATCAGGACTAACGGCCCATACATTGTTTAGGTAATCACAGATGACAAATATTGAATTTAATCCGGTGGATCATCCGCACCGTCGCTATAACCCTCTGACCGGACAATGGGTATTGGTCTCTCCCCATCGTGCCAAGCGCCCGTGGAGCGGTCAGGACGAAACACCGTCTACCGCCCTGTTACCGAGCTATGATCAGCACTGTTTTCTCTGTCCGACCAACGCCCGGATTTCGGGCGATGTGAACCCGGATTATTCGGGGACTTATGTGTTCAATAATGATTTTGCGGCGTTAATGACGGATTCACCGCAAGCTCCGCAGTCGGACAGTCCGCTGTTTAAAATTCAGGGTGTGACCGGTTTGAGCCGGGTAATTTGCTTTTCTCCGGATCACAGCAAAACCCTGCCGGAGCTTCCGGTTGCCGGAATTCGCGCCGTGATTGATACCTGGAATGAGCAGATTGAAGAGCTGGGTAAAGAGTACCTCTGGGTGCAGGCGTTTGAGAACAAGGGTGAAACCATGGGGTGTTCGCAGCCACACCCGCATGGCCAGATTTGGGCCAACAGCTTCTTACCCAATGAAATTGAGCGTAAAGAAGCCAACCTCAAAGCCTATTACCAGCAACACGGTACTAACCTGCTGGTGGATTATGTTCAGGCAGAGCTGGCTGACGGTTCACGCATCGTGGTGGAAACAGAGCACTGGGTGGCACTGGTGCCTTACTGGGCTGCCTGGCCGTTTGAAACCATGCTGCTGCCCAAGACCCATGTTCGGCGCATGAATGAACTGAGCGATGAGCAACGTGATGATCTGGCGCTGGCAATTAAAAAACTGACCAGTCGTTACGATAACCTGTTCCAGTGCTCTTTCCCGTATTCGATGGGCTGGCATTATGCGCCGTTTTTCAGCGCCGGAACCGATATCGAACACTGGCAGTTACATGCACTGTTCTATCCGCCTCTGCTGCGCAGCGCCACAGTGCGTAAGTTCATGGTCGGTTATGAAATGCTGGCTGAAACTCAGCGTGATCTGACCGCGGAACAGGCGGCGCAGCGTCTGCGTGATGTCGCGGACATCCACTATAAAGAACAAGCCTGATTAGTCGGTACGGCGTGCTTTCAAGCGCCGTCTTTAACCAAAGAGAATTTAATGATGTCTGATCTTAAACACACGGTAAGCGCGTCTTTTCACGCCGCGTTTCGGCTGTCAGCCAAGCCATATTATTCAAGCTCCGGGGCGGGTCAACCTGATCGGTGAACATACCGATTACAATGACGGCTTTGTACTGCCGTGCGCCATCGACTATCAGACTGTCGTGGCGGCGAAAAAACGCGATGACAATGTAGTACGTGTCGTTGCCTGTGACTACGACAACCAGATGGACGAATTTACCCTCGACGGTGATATCCGTTTTGTGGATGACAAAATGTGGGCCAACTACATCCGTGGTGTTGTGCTTTGCCTGCGCGAGCGCGGTCAGATTTTCCGCGGGATTGATCTGGCGGTCAGCGGCAACGTTCCACAGGGGGCAGGGCTGAGTTCCTCAGCGGCACTGGAAGTGGTGATCGGTCAGACCTTTAAAGAGCTGTATCAGTTGCCGCTGTCACAAGCTGAGATTGCGCTTAATGGTCAGCAGGCAGAAAACGAATTTGTCGGCTGTAACTGCGGCATTATGGACCAGCTGATTTCCGCTCAGGGCGAGGATAATCATGCTCTGCTGATTGATTGCCGCAGCCTGGAAACCGAGGCGGTTTCAATGCCGCAGGATATGGCCGTTGTGATCATTAACTCCAACAAGCAGCGCGGGCTGGTCGACAGCGAATATAACACCCGTCGTCAGCAGTGTGAGCAGGCCGCGCAGTGGTTCGGTGTTAAAGCTCTGCGTGATGTCAGTATGGAGCAGTTTAATGCCCGCGGTGCCGGGCTCGATGAAATGGTGGCCAAGCGCGCCCGTCATGTGATCAGCGAAAATGCCCGGACTCTGCAGGCGGCGCAGGCGCTGCGTAATGCAGACATGGTGGAGTTGGGGAAACTGATGGCCGAGTCCCATGCTTCAATGCGTGATGATTTTGAAATCACCGTGAGTGAAATTGATACGCTGGTCGACATTGTAAAACAGGTGATCGGTACACAGGGCGGCGTGCGTATGACCGGTGGTGGTTTTGGCGGTTGTGTGGTTGCGCTGGTTCCACCTGCGCTGGTGGACGCCGTTAACGTCGCCGTCGCGCAGCAATACCAGGCCGCGACCGGACTGAAAGAGAGTATTTATGTCTGCCAAGCCAAAGCAGGGGCCGGCCTGGTCGAGTGTTGATAAGCTGCCGGTGCTAATGCCCCGGCGATGATTTTCGGTTTTTCATAGCCAGTTACCCATGGCAACATCTTGAGCATAGTCGCGTTTACTTGTAGGGAGTGGCGCGGCGCGCGAACTGCCTTTTCGGGGGGAGAAAGCAGTGCGTGTGGCAAGGTTGTTGATCATGGGTTTTTTTATGATTCATCAGGTGCTGTTGCGCGCACAATCGGTACGTGGCCTGCCTGCCAGAACAAAAAAGCTCACTTTGTCAGTGAGCGTTTTGGCAGGGTGTTTTCTTGGCTGGGCGCGGATGTCGCCGGTCGCTTAATCTGCCAACGCCACGGCGACGGAATCACGCTTGACCATGGTCGGAGAATAGCGTTTCGGACTGGTGTCCGCTTCCGTCGGCTGTTTAGCCAGATACAGGGCGAGCTGGGCGGCGTTTTCCGCCATCATCTGAATCGGATAACGCACTGTGGTCAGGCGCGGTTTGACGTAGCGCGCAATCAGTCCGTCATCAAAGCCGACAATCGAGATCTGCTGCGGAACCGCAATGCCGTTTTCCTCCATCACTGACAGGGCGCCGGCGGCCATATTGTCGTTGTAAGCGACGATAGCACTGATATCAAGTCCTTTACTGAGCAGATTGAGCATCGCCTGCTCACCACCTTCACTGCTCGGATCGCCATATTCAACATAGCTGTCAGGCTGGGCTAAGCCATGCTCCTGCAGCGCATCATGATAACCGCTCAGCCGTTCGTCCACATCGGTGATCTGATGGCTGGAAGCGATAAAAGCGATTTTGCTATGCCCCTGGCGAATGAGAAAATCCGTCGCCAGATGCGCACCTTTGTGGTTGTCGAGATAGATGCAGCGCTCGGCCAGTTCGGGAATAAAGCGGTTGATGATCACCATGCCCGGCGCTTCCTGCGCAAAGGCAATCAGTTCGGCATCACTCAGCGCTTTAGCGTGGATCACCAGCGCATCACAACGGTTGTTGATCAGCAGTTCGATAGAAACGGCGCTCATCTTCGGGATTATGGTAACCATTACCAACCAGCAGATGTTTTCCGTGCTGGCGTGCCACGGTATCCACGGCTTTGACCAGGGTGCCGAAAAACGGGTCAGACACATCCGATACCAGCACTCCCATAGTCTGGGTACTCTGACTGACCAGAGCCCGCGCGGCGGCATTGGGGCGATAGCCAAGCTCACTCATTGCTTTAGTGACTGCGTCAATCGACGCCTTACTCGCCTTCGGTGATTTATTGATCACGCGCGATACGGTGGCGACGGATACGCCGGCGGCCTTTGCTACGTCTTTGATGGTTGCCATGGGCTGTAAACCTTTCTTGTTAGCTGTTGTGGGAGCCGGGCAGGGCGCGGTTCGTACATCGGTATTACCCGGACGCTTTCAACACTGTTTCTAATGGAACATACTCTTTGGCATACAGACGTTTTTGTTGGGCCAGATAGAGTTCTGCGGTCGAAATGGCGTCCGACAGTGCATGATGCGCCTGATAATCGGGCAGATTATAACGCTGGCGCATTGCACTCAGTCGCCAGTCATTAATCGCCCGGTGAGGCGCAGTGTGGGAAGCGAATTGACGGTAAGTTTGTTCGATTTTCAGTGTGTCCAGCCAGATTAATGGTAACTCGGGCCAGCCTTGTAACTGAGTGAATTGCCGGATAAATTGCCGTTCAATCACGCTACCGTGTGCGAGTAACACTTTACCTTTTAACTCAGTAAATAGTACCTCAATTGCTTGCGGCAGTGGTATCCCCTGCTGTTGCATTTGCGGCAGGATATGGTGAATCCGGGCCTGTTGGTGATGATTTTGTGATAACGGTTTCACTAAAAAGTACTGCGCGCCCGACAAACGGATAATGTTGTTGATGACAGGTACCCAGCCAATACTGACAATCTGGTCGCTGCTGGCATCCAGACCTGTGGTCTCAATATCCAGCGCCAGTATCGGTTGCTGGCGTACATCATAATCGGCCTGGGGCAGCGGGTGGCGTAACCAGGATTGCAGGTATGGCGGCAGGTGCGTGCTCTCATTGAGTATCTGCTGACGTTGCTGTTCCAGTTGGCGCAGCAACGATGATGTTGCGATTCTGCTTAACATCTTATTGTCCGAACTTGACCCGCATTGCATCTTGTAAGCCGGAGATGATCCGGAATGCGTCTTTGAGATGCTGGCGTTCAAAGCTTCCAAACCGATCCGGCTGCAGCAAATTATTGACTGGACGACCGCTGCGCAGCGCATCAACCTGATGCTGGTTACGCAGGTCGGTGACAAAGTGATAAATCCCCAGGCAGTCCTGATAAGAGGAGTGGCTGAGCAGCGAATGTTGCTCGGCAAATTGCAGGCGAGACAGGGTGTCCTGCATCTGACCGCCGGCACTGAGCGCGTAAATACGCGCCATGTCAACCAGGCAGCTCAGAGCCGCGTGTTTGATATCGAGTGTTTTTTCTCCGCTGAGGCCATCTTTTTTAAGGACCAGATTGTTGAAGATACCAAGCGGCGGACGGGTGCGCAGTGTGTTGGTTACCAGCGCAGCCATCAGTTTCGGATTGGCACTGATCTGCTGTTGGCGCTGGCTGTCAAGGGCGGCAAACAGGCTCTGATCACCGGCGATATGACGAATTTCAATAAACACGTTCAGATTGAGTAACTGGTCATATTCCGGCGCCCGTGACCACTTGCGGTAGTACTCCTGCCAGATGTGCAGCGGCTGACACCATTGCCGGGTCACGGCCATAAAGCGACCGTTACATAATGCATAGCCACACTGATCCAGCCCTTTACACAAGTACATCGCCAGATGGCTGAAATAGGCTTTGTCGCTCTCTGTTACATAATCAGCAAGGATCAGGGCATTATCCTGATCTGAACCAAGATGGACTTCATGTCGGGCATGGGAGCCGGCTGCAATCCAGCTGAATGCGCACGGCGCCGTGCCGAGGTGTTGCTCAGCCAGCTCCAGCAGGCGGCAGGTAAACGCATCGTAAATCCGTGTCATGACCTGGCTGATGATGTCACTGGAAACACCGCTTTCCACCAAGGCACAAAACAGCGCATTGCGTTCCGTGCCTAGTTCGCTCAGAGCTACAACCGAATCGGCCTGGCGAATTTTTTCGTTGAGAAACACCGCCTGAATACTGTGTTTTTGGATCAGTTGCTGTGGGGTAATGATGCCCACAATGGCAAAGTTATCGTCGACGACCGGAATATTCTGGATGTGATGCTGCATCATCAACTCAGTGGCATTCAAGACCAGATCGCGGCGGTTTACCGTGTGAAGGTGCGTGGTCATGATGGAAGATATCGGTTGTTGGACATCCCAGCCCTGGGCCACGACCCGTTTGGTCATGTCTTTATCTGTCACCAGGCCAATCAGTTTTTGTTGCTCATCGACAATCGCCGCACATGAACTGCGCAGTTCGTTCCGCATCCGGTGTGCAACCTGCTGAATCGTGGTATCCGGTGAAACAATCGCAATCTTTGAGTTGAGCAATTGACTGACCGGTTGCAGAAAAATAGTGTCAGCGCTCTCGGTGACCGGCCGATGGGTTGAGTGGGCCAGACGGGTGGGGATATTAGGCGCAAGCTGAGCTATAACTTGCGGGTAGTCCGCCACTTTTTCCAGCAAAGATGCATAATTAATCCGGTACAGCAGCGTATTTTCCAGTGCCACAACGCGGTATTCCGGTTGGTGGTGGTTTTGGCTTAAGCCAAAGATGTCATCACTGCCAAGACGGGAACGCAGGCTGCCATCCTGATAACGTTGTTCAATCACGCCAGCCCGGATCAGGTACAGGAATTGTTGCTGCGCCGATTGGTGCGAATCAAGGTATTCATTCTGCCCGAGATAAAGGATTTCGACCGAATGCGCTATCTGATTGACGGTTTCAGTTTTGAGCTGATCGAATGGTGACATGGATTGCAGAAAAGTAACGATATTCGGCAGTAACTCTTGATGCATATCTGGCTCACTGAGTGCGGATTAATAAAACGGATGAAGCCCCGCCGTCAGGCAGGGCTTGATATCATAACTTTAGGTTATGTCTGACAGGATTTACCAGAAAATGGTGTACAGCACAGCCAGAGCAATCATGATGGCATACGCGGCAATATTGAAGTTTTTGCCGGTGGCAAACATCGATGATGTCAGTGTGATGCCTTTCGGATCGTCATCATTGGCTGAGGTACTCAGGCTGGTAAATGCGATCACCACGATAGTGAACAGCAGGGTGTACAGCATCTGGTCCATGAATGGCATGTTAAGAGGCATGAATTTCAGGAACAGAGCAAACGGAATGGAAAGTACCACACCTGTGATTGCGCCTTTGCTGGTGGTCTTTTTCCAGAACAGACCCAGCAGGAACACAGCCAGAATGCCCGGGCTGACCAGACCAGTGTACTCCTGGATATACTGAAATGCCTGACCAATACCGCCCAGCATAGGCGCGACCATACAAGCAATAACCAAAGCGACTACCGCAGTGATACGACCCACATTAACCAGTTTGTGGTCGCCGGTTTGCGGGGCTATGTACGCTTTGTAGATGTCCATCGTGAAGATGGTGGCGGTTGAGTTCAGCATCGAAGCCAGTGATGACACGATAGCGGCTGCCAGTGCTGCAAATACGACACCTTTCAGACCCACCGGCAGGAACTGGGTCAGCCATGGGTAGGCTTTATCCGCGTGCGCGGCACTTGGCATATTGTTGGTCGCCATCTCGCCCATGCTCGCCATCAGCTCAGGTGAGCTGGTAATCACGTAGGCGGCAATGCCCGGAATTACCACTAAAAATGGCACAATCAGTTTCAGAAAAGCGGCGAACAGAATCCCTTTTTGCGCTTCCGGTACTGATTTAGCGGCCAGCGTGCGCTGGATAATATACTGGTTAAAGCCCCAGTAATACAGGTTCGCTACCCACAGACCACCGATCAGTACGGCAATGCCCGGCAGGTTCATGTACTGCGGATTGCTTTGGTCGAGGACCATTTCAAAGTGACCCGGTGCGGCGTCAATCATGGTCGACAGACCGCTGAACCAGCCGTTTTCACCGCCGATAAAACCGACCGCCATGTAAGTCGTCAGCAAGCCACCCAGTACCAGGAAGAACACCTGAATTACATCGGTCCAGACCACGGCTGACAGACCGCCATAGATAGAGTAGACCAGAGCAAACAGTGCCAGACCAAGGATGGAGTACATCAGCGGAATACCAAGAATGGTTTCCAGCGCCAGGCCACCCAGATAAAGCACTGAGGTCAGGTTGACAAAGACGTACAGGGCAATCCAGAACACCGCCAGAATGGTTTTAAGGTTTTTATTAAAGCGTTGCTCAACAAATTCCGGGATGGTGTAAATGCCTTTATCGATAAAAATAGGCAGGAAGTATTTACCAACGATGATAAGGGTTAACGCGGCCATCCATTCGTAAGAGGCAATCGCCAGACCGATGGAAAATCCGGAACCGGACATACCAATAAATTGTTCTGCAGAGATGTTGGCTGCGATCAGCGAGGCACCCACGGCCCACCAAGGCAGTGATTTACCGGCCAGGAAGTAATCTTCGGTACTTTTGGCCACGCCTTTTTTATCGCGTGATACCCAGAGACCGACTGCAATGATGATGGCAACGTAGATGGCAAAAACCAAGATGTCTATAAAGCTCAGACCATTTTGTATATGGGACATTTTTTGTTCCTAATGATAATTATGTTTCACGTCGACACTGTAAACGTTTCCACCATCTATGGATGCTAGCTTAATCACATTTTGATAAAGAGGTTATGAGAAGATAAAATCACCATAAAAGCTGTGCTAATAAAGGGTAGTAAAGAACAATTTCGTGAATGGTGATGGAAGATGGCCAGTAAACGGATTGCATCAAGGAGGAATGGAATGGCTAATTTAACGCAGAGTCGCGAATTGGTTGGTATCGTTTACAAAAAAATATCAAGCAGCGGGAGAAACCGGGGCGGCTTCTCCCGGCGCATATTAACCAAATGTGTAGAGCGCAAAACCGAGCCAACTCACTACCAGCAGTATCCAGGGCAGTCGGATCGGCCATGGCGAAGCGGCTTGTGTTTCTGAGCCGGATGGTTGTGAGGCATCGTCATGGCTCGAAGTCGCCTGTTTGCTTTTCAGGGCTTTTTTACGTGCCCGGTCGGCTTGGCGCTGCTTCTCTTTTTGCTCTTTTTTATACAGGGCAATGCCTTTCTCAATCCCTTGTGCAATCAGCTTGGTCTGCTCTTTAGTCTGGCCGGGCTTTTGCGTTGCTCTGGCAATTTTATTGGCGTCGTCTTGGGTTTGCGGCGACGCGACGATTTTGTTTTTCATTTCAGCCGTCCTGTCAGTTTTAGCCAAGGGTAACATGAAGCGTGATGGGCACCAAAAGTAGCGTTTGCATATAGCTATTTGAATTCATTGCGCTAAAGTGGAAGGCAATAATAAATCAGGTGAAGTACCGTGCGTTACGCGATTGAACAATATGATAAACATGGTTATCTGAAGGCGCCGATCTGGTTGTGGCTTGGGTGGGCATTTCTGGCGCGAGCCTGGGTTGTCTTTGTGGTGGCAGGCGTCAGCCGTACCAGCGGCGCTGACATTCTGGCCTGGGTCTATCCGAGTACTGCCAGTTTATATCTTGGTTTGTTGTCCGGTTTGCCCGGGTTGGTTCTGATGTGGCTGATTGGGCTGCGTGACCCGCAGCGGCCTATTATTAATACGCTGGCCGGCAGCGGACGCTGGATTACCTTACTGACGCTGCTGCTGCAATCTGCTCAGGCCGGCTATCATAGCTATTTACAACACGGCAGCTTTCACTGGGCGAATGCACTGACCCTGTTGATTCTGTTATGGTTAGTTTTGTATCTGCTGCGTAGTCGCAGAGTAAAAGATTGTTTTAGCGACCCGATGGGCGCTAATCGATAACAGCGCCGGATACGTACAAAACAGCATTTATTTGTCGATGAGCCGACCGGCGCCTGGATTGGCGTGCAGCACAGGGTTGGCTTGTCTGTTGATTGGATACACTGAGCAAAAACAAAAGTGAGGACTTAATATGTCAACGCCACAGTCGGCTATTTTGCCGGAAGCGAAACCCTTCGCACTGTATAGTCTTTTGAAAATTAAGCAAAACTACGCTCAGGTTCTTGAGCAGTTGCAGGCCTTACCTGCGCTGGTGGAGGAGCTGAACGCAACGCAGCCAGGCGCGGAATTGAGCCTGTCCATCGCATTCAGTAAGGCGTTTCTGGCAGCAGCTGGAAACGCCGATGCCGGAAGAATTAATTGATTTTTCTCCGCTGGGAGAAGGCGCAACTCAGGCACCGGCAACCGATGTAGATGTGCTGATTCACTGTCACAGCCTGCGTCACGACCTGCTGTTTTATGTGATGCGTAAATATTTGGAGCAAGTGGCAGAGGATGTTGAGGTTGTCGATGAAACCTATGGGTTCCGCTACCTTGATGCCCGTGACATGACCGGCTTTATCGACGGCACAGAAAACCCGAAGCAGGAGCAGCGCCGTGAAGTCGCCATCATACCGGATGGTGAATTTACCGGGGGCAGCTATGTGATGGTGCAGCGTTTTGTTCACAACCTGCCAGCCTGGAATCGCCTTAATGTGTCCGCGCAGGAAAAGGTCATCGGTCGTACCAAAGTTGATTCGGTCGAGCTGGATAATGTGCCTGCCGCTTCCCATGTCGGCCGGGTTGATATTAAAGAGCAGGGGAAAGGGCTGAAAATTGTGCGCCACAGCCTGCCTTATGGCAGCGCCAGCAGTGAGCATGGTCTGCTGTTTATTGCTTACTGCAACACACTGCACAATATTAAGACTATGCTCGACAGCATGTATGGTGTAACCGACGGCAAAACCGATCAGCTGTTACGCTTTACTCAGGCAGTCACGGGTGCCTATTTCTTTGCGCCGTCTGAAGTCATGTTGCAGCAACTGACGCTAAAGGTTTAACTGCAACGTCCTAAATATCTCCCTTCATTTTTACAGATAGTGGTGGTCGCGAACTGCCACTTTCTGTTCTCCGTGCATCGCTCCTGTATAAATGATGACCTGTTTTAGGTAATCAGCTTGATTTGTTTCTGTTTTTGTTGAGTTTTTTGTTTATTTCACCTCAAGTTTAATTTTTTGGGTCGATATCACACTATTCATGCAATGTGTGGTGAGGTGAAGCATCGAATGACCATAACAATTAATAGTAGTTTTTCGACTCTGGCTGCTCAGCGGCATTTGAACGAGTCGACTAAGTTGCTGAACCTGTCCGTTGAAAAAATGTCGTCCGGTAACCGGATTAACAGCGCCGGTGATGACGCCGCAGGTCTGCAAATTTCCAATCGCCTGGAATCTCAAATGACAGGGTTGGAAGTGTCTACAGATAATGCCAATCATGGTATTTCTGTTATGCAGACGGCTGAAGGAGCGATGCAGGAAACGACGAGTATTCTGCAAAGAATGCGTGATTTATCCTTACAGGCTGCGAATGGGGTAAACAGTCAGGGGGATCGTCAGGCCTTACAGGAAGAGATGGGTGCGTTAAACGATGAGTTAAATCGGGTTGCCGAAACTACCTCATTTGCCGGAAAAAAGCTGATCAACGGAACCTTTGGTAAAACGTCCTTTCAACTGGATACGGAATCCGGACAGGCGATGCAGATCGGACTGAAAAGTATGCGCTCAGACACCATGGCAATGGGGGGATTAAGTTACAAATCTCAGGAGATGGCAGACAGTCATTGGCGAGTAGAAACCTGGCCGTAATCAATTCAGCATTTCGTTCCTTAATAAAGACGGAAGGCAGGAAAGCATCGATATTGAGGCCAAACCGGACGATGATATTGAGCAAGTAGCGACTTACATTAATGGCCAAACGGATAAAGTATCGGCTTCGGTGAATGAAAAAGGTCAGTTGCAGATCTACATGGCCGGTAAAGAGACTTCGGGCACTCTGTCTTTCAGTGGTGGCCTGGCCGACGCACTGCAAATGAGCTTCAGCGGATACGAATCAGTCAATGATCTTGATATCACATCGGTGGGGGGAGCACAGCGCTCTGTTGCGGTACTGGATACCGCTCTTGAGTATGTAGATAACCATCGTGCCGAGCTGGGAGCCTGGCAAAATCGGTTAGGACACACCATCAGTAATCTGAACAATGTTAATAAAAATATATCCGATTCTAACCGAAGAATTAAAGATACCGATTATGCTAAAGAAGCTGCCAAAATGGTCAAGCAGCAAATGTTGCAGCAGGCCGGAACATCAGTACTGGCACAAGCGAAAAGTCAATCTGGCCTGGCTGTCAGTTTACTCGGAGGCTGATATATGATGCCGGCCGACGGGCACTTCAGGTAAATTCTATCCGGTACTAAAGTTTAGTGCCGGTCTGCCGATACAGCTTGCATACACGATACTCAGCACAGGGTGCCTTCACTGCATGGCGATTACGGTCAACACCAATATCTCAGCGCTTATAGCCCAGCGGCATTTGACCAGCGCGACCGATATGCTCAATCAGTCAATGGAGCGGTTGTCTTCTGGAAACAGAATCAACAGCGCTAAAGATGATGCGGCAGGTTTGCAGATCTCTAATCGACTCAAAGCGCAGATGAGTGGGCTGGATGTAGCGGTACGTAATGCCAATGACGGCATTTCAATCATGCAAACTGCTGAAGGCGCGATGCAGGAAACCACCAATCTTCTCCAGCGAATGCGGGATTTGTCTTTGCAATCGGCGAACGGGTCAAACAGTAAGCAGGATAGCGTCGCTTTACAGGAAGAAATGGGCGCTTTGAATGATGAACTGAACCGAATCGCTGAAACTACCTCTTTTGGTGGGCAAAAATTGCTCAATGGTTCTTTCGGTCAGGCGTCTTTCCAGATTGGTGCCTCATCCGGCGAGGCTGTGCAGCTATCACTGAAAAGCATGCGCTCTGATGATATCAATATGGGTGGTTTCAGTTATGTTGCCGCCGGAATGGCAGATAAAGACTGGCGGACCGGTAATGGCCGAAATGAGCTGAACATCTCTTACCTTAATGCGCGTGGTCAGCAAGAGCAGATCACCATCCAGGCCCGTAATGGCGATGACATTGAACAGCTGGCTACCTACATTAATGGTCAGACCGATAAGGTCTCAGCATCGGTTAATGATAAAGGACAGTTACAGATTTTCATGGCCGGTAAAGAAACGGCGGGCACTTTATCTTTCAGCGGCAGTCTGGCCGATGAGCTGCAGATGAACCTGCAAGGTTATGAAGCGGTTGATAATCTCGATATTACTTCGGTTGGCGGTGCGCAGCGTGCTGTGTCAGTACTGGATACCGCTATGCAGTATGTCGACAGCCATCGCTCGGAATTGGGGGCGATGCAAAACCGTTTTGGTCATGCCATTAACAATCTGGATAATGTGCATGAGAATCTTGCATCATCCAACAGTCGGATTAAAGATACCGACTACGCCAAAGAAACCACTCAAATGGTTAAGCAGCAGATCCTGCAGCAGGTCAGTACTACGATTCTGGCTCAGGCACGCAATCAGCCCAATATCGCCCTGACCCTGCTGGGTAACTAGCATTCCGTTCACTGTTATTTAGGAAAAGGTCAGGAAAAGGTTTGTTCTGACCTGATGCTCATCATCGCTTCTGCTCACTGATAGATTTTGTGATAACGAACAGGTCTTGTTACAGCGAATAAGTCTTATTGGTAAGCAGAACCAAGCGGTATCGACAAGCGCTTGAAAAGCTTTAGTGAAAAACGGAATTTTTTAGCTCTTTTTGTAGTTTCGTCACTTTTAATCCGCTAAAGCAACTTTTTTCAAAAAAATCTTAAAATCGACCTAAAGCTTTTCAGCCCCACGCCGTTAAAGAAAGTAACTTTGAGAGAACTACTTGGTTTTCCGAGACGTCGGAAACCGGAAATATCGGAAAATCAATTGGAGATACCACTATGGCAGTAAATGTAAATACCAACGTATCAGCGATGACCGCGCAACGTTACCTGAACAGTGCAACCAGTGCTCAGCAAACCTCTATGGAGCGTCTGTCTTCTGGTTCACGCATCAACAGCGCTAAAGATGATGCTGCTGGTCTGCAAATTTCAAACCGTCTGAATGTACAAAGCCGCGGTCTGGATGTCGCGGTACGTAACGCCAACGATGGTATTTCGATGGCGCAGACTGCAGAAGGTGCGATGAACGAAACCACCAATATCCTGCAACGTATGCGTGACCTGTCTCTGCAATCAGCTAACGGCTCGAACTCTAAATCAGACCGTGTCGCGATTCAGGAAGAAGTAACAGCACTGAATGACGAACTGAACCGTATCGCAGAAACCACGTCTTTCGGTGGTAACAAACTGCTGAACGGCACATTCGAAACCAAAGCATTCCAGATTGGTGCGGATAACGGTGAAGCCGTGATGCTGACCCTGAAAGATATGCGCAGTGATAACCGTATGATGGGTGGTACCAGCTACCAGGCAGCAAATGCTAAAGACCAGGACTGGACAGTGGCTGATGGTTCAAACGATCTGAGCATCACGCTGAACGATGCGCAAGGTACAGAACAGACCATCAACATCAGCGCGAAAGCGGGTGATGACATCGAAGAGCTGGCGACCTACATCAATGGTCAGACTGACATGGTCAAAGCGTCAGTCAACGAAGATGGTCAGCTGCAAGTGTTCACTGACAACAACAAAGTGTCTGGCCCTGTTTCTTTTGGCGGCGGTCTGGCTGGTGAACTGGGCATGGGTGACGGTCAGCAAGTGACAGTTGACAACATCGACGTAACCAGCGT
Organism: Vibrio sp. CDRSL-10 TSBA; assembly: GCA_039696685.1. Classification (NCBI taxonomy): domain Bacteria; kingdom Pseudomonadati; phylum Pseudomonadota; class Gammaproteobacteria; order Vibrionales; family Vibrionaceae; genus Vibrio; species Vibrio sp. CDRSL-10 TSBA. The sequence continues at coordinate 2,560,925 of CP155566.1, read as the reverse complement.
AGGTGGAGCTCAGGAATCGGTTGCCATCGTTGATGCTGCACTGAAATATGTTGACAGCCACCGCGCAGAGCTGGGTGCATTCCAGAACCGTTTCGGTCACGCTATCAACAACCTGGACAACATTAACGAAAACGTGAATGCGTCTAAGAGCCGTATCAAAGACACCGATTTCGCGAAAGAATCGACTGCAATGACCAAGGCACAGATTCTGTCTCAGGCTTCAAGCTCAATTCTGGCTCAAGCCAAACAGACTCCGCAAGCGGCACTAAGTCTGCTGGGCTAATCGCCTCCAGGAACAAAAAATCCAGCTCCGGCTGGATTTTTTATGCCTGAAATTTGTGTGCTTGGTCACATTTTATTCATAAATGGACATTTGTTGGAAAAAAGGTCGCAGTTTGGCCTAAAGGATGTTCAGTGGTCGCCGTTAAAGGATACGAGAGAAATGAGGTGCGTGGACGAGAGGTGAGAGACTCGAAAACGCGCCAACTATTCCGCCTTAGGAGATCACAATATGGCAATTAATGTAAGTACCAACGTCTCGGCGATGACCGCCCAGCGTTATCTGAACGGTGCAGCTGACGGTGCCCAGAAGTCGATGGAACGTCTGTCTTCCGGCTACCGTATCAACAGTGCTAAAGACGACGCGGCGGGGCTGCAGATCTCAAACCGACTGACTTCACAAAGTCGTGGTTTGGATATGGCTGTACGTAACGCAAATGATGGTATCTCAATCGCGCAAACCGCTGAAGGTGCGATGAACGAGAGCACCAACATTCTGCAACGTATGCGTGACCTGGCATTGCAATCCTCAAACGGCTCTAACTCAGGTTTCTGAGCGTCAGGCAATTCAAGAAGAAGTGTCGGCGCTGAATGATGAGCTGAACCGTATTGCGGAAACCACCTCATTTGGTGGTAACAAACTACTGAACGGTACTTTTGGTAATAAATCATTCCAGATTGGCGCAGATTCCGGTGAAGCGGTTAATCTGAGCATGGGTAACATGCGTTCTGACACCATGGCAATGGGCGGTAAATCTTACCGCGCGGCAGAAGGTAAAGCAGCGGACTGGACGGTTGGCGATGCCACTGAACTGACTCTGAGCTATACCGATCGTCAGGGTGAATCGCGCAATGTGACCATCAACGCCAAACAGGGCGATGATTTAGAAGAAGTAGCGACTTACATTAACGGTCAGAATGATGATGTAAAAGCGTCTGTCGGCGAAGATGGTAAACTGCAACTGTTTGCTGCGACTCAGAAAGTAAGCGGTGATGTCACCATCGGCGGTGATCTTGGCTCCGAGATTGGCTTTGCAGCCGCTCAGGATGTGACAGTAAAAGATATCGATGTGACCAGTGTTGCGGGCTCGCAAGAAGCGGTTGCGCTACTGGATGGCGCATTGAAATCGGTAGACAGTCAACGTGCATCTCTGGGTGCATTCCAAAACCGTTTCAACCATGCAATCAGCAACCTTGATAACATCAACGAGAACGTGAACGCGTCTCGTAGCCGTATCAAAGACACTGACTATGCTCGTGAAACGACGGCGATGACCAAGTCACAGATCCTGCAACAAGCGAGTACTTCGGTACTGGCGCAGGCGAGACAGGCACCATCTGCAGCTCTTAGCCTGCTGGGTTAATCCTGGTGGTTGGGAGCTTTAGGCCGTCGTTATCTTAACGACGGCTGATAAGGTGGAGGGAGATTGTTATGGACGGACCATCCTATACATCGAACGTCCAGCCTTACGGCTCGCAGAGTGGCATTAAATTTGCTTCAGAAAATGATAGCGTGAAAGGCGTTTCTGATTCGAAAGATGACTACCGTATGGTTCAGCGTGCCGATAATACTGTACGTATGGCACAGCAGACACAACGAGGCCAGGACCAGGCATTGGCAAGCGCCGTTGAGCAGTCCCGTGAACAACAGCGGGTCAGCGAGGAGCAACGTGCTAAGATGGTTGAACAGATGAATGATTTTGTTGATTCGTTCAATAAGGGACTGGCATTCAGGGTGGATGAAGAATCAGGTCGGGATGTTGTGACGATTTATGAGGCCTCAACCGGCGACATAATACGTCAGATTCCAGATGAAGAAATGCTTGAGGTTTTACGACGCCTGGCGCAGGGACAGAGCCCGACATCGGGTCTGTTACTGACCAAGGTGTAATCGTTTTTTTGAGGTGAAATAATGAGTTTAGGCCCAATGGGAATGAACACTGGCTTTGATATTAATTCAGTGGTCAGCGGAATTGTGAATGCAGAGCGTGCCCCCAAGCAGCAAAGCATTGACAACAAGCGCAGTGAAATTGATACCAGTATCAGTGCCTATGGCAGACTCAGAGAGTCGCTGGATACCATGCGTAACCTGATGACGAATTTTCGTCAGCAGGAGGCTTTTGCCGTACGTAAAGTCGATACAACTGACGAAAAAGTGGTATCTGCGACAGCATCCACAGACGCAATCGCAGGCAGATACGCAGTCGATGTGCTGCAGCTTGCCCAAAGTCATAAACTGGCATCAGCGGTATTACCGGAAGATGCCAGATTTGGCCCGGGCAAGCTGCAGATTTCTCTTGGTGATCAATCGTTCAGTGTCGATGTGCGCGGGCGATCCCGCTTGATTGATGTAGTTTCGCGGCATTAACGACGAAGACCGTAACCCGGGGGTTCGAGCTTCGGTCATCAATGATGTTGACGGGCCGCGTTTGATCGTCGCTTCAAATTTATCCGGTGCGAATCACCGCATTAGTATTCGTGCCGATGCCCCAGCCGGGGATGCATTGCATCGCCTGGAATACAAAACGTTAGAAGATCGGGTTAAAGATCTGGAATCAGCACGTGCTAAAGCACAGCAGTTGATTGCCCCGTTGACACCCGAGCAGCAAGAAGTTGCCGCTAAAGTTGCCGACCGGATTGGCGAGGCGGCACGAAATGTCGATCAGGCCATGTCTGATCACGTTAATTCTGCTGCACAAAGCACCGATCAAAGTTCTGATTCGGCCGATCTTTCCGATGATGCAGTACGTGCCGCGGCGCAAGCAGGCACGGATGCAAACCGTTATCTGAGACCACAAGACCGAATCCCGGGCTGGACTGAAACGGCTTCGGGCACCTTACTCGATTCCTACTCAGAGCCGGAAGCTGAGTTAGACAATGCGGCGCAGGAAAAATCGTCGCAAGTGCCGGGCTGGAGCAATACTGCCTCCGGTACGCTCACTGATTCCTATGTTACGCCGCAAGAGGCTCAGGCTCGTCTCGATGCCCAATTGGCCCGTGAACAGGCTGCCATTGACGCCGCCGTGCAAAGCGGCAATATGACGCCGGAAGAAGCTAAGCAAGCTGAACGCGCTAAACTGCCCGAAGCAGAGCGCGAACGTCTCGAGCAACTTGAACAGGCGCAGCAGGAAACTGAAAGCGGCACAAGATTCATTTGATGGTTATTCCGGAATGATTCAGGTTCAGGCCGGGCAGGATTCCATGGTGATGCTGGACGGTGTCGCTAAGTTGTCGAGTGAAAACAACGTGATTGAAAATGCCATTGACGGAGTTGATTTGACTCTGAGTGGTAAAACCAATCCGGGTGATAGGCCTGCTGAAATCGATATTGAATATGACCGCGACAGTGTGCGTCAGGATATTGAACAATTTGTCGCAGCGTATAACCAGTTTTTTGCCGTCAGCCAGGATCTGAGCAGTGTTGACCCCACTACTGGGCAGGCTGGCCCTCTGGCCGGTGACAGTGTGGTGCGCAGCGCGCATTCGCGCTTACGTTCGGTGTTTTCATCGCCGGTAGAAGGGGCCCCGCAAGATATCCGCAGTCTGACTGAGTTTGGTATCACGACGACACGGCAGGGAACACTGGAGATCAATCATGACATGCTCGATCGCCAGCTGAACAATAACTTCACTCGTCTGGGCGAGTTTTTTGGCGGCAACCAGGGCTTCGCACGCAAAGTAGAAGATGCGATTCAGAGTATGACCGGTGTGACCGGTTCGATTCGCACTCGTGAACGTAGCCTCGGTGAGCAGGACAGACGCCTGACGGATGACCAGGCGGCATTAGATCGCCGCATGGATAATTTACAGCAGCGCACTCATGCGCGCTTCTCTGCCATGCAGGATGCAACCAGTAACATGCAGTCCCAGCTATCGAGCATGATGAGCATGTTAGGTCAGTAACATGGATGACGAACTGCAAGCTTTATGTGATCTAGATCACCAATTAAAGCAGAGTCTTTCAGTACAAGACATTAACACTGAAGAAATTGTACACTTGGTCGATAAGAGAGAACGGTTATTGCAAGGATTGTTACTCTATGCAGCCGACAATCCGGAATTTGCCCATTCTGAGGTTTGGCGCAAGGCAATTTTGCAAACACAACAGCTTGTTGAACAGATGCAGTCACAAACGACTGCGATAGGTCGATTGTTGCATAAGTATCGCTATGGCAACAAATCGGTTCAGCAATACAAAAAGTTTTTATAAAGAGGAAGACTATGCGTGGTTCTTTACAGGCGTACAAAAAAGTATCAGTGGATAGCCAGCTAAGTGCGGCCTCACCGCATAAAATCGTTCAGATGCTGATGGGTGGCGCAATTGAACGCCTTATTCAGGGTAAGGCGGCGATGCTGCAGGGCCATATTCCGGTGAAAGGCGAACGTCTTGGTAAGGCGTTAGAAATTGTCATCAGCCTGCGCAGCTGTCTGTCGATGAATGATGGCGGCGAAATCGCCCAGAATCTCGATCAGTTGTATGAATTTATGATCACCCAGATCACGACGGCAAACTATGAGAATGACCCTCAGCCTATTGATGACGTTATTGATATTTTGCGTGAAATCAAGTCTGCCTGGGATCAAATTCCGGCTGAATACCACAATCTGACTGCCTCAGAAGTGGGAATCTAAGGAATTTTTGAAACTTTTAACTGATATCACATCGGTTAATTGCCAGGTTGCCTTATTTTTATAATGAAATAGAATAGAAGCCACTAACTAGCCAGTGGCTTTTTTGTTGCTGAATGCCACAAATTGTCTATCGTTTAGACAGATAGATATTATAAATTGTCGGGCCTGATGATGACATGCAGCAGCGCGACAACAACATTCCAGAATTAAGGCAAATAATCTCACCTATGCAAGGTTTAGCAAAACTACTTGTGATTGAAGACGATCCATCTATTCGTCTGAGTCTCAGTACCATATTAGAATTTGTTGGAGAGCAATGTGAGGTGATTGAGTCTTCTCAGTTGGATCAGATTGATTGGTCGGCTGTTTGGGCTGGATGCATCTTGGGCTCCCTCGGAACGCAGTGCTTACCTGAGTTGCTGTCGAATTCTCTTGCAAAAGCTAACCACATCCCGCTGCTGGTCGCGAATAAGCAGCCGTACTCGCTGGAAGAGTTTCCCCATTTTGTTGGTGAGCTGGATTTTCCACTCAATTATCCGCAGCTTAGTGATGCACTGAGACACTGCAAAGAGTTTCCTGGGGCGTAAAGGCATTCAGGTCATGGCTAGTGCGCGTAAAAACACGCTGTTTCGCAGCCTGGTCGGGCAAAGTCATGGTATTCAGGAAGTTCGTCACCTAATTGAACAAGTCGCGGGCACCGAAGCCAATGTACTTATCCTGGGGGAGTCCGGGACAGGTAAAGAAGTGGTGGCACGTAACATCCATTACCATTCGTCACGCCGTGGCGGACCTTTCGTGCCGATTAACTGTGGTGCTATTCCGGCCGATCTGCTGGAAAGTGAACTGTTTGGTCATGAAAAAGGCGCCTTCACCGGCGCGATTACCTCGCGTAAAGGGCGTTTTGAACTGGCTGACGGCGGTACACTGTTCCTGGATGAAATCGGCGATATGCCGATGAGCATGCAGGTGAAGTTGCTGCGAGTGCTGCAAGAGCGCTGTTTTGAGCGCGTTGGCGGTAACAGTACGATTAAAGCCAATGTTCGCGTGATTGCGGCAACGCACCGCAATCTGGAAACGATGATCGATGATCAGCGTTTCCGTGAAGATCTTTACTATCGCCTCAATGTGTTCCCGATTGAAATGCCGGCGCTGAAAGAGCGCAAAGAAGATATTCCGCTACTGCTGCAGGAGCTGATGACCCGCCTGGAAGCGGAAGGCGGCCTGCCTATCTGTTTCACACCGCGTGCGATCAATTCTCTGATGGAGCACGACTGGCCGGGTAATGTGCGCGAGTTGGCTAATCTGGTCGAGCGCATGGTCATCCTGTATCCGAACAGTCTGGTGGATGTTAACCATCTGCCGACCAAATACCGTTACAGTGATATTCCTGAATTCCAGCCTGAGCCAAGTCGTTTCAGCTCAGTTGAAGAGCAGGAGCGCGATGTACTGGCGGATATTTTCTCGGAAGACTTCAGTTTTGGTCAGGATGAAGACCTTGATGAGCAGCTCGATGCCCCACAATCACTGCCCCCGGAAGGTGTGAATCTGAAAGAGTTGCTGGCCGATCTGGAAGTGAACCTCATTAATCAGGCTCTGGATGCTCAGGGTGGTGTTGTGGCTCGTGCCGCTGATATGTTGGGTATGCGCCGCACAACCTTGGTTGAGAAAATGCGGAAATACAACATGCAGCGCTGATTTTTGCTGAGTCAATTTATTGTCATAGCATTAACCTGCTGAAAAATAATGTAAATAGCCTGGCACGCATCTTGCGTTACAGGCTATTGTTGTATTTAGAGGCAGATTTCCGACGATGGACCAGGCAGCGCAAGAACAGCATTCTCATTTAGACTCCCTTGAGCATCAGGTGGAGCGCTACAAACAAGTACTGGATGTCATGCCAGCCGGAGTGATTTTGCTCGATACTCAGGGCATAGTGCGTGAAGCCAACCCTGAAGCTCAGCGTCTGCTTGAAGTGCCGCTGCTGGGGGAGCGCTGGTATACCATTATTCAGGCCGCTTTTGCACCGCGCGAAGACGACGGCCACGAAATCTCGTTGCGGAACGGACGTAAGGTGCGTTTGGCTATCTCAGCATCGGCGACCGGACAACTGATACTTATCACGGATCTGACGGAAACCCGACTATTGCAGTCTCGGGTCAGCGATCTGCAACGTTTGTCATCGCTTGGCCGTATGGTGGCGTCCTTGGCGCATCAGGTCAGAACGCCGTTGTCGAGCGCGATGCTGTATGCCTCCAACCTGTCTGCGCCTAATCTGCCTCAGCCCACCCGCGAGCGTTTCCAAAGCAAATTGGTGGATCGCTTGCATGACCTGGAAAAACAGGTCAACGACATGCTGCTGTTCGCCAAAGGCGGCGATAACAAAGTGATTCAGCCTTTTACGGTGGCCGATCTGGTGAATGAATTTTTGCCGATGATCGAAACCGCCGTAAAAAATAATCAGATTGATTACGGCCAGGAAGTAGAGCAGGAAGAGACCCAACTGATGGGCAACGTTAATGCGATTGCTTCTGCGTTAAGTAACCTGGTAATGAATGCGATTCAAATCGTCGGTAAAGGCGCTCAAATCGATGTCTTTTTCCGGCCGGTGAATGGCGTGTTAAAAATTTCCGTGCAGGACAATGGTCCGGGCGTGGCGAAAGAGCTGCAACAAAAAATTATGGAGCCGTTTCTTCACCACCCGCTCACAAGGCACCGGCCTTGGTCTTGCGGTTGTACAAATGGTGTGTCGTGCACACGACGGCCAACTTGAGTTGATTTCTGAACCGGGGGATGGTGCCTGTTTTACCATGTGTTTGCCTCTGGAGCGTCAACCACACACTTCTCACTCAGACTCGGGAGAATGATGATGGCTCAAAGTAAAGTCTTAATCGTTGAAGATGATGAAGGTCTACGCGAAGCATTGGTAGACACTCTGGCATTAGCGGGCTACGAATGGCTTGAAGCCGATTGTGCCGAGGATGCGTTGTTGAAACTGAAAACCTATCCGGTTGATATCGTGGTCTCTGACGTGCAAATGGCAGGAATGGGCGGCTTGGCCCTGCTACGTAACATCAAACAACATTGGCCGAATCTGCCGGTGCTGCTGATGACCGCGTATGCCAATATTGAAGATGCAGTGTCAGCGATGAAGGAAGGCGCGATTGATTATATGGCCAAACCCTTTGCACCTGAGGTGTTACTGAACATGGTCAGCCGTTACGCTCCGGTGAAATCGGATGACAACGGTGACGCTGTGGTCGCGGACGAAAAAAGCCTGAAGCTGCTGAGCCTGGCGGAAAAAGTAGCGAAAACCGACGCGAATGTCATGGTACTCGGACCAAGTGGTTCCGGTAAAGAAGTGATGTCCCGTTATATCCATAATGCGTCACCGCGTAAAGCCGGCCCGTTTGTTGCGATTAACTGTGCTGCGATTCCGGATAACATGCTGGAAGCAACGCTGTTTGGTTACGAGAAAGGCGCGTTTACCGGTGCGGTTCAGGCTTGTCCGGGCAAATTTGAGCAGGCTCAGGGCGGTACTATTCTGCTCGATGAGATCAGCGAAATGGATCTTAACCTGCAGGCCAAACTGCTGCGTGTGCTGCAGGAGCGTGAAGTAGAACGCCTGGGCAGCCGTAAGAGCATCAAACTCGATGTGCGTGTACTGGCAACCAGTAACCGTGATCTTAAAGCTTACGTGCAAGAGAAAAAATTCCGCGAAGACCTTTATTATCGTCTCAATGTTTTCCCAATCGCCTGGCCGGCGCTGTGTGAACGGAAAGGGGATATTGAACCGCTGGCCATCCATCTGGTTGAGCGTCATTGTAAAAAGCTGGGCCTGGCGGTTCCGGACGTCTCTGACAGTGCGATCAATAAGTTGCTGAGCTACAACTGGCCGGGTAATGTGCGCGAACTGGATAACGTGATTCAGCGCGCTCTGATTCTGAGTGATCAGGATAACATTGATCAGCAACATATTTTGTTGGAAGGCCTCGACTGGCAGGATGCAAGCAGCCTGCAGAGTGTGGTGGAAAGCGGAGATGTCGCCGCGGTAGAGATTAAGCCGGTTGCCGAAGTCGACTTTGCCAAATCAATCAGCGCGAGCAGCGGTTTAGGCGGCGAAACTGCGCGATCAGGAGTACGCCATCATCATGGATACCCTGGTGGAATGTGAAGGGCGACGTAAAGAGATGGCCGAGAAGCTTGGTATCAGTCCGCGCACTTTGCGCTACAAACTGGCCAAAATGCGCGATGCCGGAATCGATATTCCGGGTTGAATGAGCATTGCGGAGCATGGCACATAACTTGCTGGATCTGACTAAAAGGTGATTCACAACGGACATGAGTCAAACAATTGGCATCTGAGGTAATAATGAGATTAGACGGCTTACAAAGCGAAATGCAGGCGATGATGATCGAAGCGGGTAATAGCCGCCCTGCAGCAACAGGACAAAAAGTTGGCGCTGATTTTGGCGATATGCTCACTCAGGCCATCAATAATGTGAACGCTCTGCAGCAATCATCGAGTAATTTACAAACCCGTTTTGACCGTGGTGACGAGGGCGTTTCTCTGTCTGATGTGATGATTGCCCGCAACAAATCGAGTGTGGCGTTTGATGCCACAATCCAGGTACGCAATAAGCTGGTTGAAGCGTACAAAGAACTGATGAACATGCCAGTGTAATTGTAGGATTTGAACTGTGGCTGAAGATAAGCAAACAACTGATTTGGCACTGTCCGGCTCTGGCGGAGATCAGGCCCTGCTTGCCGGCGCGGATCTTGACGGCGCGGCGCAGAATCCGGATCTGGATGAGAAAAGCTCATCCAAGATGGATTTTGCTATGGGTGATCTGGATCTGCTGCGTCAGATCGTGCTGGTTCTGTCCATTTCGATTTGTGTTGCTTTGATCGTGATGCTGTTTTTCTGGGTCAAAGAGCCGGAAATGCGCCCGCTCGGTGCCTATGAAACGGAAGAGTTGATTCCGGTGCTGGATTACCTGGATCAGCAAAAGCAAGATTACAAACTGGACGGCAACACCATTTTGGTGCCGAACAGTGACTACAACAGCCTTAAACTGAATATGGTGCGTGCCGGGCTCAATCAGTCTCGTGAAGCCGGCGACGATATCCTGTTGCAGGACATGGGGTTTGGTGTTTCCCAGCGTCTCGAGCAGGAGCGTTTGAAACTGAGCCGTGAGCGTCAGCTGGCCAAAGCGATTGAAGAGATGCGCCAGGTGAATAAAGCGCGTGTTTCTGCTGGCACTGCCGAAACAGAGCGTGTTCGTACGCCATAACCAGGAAGCGTCCGCCTCCGTATTTTTGACCCTGCGCACCGGTTCTAATCTGAAACAGGAAGAAGTGGATTCGATTGTCGATATGGTCGCCAGTGCAGTACCGGGAATGAAACCAACCCGGGTCACGGTCACGGATCAACATGGCCGGCTGCTCAGCTCCGGTTCACAGGATCCGGTTTCTGCGGCACGCCGCAAAGAGCAGGAGCAGGAACGCAAGCAGGAAGACAACCTGCGTGAGAAAATTGACTCAGTGCTGATCCCGATACTTGGCCTGGGTAACTACACCGCTCAGGTGGATGTGGAACTGGATTTCAGCGCCATTGAACAAACGCGCAAAAGCTTTGACCCGAACACGCCATCGACCCGCAGTGAATACACCCTGGAAGATTACAACAACAGTGATACGGTCGCAGGAGTTCCCGGAGCTCTGAGTAACCAGCCGCCGGCGGATGCCTCGATTCCGCAGGATGTCGCGCAAATGAAAGACGGCTCGCTGATGGGACAGGGCTCGGTGCACAAAGAAGCTACCCGCAACTTTGAACTTGATACCACCATCAGCCATGAGCGTAAGCAGACTGGCGTAATTAATCGTCAAACCGTGGCGGTTGCGGTGAAAAACCGCGCCAGTGTTAATCCGGAGACCGGAGAAGTGACCTACACTCCGCTGAGTGAAAGTGAGCTAAACTCTATCCGACAGATTCTGATTGGTGCTGTGGGTTACAGTGAAAATCGCGGTGACCTGCTCAATGTATTGAGTATGCAGTTTGCCGAGCCTGAAGTAGAGCCGCTGGCTGATGTGCCCATTTGGGAGAACCCGAATTTCAGTGACTGGATTCGCTGGCTGGCGAGTGCGCTGGTTATCATTGTTGTGGTACTGGTGCTGGTTCGCCCGGCGATGAAAAAGCTGCTCAACCCTGCAGCAGAAGACGACGAACAACTGTATGGCCCGGATGGCCTGCCTATCGGAGTGGATGGTGAAACCAGCCTGATTGGCGGCGACATTGAAGGCGGAGAGCTGTTTGAATTCGGTTCGGGTATCGACTTACCGAATCTGCATAAGGATGAGGACGTGCTAAAAGCCGTACGTGCTCTGGTGGCCAACGAGCCGGAACTGGCGGCTCAAGTAGTGAAGAACTGGATGCAAAATGCCTGACGAAATCGTACCACGTAATGCCGGCGGTGAAGTGGCTGAAACCAAAATTGATATTGCCTCAATACCGGGTGATGAACGCGCAGCAATCCTGTTGCTGAGCCTGAATGAAGAAGACGCGGCCGGGATTATCCGCCATCTGGAACCCAAGCAAGTTCAGCGGGTCGGTAGTGCGATGGCGCGGGCTAAAGATCTGAGCCAGGATAAAGTCAGTGCGGTGCACCGTGCATTTCTGGAAGACATTCAGAAATACACCAATATCGGTATGGGCAGCGAAGACTTTATGCGCAATGCTCTGGTGGCCGCACTGGGGGCAGACAAAGCCAATAACCTGGTTGACCAGATTCTGCTCGGTACCGGTTCGAAAGGTCTCGATTCGCTCAAATGGATGGATCCGCGTCAGGTTGCCAGCATTATTGTGAACGAGCACCCGCAGATCCAGACCATCGTTTTGTCTTATCTTGAGCCGGATCAGTCGGCGGAGATACTGGCCCAGTTCTCTGAACGTGACCGTCTCGATTTGATGATGCGAATAGCTAACCTGGAAGAAGTTCAGCCATCCGCACTGGCGGAGCTGAACGAGATCATGGAGAAACAGTTTGCCGGTCAGGCCGGTGCGCAAGCGGCCAAAATTGGCGGCCTGAAAGCCGCGGCCGACATCATGAACTACCTCGACAACAACATCGAGGGAGCGCTGATGGATCAGATGCGCGACCAGGACGAAGATCTGGCTACTCAGATTCAGGATTTGATGTTTGTGTTCGAGAATCTGGTCGAAGTCGACGATCAGGGAATTCAGAAACTATTGCGCGATGTTCCGCAGGATGTGCTGCAACGTGCGCTTAAAGGTGCCGATGACGCATTGCGTGACAAGATCTTCAAGAACATGTCGAAGCGTGCTGCTGAACTGATGCGTGATGATCTGGAAGCGATGCCGCCGATCAAAGTGTCGGATGTCGAAGCGGCCCAGAAAGAGATTCTGGCCATTGCCCGTCGCATGGCGGATAACGGTGAACTGATGTTGTCCGGTGGCGCAGACGAGTTCCTGTAACACAATCTATTTGTCAGGGGCTGTTGACCTGATAACAGCAGCAGACCCGGGCCGGCTGATTCAGCGGGCCCTTTTTTATCTTGGGTAGGGATGGTATGTCTGGAGAAAGAAAACGCGGCTTTATTCGTTTAGGCTCAGAATCAGAAGTGGCCGCCGAACCGCCAAAAAAATGGGGTCTGCCTGATTACAGTGCCGAACAGCATAAAACGGCTCGGGAAACGGCGATGAACTACGACCCGAGCTGGATGCCGAATTTTGATGAACCGGAAGAAGAAGAACCGGTGCAACTGACCGAACAGGATATTGAGCTGATTAAGCAGGCTGCTTATCAGGAAGGTCTTGAACAGGGTAAAGCAGAAGGCTATCAGCAAGGTTTCGAGCAAGGCAAAGAAGCGGGCTATCAGGCCGGCCATGAAGAAGGTTTAGTTGCGGGGCAGGCCGAGGGCATTGCAGCCGGACAGGCGGTGATAGAAGAACATGTGAATACCTTTATTGGTCTGGCCAACCAGTTTGCCCAACCGCTGGAGCTGATGAACGCCCAGGTTGAGAAGCAGCTGGTGGATATGGTGCTCACTCTGGTCAAAGAAGTGGTGCACGTAGAAGCGCAGACCAACCCGCAAGTGATACTGGATGCAGTCAAAGGTTCAGTGGAGGCTCTGCCGGTTTCCGGTCACGCTATTACGCTGAAACTCAACCCGCAAGACTGCGAGATTATCGAACAGGCTTATGGTGAACAGCAGTTGCAATTACGTAACTGGACGCTGGTCAGTGAACCGGCCCTCAATCGCGGTGATGTGCAGATTGAAGCCGGCGAATCGAGCGTCAACTATCGGATGGAAGAGCGTATCCGCTCCGTATTGCAGAGCTTTTGTGGTACCAACCGTCATCAGCAGGGTAATGAATAATGTTAGCTTTGGCAGAACGTCTCGCACAGTATAAAACCCAGGGGTTGACCAGCCGCCCGATCGCCTCCGGTAAACTGGTGCGTGTGGTCGGACTCACCCTCGAAGCGACCGGATGCCGCGCGCCGATTGGCAGCTTGTGCCGGGTCGAGACCATGTCCGGTGAGATGGAAGCTGAAGTGGTTGGTTTTTCCGGCGACAGTCTGTTTTTGATGCCAAGTGAGCAGATCACCGGGGTGTTACCGGGGGCCAAGGTGACCCCATTGACGGAAGAGACCGGGCTTGCGGTCGGCATGGAACTGCTTGGCCGGGTGATTGACGGTGTGGGCAATCCGCTCGACGGGCTTGGACCTATTTATACCGACCAACGCGCCTCTTTCAATGCTCAGCCGATAAACCCGCTGGCACGCAAACCGATCAGTGAACCGCTCGATGTCGGCATCAAGGCCATTAATGGCCTGCTCACGGTCGGGAAAGGACAGCGTATCGGTCTTTTTGCCGGTTCTGGTGTCGGTAAATCGGTCACGCTGGGCATGATGACCCGGGGCACGACAGCTCAGGTGGTCGTAGTCGGTCTGATTGGTGAACGGGGCCGCGAGGTTAAAGAATTTATTGAAGAGATCCTCGGGGTGGACGGACGCCAGCGCTCAGTCGTGGTGGCCGCGCCAGCGGACTCTTCTCCGCTGATGCGACTCAAGGGATGTCAGACGGCGCTCACTATTGCTGAATACTTTCGTGATCAGGGCCTGGATGTCCTGCTGCTGATGGACTCACTGACCCGATTTGCCCAGGCGCAGCGGGAAATCGCTCTCTCGGTTGGCGAACCTCCGGCGACCAAGGGTTATCCGCCATCGGTGTTTGCCAAACTGCCCGCGCTGGTGGAACGGGCTGGTAATGGCGGTCCGCAGCAAGGATCGATTACTGCATTCTTTACCGTTTTAACCGAAGGTGACGATTTGCAGGACCCGATCGCTGATGCGTCACGGGCCATTCTGGATGGCCATATCGTGCTGTCACGGGAAATGGCCGATGCCGGTCATTATCCGGCGATCGACGTAGAGAAATCCGTCAGCCGGGTGATGCCACAAATTACCACAGATGAGCACGTGCTGATGTCTAAGGCGGTACGTCAGGTATTGTCTATTTGCCGTAAAAATCAGGATCTGGTGTCGATTGGTGCCTATAAGCCGGGTACTGACAAGGCGATCGATAGCGCCTTTACTCTCAAGCCGCGCCTGGATATCTATCTGCAGCAAGCGATGAAAGAATCCGTCCCTTACGAGATGTGTGTCAGCATGCTGAAAAATGTGCTGAGCATGGAGTAACGTTATGGATAACGCACTACAGTTTTTGCTGGAACAGGCCAAAGATAACGAAGATAAAGCTGTCCTGGCGCTCAACAAGGCGCGCACTGAGCTGGAAGGTTATTATCAGCAAATTCGTCAGATTGAGCAGTATCGTCTGGAATACTGCCAGCAACTGGTTGAGCGTGGTCAATCCGGGCTGACTGCCAGTCAATATGGTCATCTTAACCGCTTTCTGACTCAGTTGGATGAAACGCTGGCTAAGCAGCGAGATGCGGAACACCACTTTAAAAATCAGGTGGTCAATTGCGAGCAGCATTGGATGGCGGTGCATAAACAGCGCCGGTCTTACGAATGGCTGATCGACAAGAAGCAGACTGAAAAGCAGCGTGCAGAAAATAAGCGCGAGCAGAAGCTGATGGATGAGTTTTCGACACTTAGCTTTAACCGACGTCGTTCCGGTTCCAGTTTGAGCTGAGTTTATTAGGCCATTGACGTGCTTGGCGTAAATTTTGCAGAGTTTAAATTTGTAGAGTAGTAATTTGTAGAGAATTAATTTTCAGATGAGGCAAAGTTATCCGTGAGTCTCATCTCTGCAGACTAAATACAAAGTGCTGTTCGCTGCAGTTGTGTGCGTGACAGTGGATTCGCTGCCTTTAAGGTGTGCAGCCTGATATACGAGCTAAGTAATTATGAACGTCAACTCAACCTCATCTGCTGCTGATAATAGCAAAGCCACCAGTGTGGCTAAGTCTGCTGGACAACTGGTTCAGCAGGATGAAAGCGGGGAAAACTCCGGCTTTTTGAGCAAATTATCGGCTCTGCTGTTTGGCGCCTCTGAACAGAGCGAATCAAGTGATGCAAAAAAAACGGCCGGGCAGTCACAAGCTGCGGTGCTGTCTGTACAAGATAAGTTGTCTACGCAAGATAAGCTGTCTGCGCAAGACAAGCAGGCTGCAGCGCTGCTCGAACAAGGCGACGGTGATGCTTTGCCTGGTCAAAATACTCAGGGCAGTGCGCATGCCGCGGCAAGCGGTGATGAGCAGGCTCCGTCAGCCAAAGGGCAGGCAACGGATGCGCAGCCAGATATTCCTAAGAATTTACAACGCTTTATTGTTGACGAAAGTGACGGCAAGCAAGCGCTGCATGCCACAACCCAGCAAGTCATGAGTGACGGCGATGCGCTGATAGGCCGTTTAAAAGAGGCTAATCAGGCACTGGCTGCCAGTAACGGCAAAACTTTGCCTCCGTTACCCGGGCAGACTGCAAGCAGAACTAATACTGAAGATGAAGGGTTATTGCGCGTTGCGTCGGAATCCGGTCAGGCTGTGAGCCCGATGAGCGCAAAGGCTATGCTGAGCAGTACTATAACGGACAACGCTCTGCTAACCGCGCCCGTTACTCCGCTCAATCCTGAGCAGGGTTCAGAGGTCACTCAGTTACTGGCCGAGGAGTTAACCAGACTGGGATTAGATGACCAGATGAGCTCAGAGGAAACTGCAACAGCTGACACCGCAGCAGGCTGCGGCGATTCTTGCAGCTTTGAGCGCTGAGTCGGCTCAGTCTTCGTCTGCGGATCATGCACTCAGCGCTGCCAACCAGTCGGGAGACGTTCAGATTCAATCTGCTGCCGATAGCCAGAGCTTAGCGCAGCTTGTGCAAGGTAAAGGTAACGCCGCGCCTGGCGTTGTGCCAGTGACGGCTGATTCATCACCACTCCCGATCCAGCGGTCAGATAGTCAGGTTTCTGCTGACAATGCGCTGCAGTTAACCGCTGTGGCACAAGGTGTTGCAGCTGCTGCGGGTTCGGATCCTGCCAGCGCTCAGACCACACTGCTCTCCTCTGAGCAAGCAGACAAAATTAAGCCGGGGCACCATAACCCGGCCAGCGCAGCGCAGCAACAACCGGCTCAGCAAGCCGGCGCGTCAACTCATAACGTACCGGTCCAGGATGCCACTAATGGCGCGACTGTCACAACCAACGCTGCCAATCCGGCTGGCGTAAATCCGGCGCTTAACCCGGCAATGCTGGCACAAACCGAGAGTCTCAGCCCGGCCGGATTAAAGGCCGCACTCGCCGGTAGCGGGATAGGCAAGCTGACTAACAGTAAAACAGGTCAGCCTGGTCAGGACTCCGCTTTTGCTAACCAAGTGGCAGCGGCTGCTGGTCAGCAGGGCATGAATACCACTTCGTCCAACCTGCGTGCAGAACAAACTCAGGCTCAGCCGCAGATGCCGTTGCATCTGAGTAAGGAAATGGATGTGGATGATATGGCACAACGGGTCCAGATGATGATGTCTAAAAACCTCAAGCAGATCGATATTCGTCTCGATCCGCCTGAGCTGGGTCGTCTCCACATCCGCATGAACATGCATGGTGACGGAGCCAACGTACAGTTCACCGTTGCCAGCAACCAGGCGCGTGATGCGCTGGAACACTCTATGCCGCGCCTGAGAGAAATGTTGTCTCAACAAGGTGTTCAGCTTGGAGATACCTCGGTGCAACAACAAAGTTCAGGCCAGCAACAGCGTTATGCGGCAGGTGGTGGCGGTCAATCCGGTCAATCCTCAGGCAACGAGCGTTTTGCTGGTGAAGAAAACCTTGATACAGACGTCAAACTTGATTTGAATGTGGCTGCAAAGCGTGATGGAATCAGTTATTACGCTTAAACTAAATACAAAATAACGACATAGAGTAAGTTATGGCTGTTGAAGAACTACCTGATGGTGCCCCGAAAAGTAAAAAGAAACTGATGATCATCATCATTGCTGCTGTCGTATTGCTACTGGGCGGCGGTGGTGCTGCTTTCTTCCTGATGGGCTCAGATAGCAGCGAGCAGGCAGAGGAAGCCAGCACTGAGAAAGTTGAAACTGTCGCTGACCCGGTCTCTTACGTCAACATTGCCCAGCCGTTTGTGTTCAATGTCAGCGGTGATGCGCGTGACCGTATGGTGCAGATTAAAGTGCAGCTCATGGTGCGTGGTGCAGAAAATGAACAGCAGGCCCGTTATCATTCGCCGCTGGTCGAAAGTACGTTATTAAGTACCTTTGCTGCGGCAACGGTGGAACAGTTGCGCAGTGCTACCGGCCGTATTGAGCTGCGTGACCAGGCGACAGACGATATCAAAGCAGCCATGACCAAAGTCGTCGGTAAACCTGTGATTGAGCGGGTCCTGTTCACTGACTTTGTAATGCAGTAGGTGACGTGTGACTGATTTATTAAGCCAGGACGAAATCGATGCGCTGCTCCACGGTGTGGACGGTGTCGATGATGTTGAAGAAGAGTTAGATAATACCGACACAAATGCGGTATCTTTCGATTTCTCCTCACAGGATAGGATTGTGCGTGGTCGTATGCCGACCCTGGAGCTGATCAACGAGCGCTTTGCCCGTCATCTGCGTATCAGCCTGTTCAATATGCTGCGCAAGACCGCAGAAGTGTCGATTAACGGCGTACAGATGATGAAGTTCGGTGAGTATCAGAACACCCTGTACGTTCCGACCAGCCTGAATATGGTGCGCTTCCGTCCTCTGAAAGGTACCGCTCTGGTCACCATGGAGGCTCGCCTGGTGTTTATCCTGGTGGAAAACTTCTTTGGTGGCGACGGCCGCTACCACGCGCGGATTGAAGGGCGTGAATTTACTCCGACCGAACGCCGTGTTATCCAACTGCTGCTTAAAATTGTATTTGCTGATTACAAAGATGCCTGGGCGCCGGTGATGGGGGTGGAATTCGAGTATCTCGATTCGGAAGTGAACCCGAGTATGGCCAACATCGTCAGCCCGACCGAAGTCATTGTCGTCAGTTCATTTCATGTTGAGGTGGACGGCGGCGGCGGTGATTTTCACATAGTGATGCCCTACTCCATGGTGGAGCCGATTCGCGAATTGCTGGATGCCGGTGTGCAGTCAGACAAGATGGAAACTGATGTCCGCTGGAGCTCGGCATTGCGTGAAGAAATTATGGATGTACCGGTCAATTTCCGCGTTAACCTGCTGGAGCAGGATCTGGCGCTGCGTGACCTGATGGAGCTGCAGGTCGGCGATATTATCCCGATCAATATGCCCAAACATGCCACCATGTTTGTCGAAGAGTTACCGACCTTCCGGGTTAAGATGGGACGCTCGGGCGATAAACTGGCGGTGCAGGTATCGGAAAAAATTAAACGCCCGGATGTGGTAAAGACCGATCTCGCTTTCTTTGGTAAGGACATTATTGCCGAACTGGAAGATGACGAGAACGATGTTGAAATTCGCAGATTAGAATAGGTAATAAAGATGTCAAAATCAGAAGATCAAAAGCTTGCAGACGAGTGGGCTGCGGCACTGGGGGAAGACCCGAATGCGCCAGAGGTTGATGTCGATGAGATTCTGGCGGCGCCACTGGATGAGCTGAAAGATAGTTCTCAGCCTATTTCAGATGATGAGCGGCGCAAGCTGGATACCATTATGGATATCCCGGTCACCATTTCGATGGAAGTAGGGCGCTCTAAAATCAGTATCCGTAACCTGCTGCAACTTAATCAGGGCTCGGTGGTCGAGCTGGATCGCATCGCAGGTGAATCGCTGGATGTGATGGTGAACGGCACTCTGATAGCCCATGGCGAAGTAGTTGTAGTGAACGATAAGTTTGGTATCCGTCTGACCGATGTGATCAGTCAGACTGAACGCATCAAGAAACTGAGATAGCTTATGAAAAAGCTCATAAGCCTGGCTATGTTTTCGGCCCCGGCCCTGGCGGTGGAGAATAATCAACTGGACCTGGCGACCACGCTGGGTTCTTTGATTTTCGTCATCGCGCTGATTCTAGCCATGGCCTGGATGCTCAAGCGCATGCGGGTGCCGGCCTTTGGTCAGCAGAAAGGACTGAGTGTGGTCAGGCAACTGGCCGTCGGAACTAAAGAGCGGGTGATGATAGTACAGGCGGGGGAAGAGCAGTTCCTGATAGGGGTAACCGCACAATCTGTTCAACTGATCTCAAAACTGGATAAGCCACTCCAGCTACAGGAGACTGAAGCGGCTTCTTTTACTAATCAACTGACCCAGCTACTGAAAAAACATGACAATAAACCTTCTGTTTAAGCGCTTGCCCGACCGGCTGTCCTGGATAGCTGTGCTCATGTGGATGTCTGCACTGCTGTTTGCGCCGTTGGCCAGTGCACAGCAGGAAACTGGAAACACCCATCCCTGCCACAGCCGCCGGCGCTGAAAATGTGACGGTTTCTGCGATGGAACGTGAGCAGGGTTCGGCCCGGACGATGGCGCTGGGCTCAAGCAGTGGTGGCGGGGGCATTCCGGCCTTTACCATGACGACAACCGCCGATGGCGGAGAGGAATACTCGGTCAATCTGCAGATCCTGGCCCTGATGACCATGCTCGGCTTCTTGCCGGCGATGGTCATTCTGATGACCTCGTTTACCCGTATTGTCGTGGTGATGTCGATTCTGCGTCAGGCGATGGGGCTGCAGCAGACGCCGTCCAACCAGGTGATTATCGGTATTGCTGTGTTTCTGACCTTTTTTATCATGTCGCCGGTCCTCAACCGTATTAATGACCAGGCTGTACAGCCTTATCTCAACGAACAGATCACCGCCCGGCAGGCTTTTGATTTGGCTCAGGAGCCGATGAAAGATTTTATGCTCAAGCAGACCCGGGTTAAAGATCTGGAGACCTTCGTCAACATCTCCGGCTCGGAAGCGCAGAATCCGGAAGATGTTTCAATGGCGGTGCTGATCCCGGCTTTCATTACCTCTGAGCTCAAAACGGCATTCCAAATCGGCTTTATGCTGTTTTTGCCTTTCTTGATCATAGACTTAGTCGTTGCTTCTGTGTTGATGGCAATGGGTATGATGATGCTGTCGCCAATGATTGTTTCGTTACCGTTTAAACTGATGCTGTTTGTGCTGGTGGATGGATGGAATCTGATTCTGTCGACGCTGGCGGGCAGTTTTGCCTTATAGCAGGAGCATTGAATGACACCAGAAGTCTTCGTCGAGCTGTTTCGTGATGCGCTGTGGATGGTCCTGATTATGGTCTGTGCCATCATAGTGCCGAGCCTGCTGATTGGTCTGGTGGTCGCGATATTTCAGGCCGCAACTTCCATTAACGAACAGACCCTGAGCTTTTTGCCGCGTCTTATCGTCACTTTGCTGGCGCTGATGGCGTTTGCTCACTGGATGACGCAAATGCTGATGGAATACTTTTATTCCATCGTTGAGCGTCTGCCCCAGGTGCTGTACTAGGCCGGTTTATGGAATATCCAGCCAGCGTCGTCCTCGACTTTATTGCCAACTATTTCTGGCCCTATACCCGCATCTCAGCGATGTTGATGGTGATGAGTGTCACCGGCGCGAGATTTGTTTCCACCCGTATTCGCCTCTACCTTGGCCTGGCAATTACCTTTGCGGTGATGCCCGCGATTCCGGCGGTGCCCGCTGATCTGCAATTGCTCTCTTTTCAGGGGTTTATGACCACGCTGGAGCAGTTGATCATCGGAGTGGCGATGGGCATGGTGACCCAGTTTATGGCGCAGACCTTTGTTATGCTGGGCCAAATCCTCGGCATGCAGGCGAGTTTGGGTTTTGCTTCCATGGTCGATCCTGCGAAACGGTCAGAATACGCCGCTGCTTGGTCAGCTGTTTATGTTTCTGGTTACCCTGTTTTTTCTTGCCACCGATGGGCATCTGAAAATGATCCAATTGCTGGTGATGAGTTTTAAGAGTCTGCCGATTGGCAGTGGCTCGCTCACCGCGGTTGATTTCCGCGAGCTGGCGTTGTGGCTCGGGACCATGTTTAAAGTGGCCCTCAGTATGTCACTGTCAGGCATCATCGCTCTGCTGACAGTCAACTTATCCTTCGGGGTGATGACCCGTGCTGCGCCGCAGCTGAATATCTTTTCACTCGGTTTTGCCTTTGCGCTGATGGTCGGCTTACTGCTGTGCTGGTATATCATCAGCGGTCTCTATACTCATTATGATCTGTACTGGAATCAGGGCGAACAGCAGGTGTGCAGCCTGATCCGGTTAACATGTTAATTCACGGCGTGTCAGGAGGCTGAATTGGCAGAATCAGACGGACAAGAAAGGACCGAAGACGCTACCCCCCGACGGTTGCAACAGGCGCGAGAAAAAGGCCAGGTTGCACGGTCGAAGGAGCTGGCGTCTGTGTCGGTACTGGTGGTCGGCGCGTTATCTCTGATGTGGTTCGGAAAGTCGATGGCCGGCGGTTTGCTGACTGCGATGGGGCGGCTTTTTAACCTCAGCCGTGAAGAGATTTTTGACGTCAACAAACTGTTCGACATCATTTCCGGTGTGCTGGTGCAGCTGCTGATGCCACTGCTGCTTATTCTGGTGACGTTATTTATTGCGGCGTTGATCGGTGCCGCCGGGGTCGGCGGGATCAGTTTCTCAGCGGAAGCGGCGATGCCAAAATTGTCCAAGATGAATCCGCTCAGTGGTATCAAGCGTATGTTTGGCATGCAGAGCTGGGTAGAGCTGATCAAATCGATTCTCAAAGTCCTGCTGGTTGCCGGTATGGCGTTTTATCTGATTGAAGCGTCAAAACAGGATCTGTTTCAGCTCAGTCTGGATGTGTTCCCGCAAAATATTTTTCATGCCCTGGATATTCTGCTTAATTTTGTCTTACTGATCAGCTGTTCACTGTTGGTAGTAGTGGCGATCGATATCCCGTTTCAGATCTGGCAACACGCCAATCAGCTGAAAATGACTAAGCAGGAAGTTAAAGACGAATACAAAGACACCGAAGGTAAGCCTGAGGTGAAAGGGCGGATTCGGATGCTGCAACGCGAGGCTGCGCAGCGGCGTATGATGGCTGATGTGCCACAGGCTGATGTCATTATTACCAACCCGGATCACTTCTCTGTTGCGCTGCGTTATAAACAAAACCGCGACAGGGCGCCGGTGGTGATCGCGAAAGGGGTTGATCACATCGCCCTGAAAATTCGGGAAGTGGCGCGAGAGCATGACATCATGATCGTGCCGGCTCCGCCTCTGGCCCGGGCTCTGTATCATACCACTGAACTGGAACAGGAAATTCCTGACGGATTGTTTGTGGCTGTGGCCCAGGTTCTGGCTTATGTGTTCCAGCTGAAACAATATCGGCGTAAAGGTGGCGAACGACCTAAACTGAAAGAAGAGAATATGCCGATACCGGATGAGATGAGGTACTAAAGGGCTATGACTCAGAGATTAAGTCATAGCTGCTTACCGTTATTTCTCGCCGACTGACTATTTTTCCGGGACTGACAGCAGAAACCAGTAGCGCGCCGGCACCACCGAATTCGAGCGGTGCCTGGTGGAAGGCCATTACATCCGGATGCTGGGCCAGCCACAGCGGGACTTTCTGTTTGAGAATGTGTTTACCAATGCCGTGTTGTACGCAAGCACAGTGGGTACCTTCTTTGATGCAATAGGCAATCATCGCGCCGAGTTCACGTTTGGCTTCCTGTTGCGTCATGCCATGCATGTCGAGGAAAACATCCGGTACATAGACTCCGCGTCGCAGGCGTTTCACTTCGTATTTGGACACATCGCTGCGCGCATAACGAGTCGGGCCCTCTTCACTGAGCAGGGGCACGAACTCATCGGAAAAGTAGAAATCGTTGTCGCGGGCTTCGCGATCGTTACGACGGGTTTCTTTTTGTTTAGGATTTCTGTTTGGCTCCTGGATTATGGTATCCTGCGCCAACTTTTTAACGCCCTTTACTGCATCCTGAAATAAAGCGAAATCGTCATCGGTGTCGACTTCATAGTTGTCGTTGAATTCGGTCTCTTTTTTGCTCATTAGGGATTAGATAATCTGTTATAAATCGAAATTGGCAGTATTGTAGCGCTTTTCGGAGGCAAGTTTGGATAAGATTTTTGTAGAAGAGGCGGTTTCAGAGCTGCATACGCTTCAAGATATGATTCGTTGGACGGTGAGTCGCTTTAACGCTGCGAACTTATTTTATGGTCACGGTACCGATAATGCGTGGGATGAAGCGGTTCAGCTGATCCTGCCAACCCTTTATTTACCGATTGATGTGCCTCCACATGTGTTGAACTCACGCCTGACGACCAGCGAGCGTTTGCGTGTGGTTGAGCGTGTGGTGATGCGGATTAAAGATCGCACCCCGGTAGCTTACCTGACCAATAAAGCCTGGTTCTGCGGGCTGGAATTTTTTGTTGATGAGCGAGTGCTGGTGCCACGTTCACCGATTGGTGAGCTGATCCAGGCTCAGTTTGAACCTTGGCTGGTGGAAGAGCCACAACGTATCATGGATATGTGTACCGGTAGCGGTTGTATCGCGATTGCCTGTGCGCACGCATTCCCTGATGCAGAAGTGGATGCAATTGATATTTCAGCCGCAGCGCTGGAAGTCGCTGAGCAAAATATCCAGGACCACGGACTGGAACAGCAAGTGTACCCGATTCGTTCTGACCTGTTCCGTGATCTGCCAAAAGAGCAGTACGATGTGATTGTCACCAACCCACCTTATGTGGATGAAGAAGACATGAACAGTCTGCCGGATGAGTTCCGTCACGAGCCTGAACTGGGTCTGGCGGCCGGAACCGATGGTCTGAAGCTGGTACGCCGTATTCTGGCGAATGCACCTAATTACCTGACGGAAAAAGGTATTTTGATCTGTGAAGTGGGTAACTCGATGATCCACATGATGGAGCAGTACCCGGAGATCCCATTCACCTGGATCGAGTTTGAAAACGGTGGTCACGGTGTATTCATGCTGACCCGCGATCAACTGCTGGCGTGTGCCGATGAGTTTTCACTCTATCTGGATTAACCAGCACTGAGCTGTGTACACAGGCAAGACAGTTTTCTCAAACACCGGCTTTGCAGCCGGTGTTTTTTTATCTTTTTAATGGCTGATAGTATCTAAATCAGCGGGTTGGAAAGGTAATGCCCATTTTAGGGAGAAAGATTGCACAAATAGTGCAAGCTTAGGCTTTACATCAAATCGTAATAAAGCGACTATGATTCCACGAAGAATAGTAATGAGTGCTGTGGGCGTCGCGTTCAACGTACGCAGCAAGCTAATTTGAGGACATAATGGCAGGAAACAGTATCGGACAACATTTCCGGGTAACGACATTCGGAGAAAGTCACGGTATCGCACTGGGATGTATCGTAGACGGTTGCCCTCCGGGGTTAGAAATCAGTGAAGCAGATCTGCAGGTCGACTTAGATCGTCGTCGTCCTGGCACATCGCGTTATACCACGCAGCGCCGCGAAGCCGATGAAGTAAAGATTTTGTCGGGTGTGTTTGAAGGTAAAACGACCGGCACTTCGATTGGTCTGCTGATTGAAAATACCGATCAACGTTCCAAAGATTATTCCGACATTAAAGATAAGTTCCGTCCGGGACACGCTGACTACACCTACCATCAGAAATATGGTGTGCGTGATTATCGTGGTGGTGGCCGTTCATCGGCACGCGAAACCGCGATGCGTGTTGCCGCAGGTGGTATTGCCAAGAAATACCTTAAACAGGAATTTGGCATCGAGATCCGTGCTTACCTGGCACAGATGGGCGATGTTGCGATCGATAAAGTGGACTGGAACGAAATTGATAACAATGCGTTCTTCTGTCCGGATGTCGATAAAGTTGAGGCTTTTGACCAACTTATTCGCGATCTGAAAAAAGAAGGCGATTCGATTGGTGCCAAAATTCAGGTTGTTGCCACCAACGTACCGGTTGGTCTCGGTGAGCCGGTATTTGACCGTCTGGATGCAGACATTGCGCATGCACTGATGAGCATCAATGCGGTCAAAGGGGTGGAAATCGGCGATGGTTTTGATGTAGTACAGCAAAAGGGCAGTGAGCATCGTGATCCACTGACTCCGCAGGGTTTCAGCTCTAACCATGCCGGTGGTATTCTGGGCGGTATCTCAACTGGTCAGGACTTAGTGGCGAATATTGCGCTCAAACCGACGTCGAGCATTACCGTTCCGGGCGATACCATTACCCGTACCGGTGAGCCGACTCAGCTTATCACCAAAGGTCGTCACGATCCTTGTGTCGGTATCCGTGCGGTGCCGATTGCTGAAGCGATGCTGGCGATTGTGGTCCTTGACCATCTGCTGCGTCATCGCGGGCAGAATTTTGGTGTTACCACTGAAACGCCGGTTATCTGATAAGCCAAGCTTTTCCCAAAAAACGCCCTCACATGAGGGCGTTTTTGTTGGTGCATAGCCCGGGTTGTCACACGCTGGCCGATTGCACTTTACCCGCCGCGAAAAAATCGCCAAAATGCGCGCTGTCGATGACTGTTAACCTTAATCTTATGTCCCACCAATATTCCGATTTGATCGCTATTTTCGATCAAACCTTTTTTGCTGATTTCAACACCCGTCTGGTGCGCGGTGATGACGAGCCGGTTTATCTGCCTGCGGATAACAGCACGCCTTACCACAGGATCATTTTTGCACGTGGTTTTTATGCCTCGGCGTTACATGAAATATCCCACTGGTGCGTCGCCGGTCCCGAGCGCCGTCTGCTGGAGGATTTTGGCTACTGGTACGAACCAGACGGACGAACTGAAGCGGTTCAGGCCCGGTTTGAGCAGGTAGAGGTGCGTCCCCAGGCGTATGAGTGGATTTTGTCGCTGAGTGCAGGCTTTCCTTTTACGGTCAGTTGTGACAACCTTAACGGCGATTTTGAGCCGGACCGGCTGGCTTTTATGCACAAAGTGCAACAAGAAGTACTGTCGATTCTGGCCAGCGGATTGCCAACCCGAGTGAATATGCTGTCGCAAGCGTTGCGCGCGTTTTACCAAACGCCGCCGCTCAGTCCAGACCAATTTATTGTGAAGTAACGAGATAACTATGATTATTGAATTTGAAGAAAAACTCCTTGAGCTGATTGATACCCGTATCGCGACAGCGTCGGACGATGAGCTGTTTGCCGGTGGTTATCTGCGTGGTCATATTTCGTTATCCGCGGCAGCGTGTGAAGAAGAAGGCATTAATGATCTGAACGAGTTTAAAAACCGTATCGAGAATAGCCTGGAACAGGCACGTTCAGAGCTGACACCAGCTGATCGCATCATTGTTGCCGATCTTTGGCAGGAATTGGCTGCTCAGGCCTGATAGCAGGACTCACGATCGTTCAAATTATTCGAATGAATCCATAAAAGTTTTATAGTTGTTGTTGAGCGGTCGAATGATTACTCTATCATCATCAACCGAACACATAGGATTACCGACATGAAAGTTATCGCATTCGGAGCTAGCACTAGCTCAACATCAATTAACAAAGCATTGGCTACTTACACCGCTGGTCTTGTAGATGGCGCAGACGTTAAAGTTCTGAACATCAGCGACTACAACGTGCCTATGTTCAGCGAAGATCTGGAAAAAGAGATCGGTCAGGCTGAAGGTGCGCAAGCGTTTCCTGCGTGATTTGGCTGATGCTGACGCTTTAGTGATTTCGTACGCAGAGCATAACGGCCATTACCCGGCTGCATATAAAAACCTGTTTGACTGGGCGACTCGTATCGATCGCGAAGTGTTTAAGAACAAACCAGCGGTTTACCTGTCTACATCACCAGGCCCTGGCGGCGCGCAATCTGTTCTGGCTGCTGCTGTTGGTTCTGCACCTTTCTTTGCTGGTAACGTGAAAGCGTCACTGTCTGTACCAAACTTCTACGATGTGTTTGATCTGGAAGCGGGTCAGGTGAAAGACGACGCTGTCAATGCTCAGCTGAAAGAAGCGGTTGCTAAACTGGCTTAATGAGCTGACAACAGGTCAAGGCTGACTTTTGTCTGCCAATGAATTTAAAAACGCCTCGCAAAATTGCGAGGCGTTTTGTTTTGTGCTGTTACGGACGGAACGGTTTTTCCATCTTGTTGGCGGATTTACCGAAGGTTGGTTCACTCAGCGCGGTTATTAGCGACTCAGTATGGTTATTATCTACTGAGTACGGTTGTTATTTACTTAATACGGTTGCCATCTACCCGGCGCAATTATTGTTCACTGATGGCTTTACCTTTACGCAGGCGGCGCACCCACATCCGGCTTGGATGCAGGCTTTCCATTACATCGACCGGCAGCGGCAGCGGATCGCCACAGATGATGGATGCCAGGACTTCGGCCAGAAGCGGTGCCGAACTCAGGCCACGCGAACCGAGACCAAGCAAGCCATACAGTTGCGGATACTGAGCCACACGTGGTGCTTCATCTTGTGCCATGTGCACCAATTGTTGGTACTGCTCGAGAATCTCCGCCATCTGACCGATACCGCCGACAAAAGGCAGGTGATCGCGGCTGACGCAGCGGATAGCCTGACGGGAGTCGTTACCTGACGTGTCGACCTGGGCTGGCCAGCTTTGTGTACTGACACATTTGGCCAGACGTGCGCCATTTTCGGTTTGTGCCTGCGCGTCAAACTCACGGTCAATGTGTTCGCGGTCATAACTCGCCCCGATGCAATGGGTGGCGGTGTGTGGATTGGCCGGAGTCATGTAACCGTCGTAACACAACACCGAACGCAGTGACTGCAGGGTGTCATTGCTTGGTACATGACTGACCTGACCTTTGACTTTACCCAGCGGCTGCAGCTTGGTTTGCTCTATGGCGTCAAACTGATGACCATTGGCCATAATCACACACTGGTGATGTCTCGTCTGCTGTTGGGGCGATGTGCCGGCAAAAGAGAGCTGCCATCGCTGGCTGTCTGCCAACCATTCTAATTTAGTCAGCTCATGATCATAACGGGCAGTCAGTTTGCCTTGTCGGGTTAAATGGTTCAGCAGTCCGGTGGTGAACTGAGCCGGGCACAGCCAGCCGCCCAGCGGGTAGTGGACACTTTCCACATCAACCGGTAAGCCGACCGCTTGCGCGCTCTGCTCGGGGCTGAGTTTGGTGACCAAATCGTGACTGAAGTCACCGGCGATCATTTTATTGAGTTTTTTGGCTGATTTTTCATCCCACAGCAACTGAGTCACACCACACCAGTCGTGATCGAATTCGATGTTTTCTGCCATCTGCTCAAAGAACTGGCGGGCGTACAAAAAGGCCGGGGCAAACACGCGAGACACGCCGCTGTGTTCACCATTGAGCAGCGGATAGACGGCGCCCTGGCGGTTGCCGGACGCGCCCTGAGCCGCTTCACTGTCCTGACAATACAGTGTGATGCCTACACCACGCTCGCTCAGTGCTTTAGCCAGAGCGGCACTGGCGATCCCACCCCCTATAATGGCCACATCTTTGACGTCGCTCAGGGCCTCGATGTGATACCAGGGTTTAATATTGCTGGCAGGCTGTTTGTCGCCCATGGCACCGGCAATCATTTCTCGTTTGGTGCCAAAGCCTTTGACTTTCTTCATGCCAAAGCCGGCTTCAATCAGGCCGCGACGCACAAAACCCGCAGCCGTAAAAGTGGCGCAGGTACAGTCTTGTTTCGCCATCATTGCCATGCCGTTAAACAGGTTCTGATTCCACATTTCAGGGTTTTTGCTCGGAGCAAAACCGTCCAGGAAACCAGGCATCGACCAGGCCTTTGTCCGGGACTGGAACGTCCGGCATGCAATCTTTAATGTCACCAAACCATAAATCCAGCGTGATTGCGCCATCGGCCAGCACAATACGGTGACATTCCGGCACAGCAGGCGGATAATGCTGATGTAATTTTCTGGCATAATCAGCCAGTTCCGGCCATGCCTGATGAGCCTGGACTAAATCTGTGCGACTGAGCGGAAACTTTTCAAAACTAATGAAATGTAACTGCTGTAGTGTCGCTTGTGGGTTTTGCTGTCTAAACTTGTCAAACCATTGCCAAGCGGCAAGAAAGTTAAGTCCGGTACCGAATCCGGTTTCGGCAATGACGAAACGGCGCTGATCGTGTTCGTGCCAGCGCTGAGGAAGGTGATTTTGGGTCAGAAATACGTAACGGGTCTCTTCTAACCCATTAACGTTAGAGAAATAGACGTCGTCAAATTGGTCAGAAACCGGGGTTCCGGCCTCGTTCCAGCCGAGTTGTGCATGAGTGATTGAAGTCATAATGGGCGAATTCTATGATATTTGACGTAATTATGGGCCGGGATTGTACGGATTTATGGGAAAGCTGACCACTTTTGTTATCCTTCTTCGTTATCATTTATCAGAATTTTGAATTATAGGAATGTCACATGAAACGAGTCGTAATCACCGGTATGGGTATTGTTTCAAGTATCGGTAACAACGTCGAAGAAGTTTTAGCGTCTCTTAAAGCAGGTAAGTCAGGCATCAATGCTTCTGAGCAATTCAAAGAGAAAGGTCTACGTTCTCAAGTTTGGGGCGACCTGAAAATCAACCCTGCTGAACATATTGACCGTAAACAAATGCGTTTTATGGGCGATGCAGCAGCATACGCTTACCTGTCGATGGAACAGGCGATTGCTGATGCAGGTCTGACTCCTGAGCAGGTATCGAATGATCGTACTGGAATCATCGCTGGTTCTGGCGGTGCGTCTTCACTGAACCAGGTGAATGCGGTCGATATTCTGCGTGAGAAGGGCGTGAAGCGCGTTGGTCCTTACATGGTACCGCGTACTATGTCTTCAACGGTTTCGGCTTGTCTGGCAACTCCATTTAAAATCCGTGGCGTAAACTACTCGATCAGCTCAGCTTGTGCGACATCTGCACACTGTATCGGTAACGCAATGGAACTTATCCAACTGGGTAAACAGGACATCGTATTCGCCGGTGGCGGTGAAGAAACTGGACTGGTCACTGACCATGATGTTCGATGCGATGGGTGCACTGTCAACCAAGTACAACGATGATCCGTCTAAAGCGTCTCGTACCTACGATGCAGACCGCGACGGTTTCGTTATCTCTGGTGGCGGCGGTATGCTGGTTATCGAAGAGCTGGAACATGCTCTGGCACGTGGTGCGAAAATCTACGGTGAAATCGTCGGCTACGGTGCGACTTCAGACGGTTACGACATGGTTGCTCCGTCAGGTGAAGGCGCAGTGCGTTGTATGCAGATGGCGATGCAAAACGTGGACGGCGTGGACTACGTGAACACTCACGGTACTTCAACACCGGTTGGTGACGTGAAAGAACTGGGTGCGATTCAACAGGTCTTCGGCGGTAAGAGCCCGGCTATTTCAGCAACCAAAGCGATGACAGGTCACGCTCTGGGTGCGGCTGGTGTACACGAAGCGATCTACTCAACCCTGATGCTGCATCACGGTTTTGTTGCGCCAAGCATCAACATTGAAAACCTGGATGAAGCGGCGCAAGGTCTGGATATCGTGACTGAAGCTCGTGAACAGGATCTGACCACTGTGATGTCAAACAGTTTTGGTTTTGGTGGCACTAACGCAACTCTGGTAATTAAGAAATACCAAGGCTAAGCGCCTCTGACCAATCCGTTTCCAGAACCGATCAGTTAAGCTGATCGAACAGACGCAGACTCTGTCCCATGGAGAGCGGGACAGGATCCTTTTGTTCTGGTTATTGCCCGGCGGCCATCTTTGGTGCCGGGCATTTTTATGGCTGGTGTTTAATCCTCGACACTGGCAACGCTTTTCTGCACAATGCGTTGTTAACCTGCCAAGCACACTAGCAACGCAACCCCAGTCAATAAAAATAATGTGAACTCTGTATGAAAATTGTGATCGACGAAAACATGCCTTATGCAGCTGAGCTGTTCAGCCAGTTGGGTGAGGTGATTTTGAAACCAGGCCGCACTCTGACCGCCGATGATCTGATTGATGTCGATGCGCTGATGATTCGTTCGGTGACCAAAGTTAACCAGGAACTGATCAGTAAGGCCAATAAGCTTAAGTTTGTCGGTACGGCGACGGCGGGAATGGACCACGTAGACCAGGCGTTGCTGCAAGAGCGCGGTATCTTCTTTACCGCGGCACCAGGCTGTAACAAAGTGGGTGTGGCGGAGTATGTGGTCAGTGTGTTGATGGTGTTGTCACAACAACAGGGTTTTTCTGTGTTTGATAAGACGGTCGGTATCATTGGTGCAGGCCAGGTGGGCAGTTATCTGGCCGAATGCTTGAGCGGCATGGGAATCAAAGTTCTGCTCAATGATCCACCGAAACAGGCGCAAGGTGATTCCCGTAACTTCACGCCGCTTGAGACTCTGCTCAGTGAAGCGGATGTGATTACTGTGCATACGCCGATCACCAAAGACGGTGCATGGCCGACTCATCACCTGATCAACGCCGATGTGCTGGCGAATCTGCGCAGTGACCAGATCCTGATTAACGCCGCCCGTGGTCCGATTGTCGACAACGAAGCGCTCAAAGCGCGTCTGCTGGAGCGTGATGGTTTCACTGCTGCACTGGATGTATTCGAATTTGAGCCGCAAGTCGATATGACGCTGCTGCCTCTGCTGGCGTTTGCTACGCCACACGTTGCCGGTTATGGCCTGGAAGGCAAGGCGCGCGGCACTACGATGATTTTCAACAGCTACTGTGAGTTCCTGGGCGAAGCCCACTGTGCTAATCCATCCAGTCTGCTGCCGATTGCACCGGTACCTGAGGTAACGCTGGATCGGGCCTGGGATGAAGCCACACTGCTGACTTTAACTCAACTGATTTATGATGTGCGTAGGGATGACGCACTGTTCCGTCGCGAAATACACAAACCTGGCGCGTTTGACCAAATGCGTAAACACTATTGGGACAGACGTGAGTATAGCGCGGTCACACTCGTTGGTGATGCCGGATGTAATCTGGAGCCACTGGCGAAATTAGGTTTTAAAATTGAGGTAACGAATGAGCCAAGAATTTAACGTTGCAATCTTCGGTGCAACAGGCGCCGTCGGTGAAACGATGTTGGAAGTGCTGCAGGAGCGTAAGTTCCCGGTCGGCAATCTGTATCTGCTGGCCAGTGAGCGCAGTGAGGGTAAAACCTATCGTTTCAACGGCAAGAGTGTCCGGGTAGAGAAACGTCGAAAACTTCGACTGGACGCAAGTCCATATTGCTCTGTTCTCTGCTGGTGGTGAACTATCGGCTCAGTATGCGCCGATTGCTGCGGATGCCGGTGTGGTGGTGATTGATAACACCTCACAGTTCCGCTACGACTACGACATCCCGTTAGTTGTGCCGGAAGTGAACCCGCAAGCGGTAGCGGATTTCCGTAACCGTAACATCATTGCCAACCCGAACTGTTCGACGATTCAGATGCTGGTGGCATTGAAGCCGATTTATGACGCAGTCGGTATTGAACGTATTAACGTCACGACTTATCAGTCGGTATCCGGTGCCGGTAAAGCGGGAATTGATGAGTTAGCCGGGCAGACGGCTAAGCTACTGAACGGTATTCCGGCTGAAAACAAAGAGTTTCGTCAGCAAATTGCGTTCAACTGTATTCCGAAAATTGATCAGTTTATGGAAAACGGCTACACCAAAGAAGAGATGAAAATGGTGTGGGAAACGCAGAAAATCTTTAATGATGCGGCGATTACGGTGAACCCGACCTGTGTGCGTGTGCCGGTTTTCTATGGTCACGCTGAAGCTTTGCATATCGAAACCAGCTCGCCGATTGATGCCGAGCAGGTGATTGATCTGCTGGAGCACACTGAAGGTGTGGAAGTGTTCAAGGGCGAAGACTTTCCGACCCAGGTGCGTGATGCCGGTGGTAAAGATCATGTGATGGTAGGACGTATCCGCAATGACATCAGTCACCATAGCGGCATTAACCTGTGGGTTGTGGCTGACAACGTACGTAAAGGTGCGGCCACCAATGCAGTGCAGATTGCTGAGGTGCTGATTCGGGATTATTTCTGAGTTAAGTCAGTCGTCTGATGTAAAAAACCACCGTAAACGGTGGTTTTTTTTATTTCTTCGGCTTGTGAGCGTCAGGGTTGTCTTTACAACTTCCGTCTGCGCATTTGCCGTAAAGATACAGGCTGTGGTTGGTCAGTTGTACATTGTACTGTGACGCAATCTCTTTCTGACGCTGTTCAATCATGTCGTCAGAAAATTCAATTACTTCACCACAGTCCAGGCAGACCAGGTGGTCATGGTGGTGCTGTGTTGACAGTTCAAATACCGATTTACCGCCTTCAAAGTGGTGACGGGTCACGATGCCTGCATCATCAAATTGGTTTAGTACCCGATAAACTGTGGCAAGGCCAATCTCTTCACCGAGATCAATCAGCTTCTTGTACAGCTCCTCAGCACTAATATGTTGGCACTCAGGCTGCTGTAATACTTCTAAAATCTTGAGCCGTGGAAGGGTTACTTTAAGACCAGCATCCTTTAGCGCTTGGTTATTGTCTGACATATACTTTCCCGTTGATGATCTGCAGTAATTAACAGAAGTCAATGTTGTCCAACATTATAGGTTAGTCGCCGCGAACAATAAACCACGAACTTCAAAGGGTTACTACTAATTATTATAAAGCGGGGATACATCACTGATATAGGTAATCCGACCAGTTACACTTTATTAACATTTGGCAGCGGTAAGCCTTTGGGTAGTTGAGCGGTTAACTACCTGATTTTGCGCTGACTGGGTATTTAGATTGCGTCAGAGGTATTAACATAATGCATACAACCCTCGCAAAACTCTATCGTCCTAATGTGGTTAAATGGGCATTGAACTGCTGGCCGCCATTTTGGGGCTCAGGGATTAAAATTGTAACTATCAGTAATGATTTTCGTGAAGCGCGTCTGCAGTTAAAACTGCGCTGGTGGAACAAAAATGCCAATCGCTCGCAATATGGCGGCAGTATCTTTTCTTTAACCGACCCGGTTTATGCTCTGATGCTGATGGGGATCCTCGGCGATCAGTATTATGTCTGGGACAAGCAGGCGAGTATCAATTTTATAAAACCCGGCCATACCGATTTGTATGCGGACTTTTTGATCTCACAACAGCAACTGGATGATATTCTGGCTGCAACTGCATGTGGTGATAAGTGTTTTCCCGAATTCATCATCCATGTCAAAAACGCACATGGTGAAGTGGTGTCGGAAGTGCACCGTCAGCTGTACGTGCGTAAGAAGCCCAAATACCGCGATGTGGAGCCCTCAGAGGCGATGGCATCACAAACAACTGTGCGTTCGGAAAATGCGGCTCTGGCCGAGTCACTAAGCTCGGCAGAATTGATAACGCCGGCAGAGTTGATAGCGCCGGCACCGTCGACCAGCCGGATTACGACCCAGGACGAGCGTGCCGAGCGGCGTTACCGGCAGCAGTGCTAGCGTATGCGGTTGCGATAAGCCCGGCATACATCAATCCACGCTTCCGCCGTGCGTGGCACGTAGCGCTCGGCGTGCCAGATAGCGCCCAAGCGCCACTCGATCGAAGGGGACATGGCTTTTATCACCACACCTTCCCCCTGAATACGATGACACAAAGGCTCAGGTAAAAAAGCGACGCCTACGCCGCTTTTGACCAGGGCGACCAGAAAGTCCCATTGGCTGCTGCGTGCCGCGACAGAAGGTTTGATCGCCTGTTGCTGACACAGCGTTGCGATGTATTCGCTGAGAGTAAAATCATCGGTATACAGGTAAAACGGCTCGTGCTGAATATCCTGCCAGTGCACACTGTCCATCTGATTCCAGGGCGCGACATCCGGCAGCACGGCGCAAATCGGGTAACTGTCGAGCTCGAGAATATTGAGTGTATCGGCGGCGCTGGGCGAGAGCATGGTGACGGCGACGTCAAGGTCACCGTTATACACGGCTTGCTCAATTTTACGCCCGCCGTACTCAACAATCGTCATTTCGACATTAGGAAAAGCTTGGCGATACTGGCGAATCAGTCCGGCGTACATGTGGCCGACCATGGGCGGTATCCCGAGGCGCAGGTGACCGCGTTGCAACTGGTTGAGGTCGAGCAGCTCCGCATTGAGCTGGTTGAACTGGGCCAGAATCTGTTCGGCGCGCTGGTAAACCACTTCACCGGCATCGGTGAGCCAGAAACGGCGTCCTTCCCTGTGCAGCAATGGCTGTTCGACTTCCTGCTCCAGACTGCGAATCATCTTGCTGATGGTCGGTTGAGTGACAAACAACTTCTCTGATGCCCGGGTAAAACTCTGTTCGTTGACCACTTCAATAAAATAACGCAGCGCTTTGATGTCCATGTCGTTCACTCCGGTTGCTAAGCATTCCATTTTGGCATGAATTGAATAATAAAAATTCATTTTATGATGGTTTTTTCTCTGCCTATACTGTGATGGATTTCTCAAAACAGGCAAGTGAGCAATGACAAAACTGATGAACGCGGTGATGACTCTGGGTCAGATCGCAGCATTGACCCTGATCTGGTTCATCGCTGATGAGCTGGTGGCACACTTTCATCTGCCATTGCCGGCCAATTTAACCGGTATGCTGATGCTGCTGGCCCTGGTAATGTGCCGGGTGGTCAAAGTGGACTGGTTCCGGCGTGGTGCCAGCTGGTTGCTGGCCGAGATGTTGCTGTTTTTTATTCCGGCGGTGGTAGCAGTGATCAATTATCAGGACATGCTCGCCCAGCAAGGGCTGCGTATTCTGCTGGTGCTGGTTTTGAGTACCATCATAGTGATCGCCTGTACGGCTTGGGTCGTTGATAAGCTGTATCGGTATGAGCTCAAAATGGCGCGGCGGCGCAGTCAGTTAGGGCAGGAAGCATCATGATGGCTGCCGGAACTTCGCTGTTGGGGGCAGTTTGTCTGTTAATGACATTAGTGCTCTATTTTGCCAG
This sequence comes from Vibrio sp. CDRSL-10 TSBA, assembly GCA_039696685.1. Classification (NCBI taxonomy): domain Bacteria; kingdom Pseudomonadati; phylum Pseudomonadota; class Gammaproteobacteria; order Vibrionales; family Vibrionaceae; genus Vibrio; species Vibrio sp. CDRSL-10 TSBA. The sequence goes on along the minus strand of CP155566.1, from coordinate 2,524,659 downwards.
TAAGGCGCTCTATCGCCGTAAGCAGACTATTTTGCTGATGCCGTTGCTGCTGGTACCTGTGTTACTTATTCTGGTGGTAGTGGGGTTGCATATTTCTTACCAGGATTATATGGCCGAGTCGCACTGGCTGGTGTGGATGCTTGGTCCTGCAACGGTAGCGTTTGCGGTTCCTGTCTATGATAACCGGCATTTGATCGCGCGCCACTGGCTCTCTTTATCAGCCGGCGTGGTGGTTTCTGTGGTGGTTGCGGTCAGCTCTACGGTATTTCTGGCCCGTTGGCTGGAGTTGCCGGAATTGCTGCAACGCAGCCTGGCGATGCGTTCAATCACGACACCTTTTGCGGTCGAGGCCACTAAGTCAGTCGGCGGACAAACCGATCTCACTGCGCTGTTTGTGGTGCTGACGGGGGTGATAGGTATGCTGGTCGGCGAGGTAATTTTTACCTTGTTGTCGATTCGCTCGCGACTTGGGCGTGGGGCCAGCCTGGGAGCTTCTGCCCACGGCGCTGGTACTGCTAAAGCTTATCAGCTTGGTCATTCCGAAGGCGTGGTATCGAGCGTAGCGATGATGATCGCGGGAATTATCACCGTGCTGGTGGCACCGTTTATCGGTCAGGTGATGTGGTAAGTGTAAGCGGATATAAAAAACCCTGCCAGGCAGGGTTTTTTGAATCAGTGCGACAAGCTTAGTCTTCCAGCTCAGCCAGACACATCTCTTCGTAGACCTGGGTTACCCATTTGGTCACACGTTCTTCAGTCAGTTCTGGCTGACGGTCTTCATCAATGCACAGACCGATGAAGTGGTTTTCATCAACCAGCGCTTTCGACGCTTCGAAACTCGTAACCCTCGGTTGGCCAGTGACCCACGATGGTTGCGCCTTTTGCTTCAACGATGTCACGCACGGTGCCCATCGCGTCACAGAAGTACTCAGCGTAGTCTTCCTGGTCACCACAACCAAATACAGCGACGAGCTTGGTAGAAAAATCAATGGCTTCTAATTCAGGGAAGAAATCATCCCAGTCACATTGAGCTTCACCGTAATACCAGGTAGGGATACCAAGCAGCAACAGATCGAAATTATCGATGTCTTCTTTGCTGCTTTTAGCAATATCTTGAACGTGAACCAGTTTTTTACCCAGTTGTTTCTGAATCATCTTTGCAATAGCTTCGGTGTTACCTGTATCGCTACCAAAAAAGATACCTACACTTGCCATAGAGTCTTTACCTTTAAATTGTTATGGGTTGGCGCTGGTTGAACGCGTGGGCATCAGCCAAGTCCGGTTCCTTCCCAACTCAGTTGGATAATGCCTTTGGCGATAAAGCCGGCACAACCTAAAAATAGAACCAGCCACACGATACGACGGCCAAAAGGCGGAACATTACCTTGTTTTAAAACGTCTTTTATTGCCATTCCGATCAGAAAGAATATAGACGCAAACAGCAGATCGAGTCCGACAGACTCAAGCATGTTCATGTAGTCGTACAGCATGGTAGTCCTTTATGCCAATTTGCTTGCGCGCACTATACCATTGTTGTCGGGCAAAGTTAATGCGCGGATGAGAATCGATTTCACACTTGGCGGATGAGAAAAACCGCGATCAGCCGACAAATCCGGTGCGTTATCTCATGCGATGAATTTGCGTATCGCACGCAGCACTTCGACCGGCTTTTCTGCGTGTAGCCAGTGCCCGGTATTGGCGATGACGTGCGCCTTGGCCTGGCTGAATTGGGCCTGAACCTGGCTCTGATGCTCGGCGGTCAGATAATCGGAGTCACCACCCTTAATAAATAAGGTCGGAATAGTGCAACAGGCAATCGGTTCCCACCCCATAATAAACGCGTAGTTCGCTTTAAGGGCGGCAACGTTAAAGCGCCAGGCCATGATGCCGTCGCGGTTATACATGGACTTACCCAGGAACTGACGTACGCCATCGAGCTCGATGTGCTCGGCAAGAATCGCCATTGCGGCACTGCGCGAAGTCGGCTTTTGTTCTTCAACTGCGCTCAGACCGGAAAAAACCTGCTGGTGGCGATGTTCGCGGTAAGCGTAAGGAGCAATGTCCATCACCACCAGTTGGCGCATACGATCGGCGGCGATATCGGCCAGTTTCATTGCTGTTTTGCCGCCCATGGAATGGCCGATCACGATGGCATCACCAATATCAAGATGCTCGAGTAACTGTTTGATATCCTGAGCGAGCAGGGCGTAATTGTGCTGTTCACTATGCAGTGACAAGCCATGGTTACGCAGATCGACACTCAGGACCTGATGATCGGTTTTCAGGTCGCGGGCCAGCAGGCCCAGGTTGTCCAGATTACCGAACAGGCCATGGATCAAGACAACGGTGTGACCCTCACCTTCAAGTTTGTAATTCAGAAGTGCTGACATTTTATCTTATTAGTAATGGGTTTAACGTAGAGTCTCGGCAAAGATCTCGCTATAATCCCCCAGAGTTTAAACATTGAGATTGTGAAAAGCGAATGAAAACAATTGAGGTAGATGAGGATCTATACCGTTACATTGCAAGCCAGACCCAGCACATCGGCGAGAGCGCGTCGGACATTCTGCGCCGCCTGTTGAAAGCGGATGGCCAAAGCACTCCTGTTGCTCCTAAGTTGTCGGTGGAGCCGAAAGGTATAGTTGTGAGTAAAGATGCTGGGCAAGAAACGAAACTGGATGGCGTGAAAGAGATGCGCGCTCTGCTGATTTCAGACGAATTTGCTGGTCTGAAAAAAGCGGTTGATCGTTTTATGCTGGTGCTTTCCACTCTTCATCGCATCGATCCTGCCAGCTTTTCTGACGCCACGTTAGTGAAAGGCCGTAAACGTGTTTACTTTGCGGACAATGAGCAGACCCTGCTGGCCAACGGTCAAACGACGAAGCCTAAGGCGATTCCGAATACCCCGTTTCTGGGTGATCACCAATAATAATACCAGCCGTAAACAGCAAATGATTGAGCAAGTCATGCTGCGTATGAACTTCCCGGCTGAGATTATCGAAAAGGTCACTCAATCTATTTGATTATATTGATCAAGCCCTAAAAGTCTGACTAAAACCTCATAATATGCAATCTAAACTGCGTATTATGGGGTTTTTTATTTGTCGTTATTTCTGAAAGGATGTCTCCTATGCCAATGCACCCACGTGCAGGACAAAAAGCCCAACAGCAAGACCTGCATAACATTCCCGCGCTTGTTGCTAACTACTATCTGTTGCAACCTGATCCGAGCAATCCGCAACACAAAGTGGAATTTGGCACTTCAGGGCATCGCGGTACTGCGGACAAATCTACATTTAACGAAAACCATATTCTGGCGATTGCCCAGGCGATCGTTGAAGTCCGTGCAGAGCAGAAGACCTCAGGTCCGCTGTTCGTGGGCAAAGATACCCATGCTTTGTCCGAGCCTGCCTTCAGCAGCGTGATTGAAGTACTGATCGCCAACGGCGTTGAAGTCATTGTCCAGCAGGACAACGGATATACGCCGACGCCGGGTATTTCCCATGCCATTTTGACCTACAATCGTGACCACGCCGAAAAAGCGGATGGTATCGTCATTACCCCGTCACATAACCCGCCCCAAGACGGTGGCATCAAATATAACCCGACCCATGGTGGTCCGGCGGAAGGTGAGCTGACCCAGGCGATTGAAAACCGTGCTAACCAGCTGATTGCCGAGGGGATGAAGGGGGTAAAACGCCTGTCGATTGGCGAGGCGAAACAGTCTGAGCTGTTCAAGCAGGTCGATTTGGTTAAGCCTTATATTGACGACCTGGTGAATGTGGTTGATATGGCAGCGATTCAAAAAGCTAACCTGAAACTGGGAGTGGACCCGCTCGGCGGCAGTGGTATTGATTACTGGCGCCAGATCGGCAAGGCCTACAACCTGAACCTGACTCTGGTCAGCGAAGCGATTGATCCGAGCTTCCAGTTCATGTCACTGGATAAAGACGGTGTCATTCGTATGGACTGTTCGTCGCCGTATGCGATGGCCGGTCTGCTGGCATTGAAAGATGAGTATGATCTGGCGTTTGGTAATGACCCGGATTACGACCGTCATGGCATCGTGACGCCGAAAGGGCTGATGAACCCGAACCACTTCCTTGCCGTGTGTATTGATTACCTGTACCGCCATCGTGAAGGTTGGGGGCAGGACGTTGCTGTAGGCAAAACTCTGGTTTCCAGCGCCATGATTGATAAAGTGGTCGCGGATCTGGGCCGTGAATTGTGCGAAGTGCCGGTCGGCTTTAAATGGTTTGTGGACGGGCTGTATAACGGCAGTTTTGGTTTTGGTGGCGAAGAGAGCGCTGGCGCTTCGTTCCTGCGTAAAGATGGTACGCCTTGGTCAACCGATAAAGACGGCATCATTCTGTGTTTACTGGCCGCAGAAATTACGGCTGTAACCGGTAAAACGCCGCAGCAGTACTATGACGAGCTGGCGGCTAAACATGGTGATTCACACTATAACCGTATTCAGGCTGTTGCGAACGGCCCGCAAAAAGAGGTACTGAAAAAGCTGTCACCTGAGATGGTTTCAGCCCAGACTCTGGCTGGTGATGCGATTACTGCGCGCCTGACCCATGCGCCGGGTAATGGTGCAGCGATCGGCGGCCTGAAAGTGACCAGTGACTTTGGCTGGTTTGCGGCGCGTCCTTCCGGCACTGAAGATATCTACAAGATTTACTGCGAGAGTTTCAAAGGCGAAGCACATCTGCAGCAAATTGAGCAAGAAGCTCAGGATATCGTTAACCAGGTGTTTAAAGACGCCGGACTATGATTGGCTGAGTAAGACGGTTGAAGACCACAATGCAAAGAGGCGCAATTAGCGCCTCTTTTTTATGTCTGCAGTTTGCGATTTATCTGCCTGCGTACAGCGTGTTTGTCAGAGGCGTTCAGATTACTTGCCGATATTGTTCGGCCAGTCGCGCGGAACCACAAACCAGAATTGACCGGATTCACTCTGGCAGTGAACAAAACCGTCGGCGTCGCCACGGAAATGCTCGCCATCCGGGCCGCGCCCGGTCAGCCATTGTGACTTGTCCAGCAGGTAAAGTGGTTCTTCTATCTGAGCGAACTGATGATCGTAACACCAGTATCCGCTGACCTGTGACTGATTGAGGCGAAAACCCAGACAGTCTTCGGGCACGGTTTCCGGCTCGAACGGATTGACGTACAGACGCCCCTGCATCAGCAAATTGGGTTGTGCATTGGCCCATAAAGGATAGGTTGTGATGAACGCATCGTTGGTTGACATCGGCAACTGATGGTTGAGCATATGAGTCAGTTTGAGATCCAGCCGGTCCTGGGCGTTTCGGGCCGTACCACAGCCCATTCTGGAGCAGATAAAATTTTACCGCGACTTCCCAGTGCTCATACTGATCGGTTTTGCTGTTTTTAACGATAAAATCGATGGAGCCCAGCGTACGGCCTTGTTGATTGAGCTGAATTTCTTCAGATACAGAGTGGTAACGCGGTGTGGCAGAGAAAAGTTGTAAACACAAATGCTGATAAAGAAAGCCCAGACGACGGTTGCCCTGATATTCAGCCCATTTCTGCGGTATGGGCTTACGAAATGGTGGTGTACCGGCAATCGGCGGGGAAGATTCAAACAGTGATGGGGTAGTGGCTACCCAGTGAGTGAGTTGTTCCAGATCCATAGTTGTCTCGTTCCGTCAGCGTTCTTTTCGACATTTTAGCGCGAAATTGGTAGCGTAAGCGGGAAATTGTCAGTTTTAAAATGAAAATGTTATAACCACGCCATAAATATCAGGCAATGGGACCAATGATGAATAATTTACAACTTGAAACGTTGCTCAACGACACACTGTCGCCACAGCTGATTAAAGATTATTGCCCGAACGGTTTGCAGGTTGAGGGTAAATCGGAAGTAAAAAAAATTGTTACCGGTGTGACGGCCTCTAAGGCGCTGATAGATAAAGCGATAGAGCTTAAGGCTGATGCTTTGCTGGTCCATCATGGCTACTTCTGGAAAGGTGAAAATGAGGCGATTCGCGGTATGAAAGGTACGCGCATCCGTCAGTTAATTAAGCATGATATCAACCTGCTGGCCTACCATTTACCGCTTGATATCCATCCTGAGCTGGGTAATAACGCGCAACTGGCGAAGCGACTTGGTATTACGGTTGAAGGCGGATTGGAAGGACATCCGCAATCGGTGGCGATGTATGGCTCATTGGCGGAGGAGCTGAGCGGAGAGCAATTGGCACAACGCATCAGCCAGGTACTCAACCGGGCGCCGCTGCACATTGCCCCGGAGATGGCAGACAAACCGATTAGAAAAGTCGCCTGGTGTACCGGTGGTGGTCAGGATTATATTGAACTGGCGGCAGCGCAGGGCATGGATGCGTTTATCTCCGGTGAAATATCAGAACGCACTACATACAGCGCTCGTGAGCTCAACATTCACTATTTCTCTGCGGGTCATCACGCAACAGAACGCTATGGGGTGAAGGCGCTGGGAGAATGGCTGGCGGACGAGCACGGATTTGAGGTTGAATTTGTCGATATCGATAATCCGGTCTAACGGATGGTGTGAACGTAAAGCTTGATAGCAATGAAAAGAGCGAGGCCAGGCCTCGCTCTTTATTATTACACAACAAACATCTGGCTATTATTCGCGTTCGTGCAGTGGCACGAAGTCACGCAGACCCTGACCAGTGTACAGCTGACGTGGACGACCGATACGGCTGCCCGGGTCGCTGTGCATTTCATTCCAGTGAGCAATCCAGCCGATAGTACGCGACATCGCAAAGATTACGGTGAACATAGATACCGGAATACCGATCGCTTTCAGAATGATACCTGAATAGAAGTCTACGTTCGGGTAGAGTTTCTTCTCGATGAAGTATTCATCAGACAGCGCGATACGCTCAAGTTCCATCGCTACATCCAGCAGTGGATCCTTGATGCTGAGCTCTTTCAGCACTTCGTGACACGCTTCGCGCATTACAGTTGCACGTGGATCGTAGTTTTTGTACACACGGTGACCGAAGCCCATCAGACGGAATGGGTCATTTTTGTCTTTCGCACGTTCAACATACTCAGGGATCTGATCAACTGAACCGATCTCTTCCAGCATACGCAGGCACGCTTCGTTCGCGCCACCGTGAGCCGGCCCCCATAGCGATGCGATACCTGCGGCAATACATGCGAATGGGTTAGCACCAGAAGAACCAGCCAGACGAACTGTTGAAGTCGAGGCGTTTTGTTCATGGTCTGCGTGCAGAGTAAAGATCTTGTCCATCGCACGAGCGACAACCGGGTTCACTTCATACTCTTCACATGGTGTTGCGAACATCATGTGCAGGAAGTTTTCAGCGTAACCCAGGTCATTACGTGGGTAGATAAACGGTTGACCTGTTGAGTATTTATAACACATTGCTGCCAGTGTCGGCATTTTAGACAGCAGACGGTACGCAGCGATTTCACGGTGCGAGTCGTTGTTGATGTCCAGTGAATCATGGTAGAAGGCCGCCAGGGCACCCACCACGCCACACATTACTGCCATTGGGTGAGCATCACGACGGAAGCCGTGGAAAAAGCTTGCGATTTGCTCATGGACCATAGTGTGACGAGTAACGGTACGTTTGAATTCTTCGTACTGATCGCGATTAGGGGCTTCACCGTAAAGCAGAATATAACACACTTCCAGGTAATCAGCGTTATTGGCTAACTGGTCGATAGGGAAACCGCGGTGTAGCAGAACACCTTTGGCGCCATCGATATAAGTGATTTGAGATTCACAAGATGCAGTGGCAAGAAAACCAGGGTCAAAAGTGAAGTAACCATTTGAACCTAATTTACGAACGTCGATTACCTGAGGGCCCAGTGAGCCATCCATAATCGGCAGTTCGATTGGCGCTTTGCCTTCGATATGAAGGGTCGCTTTCTTATCTGCCATAACAATCTCCTTTGTTTATTATTTAATCCGTCCAGGATGTTTGTGTGCCATTCTTGTACGTCTGATCTTGGTTAAAGTCAATTAATCTCACCCGATGTGTGCACTTACTTTGATTTTTTATACATATAAAGTTAAAAATCTGTTCTGTGTAGCAAAAATTGTTACATCAATTGTTGTAGAATGTTGCTAGCCGTATATTGGCGTGGCAAATTTTGGTGGAAACCTTATAAAATAAGGGTTAGCTATAACGGTGAGGTGATAGCTTCTCTCTTGTGTTAACAAATATTTTACAACTTTGTTCCGGTGTTGAAGCGGGTAAAGGTTAAATAAATGTTAACTTTTGTGGGTTTGCCACCAAATTTCATCCATAACTATAAATGCTCAATGGAGCTGAGTGAGCAAGCCCGTGAAAGAAAGAAAGTCTAGACCTGTTAATTTAGATCTGCAGACCATCAGCTTTCCGATCACAGCAATCGCTTCTATCCTTCACCGCGTGGCGGGGGTTATTACGTTTGTAGCAATCGGAATTCTGCTTTGGTTATTATCCATTTCATTATCCTCTCCAGAAGGGTTCATCGAAGCGAGCGATATCGTTGGCGGTTTCTTCGTGAAATTTGTTCTGTGGGGCATTCTGACCGCATTGGCATACCACATCGCTGGTGGTGTTCGTCATTTACTCATGGACCTTGGCTATTTTGAAGAGCTTGAGTCCGGTGCGCAGAGCGCGAAAGTGGCGTTCGGCGCTACTGTGGTTCTATCTCTGTTGGCGGGGGTTTTGGTATGGTAAAACACGTTTCCTCATTTGGTCGTAACGGGGTTCATGATTTTCTGTTGATTCGCGCCAGCGCAATCATCATGACACTGTACACCATCTATATCGTTGCCTTTTGTGCATTTACTGATATCTCTTACGTTTCCTGGACCGAGTTCTTCGGCGGCACGTTTACCAAAGTGTTCACTATGCTGGCCTTGGTATGCATCCTTATCCACGGCTGGATAGGCTTGTGGCAGGTTCTGACCGACTACGTCAAGTGCGCTAAACTGCGTGGCGGTTTGCAGCTTGTGGTTATTGCCGTGTTGTTCGGATACTTTTTCTCTGGCCTATTTGTATTGTGGGGTGCGTAAGTGACTATTCCAGTTCGTGAGTTTGATGCCGTAGTAATCGGCGCAGGTGGTGCTGGCATGCGTGCAGCACTGCAAATTTCAGAGCAAGGTTTGACTTGTGCTCTGTTGTCAAAAGTGTTTCCAACTCGTTCTCACACTGTATCGGCGCAAGGCGGTATCACAGTGGCACTGGGCAACTCGCACAAAGATAACTGGCAATGGCACATGTATGACACCGTAAAAGGTTCTGACTACATCGGTGACCAGAAACGCTATCGAATACATGTGTAAAAATGGCCCGGAATCGGTAATTGAGCTGGAGAAAATGGGTCTGCCATTCTCTCGTTTCGAAAACGGCTCTATCTACCAGCGTCCGTTTGGTGGCCAGTCTAAAGAGTTTGGTGGCGAGCAGGCAGCACGTACTGCAGCCGCGGCTGACCGTACTGGTCACGCCCTGCTACATACTCTTTATCAACAAAACATTAAACATAAAACCACCATTTTCTCAGAATGGTACGCACTGGATCTGGTCAAAAACCAGGATGGTGCTGTGATGGGTTGTACCGCACTGTGCATGGAAACCGGCGAGATTTGTTACTTCAAAGCGAAGGCAACCGTTCTGGCAACGGGTGGTGCAGGCCGTATCTACGCATCGACCACTAACGCACACATTAACACTGGTGATGGTGTTGGTATGGCTCTGCGTGCTGGCGTACCTATGCAGGATATGGAAATGTGGCAATTCCACCCAACCGGCATTGCCGGCGCCGGCGTGCTGGTGACCGAAGGCTGTCGTGGTGAAGGTGGTTACCTGCTTAATAAAGACGGCGAACGTTTCATGGAGCGTTACGCACCAAACGCCAAAGACCTGGCTGGTCGTGACGTGGTGGCGCGTTCAATGATGATTGAGATCCGTGAAGGTCGCGGTTGCGATGGTCCGTGGGGCCCGCACATCAAGCTGAAACTGGATCACCTGGGTAAAGATGTGCTTGAGTCTCGTCTGCCTGGTATCTGTGAATTGTCGCGTACCTTTGCTCACGTTGATCCGGTTAAAGAACCGATCCCGGTTATCCCGACCTGTCACTACATGATGGGTGGTGTTCCAACACAGGTTTCCGGTCAGGCTATCAAACAAACGGCAGCTGGCCAGGACGTTGAAGTTCAGGGTCTGTTTGCCTGTGGTGAAATCGCTTCTGTATCGGTTCACGGTGCTAACCGTCTGGGTGGCAACTCGCTGCTTGACCTGGTGGTATTTGGTCGTGCAACCGGCCTGCACCTGGGTGAAACTCTGGCTGCTCAGGCTGAAGCTCGTCCGGCAACTGAGTCAGACATTGAAGCTTCACTGGCGCGTACCATGCGTTGGGAAAACAGCAAAGGCGGCGAAGATCCGGTGCAAATCCGCAAAGACCTGCAACGTTGCATGCAAAACAGCTTCTCGGTATTCCGTGAAGGCGATGCAATGGCCAACGGCCTGGAAGAGCTGAAAGTGATTCGTGAACGTCTGAAAGATGCGCATCTGGCGGACAAGTCACAGGAATTCAACACCCAGCGCGTTGAGTGTCTGGAGCTGGATAACCTGATGGAAACCGCGTTCTCGACTGCGGTTGCAGCGAACTACCGTACCGAAAGCCGCGGTGCCCACGCTCGTTTCGACTTCCCTGATCGTGACGATGCAAACTGGCTGTGCCACTCGATTTACAATCCGGAAACCGAGCAGATGAACAAGCGTGATGTCAACATGACGCCGGTTCACCGCGAAGCGTTTCCCGCCAAAAGTACGTACTTACTAAGAGGAGGACTGACTGATGAAAATGAACTTCTCTCTGTACCGCTACAACCCGGATGTCGACAAAAAGCCTTACATGAAAGACTATGTGCTTGAAGTGGAAGAAGGCTCGGATATGATGGTTCTGGATGCGTTAATTCTGCTGAAAGAGCAAGATCCGTCGATTGCGTTCCGTCGCTCATGCCGTGAGGGTGTGTGTGGTTCGGACGGTCTTAACATGAATGGTAAAAATGGTCTGGCGTGTATCACTCCGTTGTCGGCGTTGAAAGGCGACAAAATCGTGATTCGTCCGCTGCCAGGCTTGCCGGTAATTCGTGACCTGATCGTTGATATGACTCAGTTCTACGATAACTATGCCAAAGTGAAACCATTCCTGATTGCAGACGACGCATTACCACCATCGCGTGAGAATCTTCAATCTCCTGAAGATCGCGCACATCTTGATGGCTTGTATGAATGTATCATGTGTGCATGTTGTACAACTTCCTGCCCATCATTCTGGTGGAATCCGGACAAATTTATCGGTCCTGCGGGCTTACTTGCCGCTTACCGTTGGTTGATCGACAGCCGCGACACCGCGACAGACGAACGTTTATCCGATCTTGATGATGCATTCAGCGTTTTCCGTTGTCACGGCATCATGAACTGTGTAAGTGTTTGTCCTAAAGGATTGAATCCGACGAAAGCAATCGGCCACATCAAGTCGATGCTGGTAAACCGTTCGGTTTAGATAAAAATTGCAGGCCTTCGGGCCTGCGTTTATTAGCTCGGCGTAGACCGGAGCAAACGTGAAAACTACTGGTTAAGGGAAAATAATGCACAACGGCGTGATGAAGGCATGGCTCGAGTCTTCACACTTGGCTGGCGCCAATGCAACTTACGTAGAGGACCTCTACGAACTGTATCTAAGTGATCCCGATCTGGTAAGTGAGGAGTGGAAACGTGTTTTTGAAGGGCTGCCTGCGCAACCCGACAGTGTGGTAGAACAACCGCATTCACGTGTCCGTGACTACTTCAGACGACTCGCTCAAGAAACAAAGCATTACAGTGTCCAAGTCAGTGATCCTGAAGTCGATGCAAAACAAGTAAAAGTCCTGCAGCTGATTAATGCGTACCGCTTCCGCGGACACGAAGCAGCACAATTGGACCCTCTCGGATTGTGGAAACGCCCACCTGTGGCGGAATTAGACCCTTCTTTCCACAGCTTGACTGCCGAAGATATGGAAGAAACTTTCAACGTAGGTTCATTTGCAGTCGGCAAAGAAACCATGCGTCTGAAAGACATCTATCAATCTCTCAACAACATCTATTGTGGCTCGGTTGGTGCAGAATACATGCACATGACGGACACAGAGCAAAAACGTTGGATTCAGCAACGTCTTGAGCCTGTAGTCGGACAGCCGTCGTTCACTCTGGATGAAAAGCAAACTTTCCTTGAAGAATTGACCGCAGCTGAAGGTCTGGAACGCTATCTGGGTGCAAAATTCCCAGGTGCGAAGCGTTTCTCTCTGGAAGGTGGCGACGCGATGATTCCAATGACCAAAGAACTGATTCGTCATGCGGGTAAAACCGGTATGCGTGAAGTGGTCATCGGTATGGCGCACCGTGGCCGTCTGAATATGCTGGTCAACGTTTCTGGGTAAGAAACCGCAGGACCTGTTTGATGAGTTTGCGGGTAAGCATGACGAAACCTGGGGTACAGGTGATGTGAAATATCACCAGGGTTTCTCGGCTGACTTTGCAACGCCTGGTGGTGATGTGCATTTAGCACTGGCATTCAACCCGTCACACCTGGAAATCGTCAACCCTGTGGTTATGGGCTCGGTACGAGCTCGCCAAGATCGTCTCGGCGACGATGACGGCAGCAAAGTTCTGCCAATTACCATCCACGGTGACTCTGCTGTTGCCGGTCAGGGTGTCGTGGCTGAAACCTTCAACATGTCTCTGGCGCGCGGTTACTGCGTGGGCGGTACGGTTCGCATCGTGGTGAATAACCAGGTCGGCTTTACTACCTCCAACCCTCGTGATACTCGCTCGACCATGTACTGTACGGACATTGCGAAGATGGTTCAGGCGCCGATTTTCCACGTTAACTCGGATGATCCGGAAGCGGTTGCTTTCGTCACCCGTCTGGCGCTGGATTATCGTAATGAGTTCAAACGCGACGTAGTGATTGACCTGGTATGTTACCGCCGTCATGGTCACAACGAAGCGGATGAGCCAAATGCGACTCAGCCTCTGATGTATCAGAAAATCAAAAAGCATCCGACACCACGTAAGCTGTACGCGGATGTGCTGATCGACCGTAAAGAAAGCGATATCGAAACCGCGACTCAGTTGGTGAATGAATATCGTGATGCTCTGGACCGTGGCGAAGTTGTGGTGAAAGAGTGGCGTCCGATGACGATGCATTCGGTTGACTGGTCACCATACCTGGGCCATGAGTGGAATGAAGAGTGGGACAACCAATACCCGCTTGATCGTCTGCAAGAACTGGGTCAGCGCGTTTGTCAGTATCCTGAAAGCCACAAGCTGCAAAGCCGGGTCGATAAAATCTACAACGACCGTCGCGCGATGCTTTCCGGTGAGAAAATGCTCGACTGGGGTATGGCGGAAACACTGGCGTACGCTACTCTGGTGGATCACGGCAAACGTATCCGTATCTCCGGTCAGGATTCAGGTCGTGGTACCTTCTTCCACCGTCATTCAGTTCTGCACAACCAGGGTGATGCCAGCACTTACATCCCGCTGAGCAACATTCACGACAACCAGGGTCCGTTCGAAGTGATCGACTCGGTTTCTGTCAGAAGAAGCCGTACTGGCGTTCGAATATGGTTATGCCACAGCAGAACCAGGCGGCCTGACTATCTGGGAAGCGCAGTTTGGTGACTTTGCCAACGGAGCTCAGGTGGTTGTTGACCAGTTCATCTCTTCCGGCGAGCAGAAGTGGGGACGTTTGTGCGGCCTGACTATGCTGCTGCCACACGGTTATGAAGGTCAGGGCCCAGAGCACTCGTCAGCTCGTCTGGAGCGTTACTTGCAGTTGTGTGCTGAGCAGAACATGCAGGTTGTTGTACCGTCGACTCCGGCTCAGGTTTACCACATGCTGCGTCGTCAGGTGGTGCGTAAGATGCGTCGTCCGCTGATCGTGATGTCACCGAAATCGCTGCTGCGTCATCCGCTGTGTATTTCCAGCATGGAAGATCTGGCTGAAGGAGCATTCCAGGCCGCGATTCCGGAAATCGACACCCTGGATCCTGCCAAGGTGAAACGCGTGGTGTTCTGTTCAGGTAAGGTTTACTACGACCTGTTGGAACAGCGCCGCAGCAACGAGCAGGAAGACGTTGCGATTGTACGTATCGAACAGCTGTACCCATTCCCGATTGAAGAAGTACAGGCTGCTATCGCCCAGTACACCAATGTGGTGGACTATGTTTGGTGTCAGGAAGAGCCGCAAAACCAAGGCGCCTGGTACTCTAGCCAGCACAACTTCCGCGCAGCCATCCCAGCTGGTGCGGATCTGAAATATGCAGGCCGTCCTGCTTCTGCCTCACCAGCAGTAGGTTACATGTCGGTACACTTGAAACAACAGAAAGCGTTGGTTGAAGACGCTCTGACCCTAGCTTAAGAACTAGAACTAAAAGGAAGACACAGATATGACAGTTGAAATTCTGGTTCCAGATTTACCTGAATCAGTAGCAGACGCGACCGTTGCGACATGGCACAAACAACCAGGTGATGTCGTTGCACGCGATGAAGTGATTGTAGAAATTGAAACCGACAAAGTAGTACTGGAAGTTCCGGCTCCTGAAGATGGCGTGCTGGAAGCGATTCTGGAAGATGAAGGCTCGACCGTACTGTCTAAGCAGCTGCTGGCTCGCATCAAAAAAGGCGCGGTTGCCGGTGAGCCGACTAAAGACACCACCAGTGCAAGCGAATCTTCACCAGACAAACGCCATAAAGCGACACTGACTGAAGAGAGCAATGATGCACTGAGCCCGGCGGTTCGCCGTCTGCTGGCTGAACACAACCTGGAAGCGTCTCAGGTGAAAGGCACCGGTGTTGGTGGTCGCATCACTCGCGAAGACATCGAAGCCTTCCTGGCGGCTGATAAGAAAGCGCCTCAGGCAGCACAAGAAGCACCTGTACAGGCTCCGGTTGCAGCACGCAGTGAGAAACGCGTTCCTATGACCCGTCTGCGTAAGCGTGTGGCTGAGCGTCTGCTGGAAGCGAAGAACAGCACTGCTATGCTGACAACGTTTAACGAAGTCAACATGAAACCTATCATGGATCTGCGTAAGCAGTACCAGGATGTGTTTGAGAAGAAACACGGCATCCGTCTGGGCTTCATGTCTTTCTACGTCAAAGCGGTGACCGAAGCGCTGAAACGTTTCCCTGAAGTAAATGCGTCAATCGACGGCGACGAGATTGTTTACCACAATTTCTTCGATATCAGCATCGCGGTTTCTACGCCACGTGGCTTGGTGACTCCGGTACTGAAAGACTCAGATACACTGGGTATGGCTCAGATCGAAAAAGGCATCAAAGAGTTGGCAGTGAAAGGTCGTGACGGCAAACTGACGGTTGACGAACTGACTGGCGGTAACTTCACTATCACCAACGGTGGTGTGTTTGGTTCCCTGATGTCAACGCCAATCATCAACCCGCCACAAGCGGCTATTCTGGGTATGCACAAAATCCAGGACCGTGCCATGGTTGTTGACGGCAAGATTGAAATCCTGCCAATGATGTATCTGGCGCTGTCTTACGACCACCGTTTAATCGACGGTCGTGAGTCGGTTGGTTTCCTGGTAACCATCAAAGAGTTGCTGGAAGACCCAACACGTCTCCTGTTAGACGTTTAATATCGCTGAAACGTCTAGTTATCGCAGATAGCTAGACGTTTGATTGCGGCTAAGGCTAGACTGCTCAACGTCCGGCCTTCATATGAACTGTCTTGCGCAGTTTATTTGAGAAGACCCTACAGACGCGCGACAGTCACTGTGAACGCGTCATGGAAATTATAAGTCCCTTAAGGGAAGAACAAACGGAATAGAACAATGAATTTGCATGAATACCAAGCCAAACAGCTGTTTGCAGAATTCGGTTTGCCTGTGCCAGAAGGCTATGCATGTGATACGCCACAGGAAGCTTTTGAAGCGGCTGGCCGTATTTCGACGGCAAAAAAAGTTGTTAAATGTCAGGTTCACGCTGGTGGCCGCGGTAAAGCGGGCGGTGTAGAACTGCACGACACCAAAGAAGGTGTCAAAGAATTTGCACAGAAATGGCTGGGTAAAAACCTGGTCACTTACCAGACAGATGCGAATGGTCAGCCAGTGACTAAGATCCTGGTAGAAGAAGCGTCAAACATTGCCAACGAACTGTACCTCGGTGCTGTTGTTGACCGTTCGACCCGTCGTATCGTTTTCATGGCATCAACTGAAGGTGGTGTGGAAATCGAGAAAGTTGCGGAAGAGACTCCGGAACTGATTCACAAAGCAGCGATTGACCCATTGGTTGGCCCTCAGGCATACCAAGGCCGCGAACTGGCATTCAAACTGGGCCTGCAAGGCGATCAGATCAAACAGTTCGTTAAAATTTTCATGGGCTTGGGCCAGATGTTCGCTCAGTACGACCTGGCTCTGCTGGAGATCAACCCTCTGGTTCTGACCGGTGAAGGTAACCTGCTGTGTCTGGATGGTAAGATCAACATCGACTCCAACGCACTGTACCGTCAGCCAAAACTGCGTGAAATGCACGATCCTTCACAAGAAGATGCCCGTGAAGCGCACGCAGCGCAATGGGAACTGAACTATGTTGCTCTGGATGGTAACGTAGGTTGTATGGTAAACGGTGCCGGTCTGGCAATGGGTACCATGGACATCGTCAACCTGCACGGCGGCAAACCAGCGAACTTCCTGGATGTCGGCGGCGGCGCAACTAAAGAACGCGTTGCAGAAGCGTTCAAGATTATCCTGTCTGATGACAATGTAAAAGCCGTACTGGTTAACATCTTCGGCGGTATCGTACGTTGTGACATGATCGCAGAAGGCATCATCGGTGCTGTTAAAGAGGTCGGCGTAACTGTACCTGTTGTCGTTCGCCTTGAAGGCACTAACGCGGACCTGGGCCGCGAAGTACTGGCTAAGTCAGGTCTGGATATCATTGCAGCTGAGTCGCTTACTGACGCAGCGCAGAAAGTTGTTGCTGCAGCGGAGGGCAAATAATGTCTGTATTAATTAACAAAGACACCAAAGTAATCTGTCAGGGTTTTACCGGCGGACAGGGTACCTTCCACTCAGAACAGGCGATCGCTTACGGCACGCAAATGGTCGGCGGTGTTTCTCCGGGTAAAGGCGGTCAAACACATCTGGGTCTGCCAGTGTTCAACACCGTTCGTGAAGCAGTAGAAGCAACAGGTGCAACTGCAACCGTTATCTACGTACCAGCACCTTTCTGTAAAGATGCGATTCTGGAAGCGATTGATGCGGGCATCCAGCTTATCGTCACTATCACTGAAGGTATCCCGACAACGGATATGATTGACGTGAAAGTGAAACTGGAAGAAACCGGCGTACGTATGATCGGTCCTAACTGTCCGGGTGTTATCACTCCGGATGAGTGTAAGATTGGTATCATGCCTGGCCACATTCACCGTAAAGGTAAAGTCGGCATCGTCTCTCGTTCAGGTACACTGACTTATGAAGCAGTAAAACAGACCACTGATGAAGGCTTTGGTCAATCAAGCTGTGTTGGTATCGGTGGCGACCCGATTCCGGGTTCTAACTTCATCGATATCCTGAAACTATTCCAGGAAGATCCGGAAACTGAAGCGATCGTTATGATCGGTGAAATCGGTGGTACTGCGGAAGAAGAAGCGGCGGCGTTCATCAAAGAGAACGTAACCAAACCGGTTGTTTCTTACATTGCGGGTGTGACTGCTCCTCCGGGCAAGCGCATGGGCCACGCCGGTGCAATCATCTCTGGTGGTAAAGGTACGGCAGACGAGAAGTTTGCGGCACTGGAATCAGCAGGCGTGAAAACAGTGAAAAGCCTGGCAGATATCGGTTCAGCACTGCGTGAAGTGACTGGCTGGTAATTCGCTGTGCGAATAGAGAAAACCCGGGATTTCCCGGGTTTTTTTATCGCTGCCAGTTTTTATCCGCTGCCAGTAGGAAGGGCAGACCGTGTTGAATGCGGAGACTTGTTGTTTAAGCCTGTCCGCATTACCTGACGAATGACGAATAACTCAGCGAGTTTCGGAATTCATCCAACCTATCAGGTACGCTTGAAAAAATGGCTCAGAATGAACATGGTGGTCGCGCTGACCACGACAGAAGGGCCAGCCGGCGTATCGAAATGCCATGACAGTGACAAACCGGATAACACGCAAATCATACCAATAGCCGATGCCATGGCCGCCATCTGTTCCGGTGTTTTGGCAATGCGGCGCGCGGTGGCCGCCGGAATAATCATCAATGACGTCATGATCAGTGCGCCGACAAACTTCATACCGACCGCAATCACCAGACCAATCAGCAGCATCAGAATCAGTTGCATCAAGTCGGTATTGGTCCCTTCCACCGATGCCAGTTTCTTCGTTGATACTGCTCGACAGCAGCGGGCGCCAGAACAGAAATACCGCAATACCCACGGCAATCACACCACTCCAGATAAAGATCAGATCGGACGGGCTGACGGAGAGCAGGTCACCAAACAGATAGCTCATCAAATCGATGCGGACATTGTCGAGGAAGCTGACGGCAATCAGACCGAGCGATAACGCACTATGCGCGAGGATGCCGAGCAGGGTATCGGTGGCAATCAGCTTTTGCTTTTGCATCGCCACAAGAATCACCGCTAGGCCAAGACAGCACACCAGTAGCGCGAGGTAAAGGTTGATATCGAGCAGAAAGCCCAGCGCCAGTCCCAGCAGGGAAGAGTGAGCCAGCGTGTCGCCAAAATAAGCCATACGGCGCCAGACGATAAAAGAGCCAAGCGGGCCGGCGATCAGGGCAATACCAATCCCGGCGATAATCGAAGGTAACAGAAATTCAATCATGTTGATGGTGACCATGTGAATGATGAGAACAATCCTGGGCATCGCCTTTTACTGGCTGCCCGGCTAAATCATGATGATGGTGCTCGTGATCGTGATGGTAAAACGCCAGCGCTTCGCGGCTTGGTTGTCCGAATAAGGCAATGTAATTCGGATGCTGGGTAATTGCAGCCGGAGTGCCTGAGCAACAGATGTGATGATGCAGACAGATAACGTTATCGGTTTTAGCCATTACCAGATGCAAATCATGGGAAACCATAAACACACTACAGCCAAAACGCTGGCGAATGGTGTCAATCAGATCATACAGATCTATCTGTCCCTGCACATCAACCCCTTGCGCCGGTTCATCCAGGACCAGCAGATCCGGACGACGCAGCAGAGCTCGTGCAATCAGAATGCGCTGGCTTTCACCGCCGGACAGCTTGTGCATATCATTGAGCAGCAAATGCTCGGCGCCAACCAGACGCAAAGCCTCAATCAGTTCTTGTTTACTGTATTTCCCCGCCAGTTGCAGAAAACGCTTTACGGTTAACGGCAGGGTATCGTTGAGTTTCAGTTTTTGCGGCACGTAACCGATACGCAGGTTTTTGGCGCGCTTGATCTGGCCTGAATCCGGCGCATGCAGACCGAGCAGCACACGCACCAGGGTCGACTTGCCTGCACCGTTGGGACCAATCAGCGTAGTGATCTTACCGCGGGTAAGGGCGAGGCTGACATTATCCAGGACCTGGCGTTGGTTAAAAGCAACGCGAATGTCTTGTAATTCAATAAGCGGTGACATGGAAGAGGAACTCATTTGCAAAGTGGTGATGTTATAATGTAACATTCATGAACTAATAACGCTATCGCTCGGAGACAACATCCTCATGCTACCCAGAATTGCCTTACTAACCGCGCTTGCGGCTGCTTCAAATTCTGCTTTGGCGGCCAATATACTGACCAGTATTAAACCGATTCAGATGATTACCCATGAGCTGACAGCCGGTGTGGCTGAACCTGATGTGTTGTTACCAGCGAATGCTTCACCGCACGATTATGCGCTTCGTCCCTCAGATGTAAAGCGGATTCATAGTGCCGACCTGATTATCTGGTTCGGAGAAGACCTGGAACCCTTCCTTGATCGCGCTCTGGCCAGTCATAGTAACGTGCTGACACTGGAAAAATCACCTCAACTGGTCCTGCGAGCATACGGAGAAGGGGAAGAGCATGACGACCATGAAGAACATGGCGACCATGCGAACAACGATGACCATAACGACGGCGATCATGCTGATCATGACCATCACGATGAGCACGTTGCCCATCATGATGACCACGACGATGAAGAACATGAAGAACATGAAGGACATCATCATGAGCACGGTTCTCATGATCCGCACTTCTGGCTGAATGTCGAGCAGGCTAAACAAGCGGCCGGAGTTATCGCTCAGCGCCTGGAGGAGACGGACCCGCAACACACGGACCTGTACCGCAAAAACCTGGCGCGCTTTATCAAGCAGGCTGATGAGACTGACAGCGAAATCCGCTCTCAGCTCTACGCAGTGCAATCCGTACCTTATTATGTGTTCCATGAGGGTTATAGTTACTTCGAACACCGTTATGGCCTGAATAACATGGGCCACTTTACGGTCAGTCCTGATCGTAAGCCTGGCGCAAAAACCCTGATCCGTATCCGCCAGTCTCTGGCTGATAATCAGGCAAAGTGTGTGTTTGCAGAACCACAGTTTCAGCCTGCGGTGATTGATACGGTTGTCAGAGGCAGTAAAGCGAAAATTGGTGTTTCTTGACCCTCTGGGGACTGAAGTGAAGATTGAGCAGGGCAGCTATTTCACGTTCCTGCATCTGCTTAGTGATAGCTTCTATCAATGTTTAGTGCAGTAATTATTTAGTGCTCTGATTCGAAAGCCAGCATCCGCTGGCTTTTTTTGTTTCTGAATATGTGATGCGAATGGTGAAGTCGTTATTTAGCGCATTTTGTACGCTTTAAATAAAGTTGGGCAGAAAATTAGATGAAATACTCTAATTAAAGTTAAACTTGCCGGCGCTCGAATACCCGGCATAGTGATTGTTCTCGGCGTAGGAGATGATAATGAAACTAGCCATCATAACGTTTCTGCTGGGCGGCGTCATGATGATAGGGTGGTGGGTCCACCGTGGCTGCAAAGCGCATCTGCAGGCAATGGTCAGTCAAATCGCTCGTCTGCGTCAGGACAACAGAAACCTGCTTAATCATAATCAGCAGCTCATCAAGCAAATCGAAGTACGTCAGGTATGGCAGGAAAACCTGCTGGATAATCTGAGACCAACGCTGACGCAGTTGGCCGACGTTCACAACCGTGCCCACGGTATTGATGTCGTTTCCAACATTCACAGCCAGCTTGCATTGTTAAGTCGCTCGCCTGCAAGGCAGGGAAACACGCTGGGTGTATCCTATGCCCGATACCGGATGATCGATATTATTATCAGTGTCAGAGCTTGCTGGCAGGATGAACTACAGCACTATGGGATTTGTATTGAACGCAACATTCACCTATCGGATGAGATGATTGAGTTACGTCAGTGGGGATCGGATGTGATCTTGAATGCTGTTTTTGCGCACGCTTTGCAAAGGCTGTCGGTAGGTCAGAGTCTGTTCATTGAGTGCAAGGCTGAAGAAGGACGGGGTGTTATCCGGTTTGCCGACTACGGTCTATCGTGTGCTTATCTGCATGGCGTGCGGGTTATGAGTGGTGACGGTAGTGAATTATCTTTGTCAGATCTGACCCGAAATACCGGCGGTGAGCTGAGTATTTTTAGCTCGGCGCACTATAATCTGGTTGAGTTGTCGTGGCCATTGGCGGTTCAGGATGTGATCCAGAGTGATTCTGGAAGTGGCGATCCGGCACAAGAGGTGACCTCGCCTCAACACGACTGGTTGGCAAAACTTGAAGGGCTGGTGAGTGAGCATTTTGCTGACCCAGACTTTTCTACCGCGCAGGCGGCCCGTTTATTATTCTTGTCTGAACGCAGTTTGCAGCGCCGTTTTAAGCAGCTTACCAACCAAACGTTCATTGAGTATCTGACCCGTTACCGACTGAAACAAGCCTGCTTACAGCTGCGTAGTGGTATCAGAGTATCCCATGTCGCATTCGAATGTGGCTTTAATGACCCGTCTTATTTTAGTCAACGTTTCAAACAGTATTACGGTCTGTCTCCTAGTCAATATATTGCCAACGGTAATCAGCTGTAACTATCCATAATTATCTGCTTTTAAGATGTTTCATGTCGGGGTGATTATCCTGGCAGGATACTCGTACGCGGTATATATGGAATTGAACGAGTGAGAGAAAAAAGCGTGACACACAAGGCCTGGCTTTGTGTGTCACGGCGCCAACGGCGCTTGGTGTCTGGTGACTGAGGAATGACAACCGGCGATATTCTCTGTTTCTTTGGGACTGTCGAACCGGTTGATGTCACTGACTTTATCAGTCGGAATAACGCTACCTGTAGCAGATTTGCGCCAACCGCTGTGAGGAAAGCGCCAGTCATATATTTTGATATAAATCCGCGTGTTATTTTGGTGTTTTTAGGTTTTTTGTTCCCGTTTATTCCCACACAGTAATGGCCGTTCGGGCGCTTGAACATCTGGCGACCTTGAATCTGGAATCTTTGATTTTGCGCAAGCCTCAGCCACTGGGATAGCGTTATTATTGCGGTCATCAGTAATGAAAATCCTTCTCATTAACAATGGTGCTTTGTGGTTAAGGCGGAGTTACGGGCTGTGGCAATGAAATTATCCGATTTAAAACCAGGCCAATCAGGTCAGGTCGTCGCATTGAATGGACTGTCTGTGGAAGTCAGAAAAAAACTAATGGTCATGGGGGTGCTGCCTGCGACCAGAGTAACTGTGATTCGTCGTGCTCCGATGGGCGATCCATTGCAAATCGAGGTGCGAGGCGTTTCGATTGCGGTGCGTGAGAGCATTGCGGCGGCAATAGAGGTGGAGTGCGGGCAATGAAATATCAGATTCTGACGGTAGGCAATCCAAACAGCGGTAAAACGACTTTATTTAACGGTTTGACCGGAGCCCGGCAGCAAGTCGGTAACTGGGCCGGCGTCACGGTTGAGAAGAAAACCGGCCGCTACCTGCATGCCGGTGATGAGTTGCTGCTAACCGACCTGCCGGGTATTTATGCTCTGGACAGTGGTAATGATGCCAACAGCCTTGATGAGTCGATAGCATCCAGAGCGGTACTGACTCACCCGGCAGACGTCATCATTAATGTGGTGGATGTGACTTGTCTCGAACGCAGCCTATATATGACCTTGCAGTTGCGTGAGTTGGGTCGCCCTATGGTGGTGGTACTCAATAAAATGGATGCGCTGAAACGCGAACGCCAGACTATTGATGTCAAAAAGCTGCAACAGGCGCTGGCCTGTCCGGTGTTTACTTTGTCCGCCCACAACAAACAGCAGGTTGCCCGCTTCAAAGATAAGCTGCATCAACTTTTGGTGCAGAGGATGGCGCTTGAGCCGTTGCAACTCGATTATGGTCAGCGTTTTGAATCAGCGGTTGCGGCTTTGCAACCTGGTTTCACTGAGCAGCAGGTCTCTGCCCGGGCCCTCGCGATTCGTGCGCTGGAAAACGATTTGCTGGTGGTTAACATGCTGCAGCAGGCACAGCGAGAACAGTTGGTGCTTGAGCAGCAGCGCTGTGAAATGGATATTGATCTGCACGTTGCCGACTGCAAATACACCTATTTACACCAATTGTGCCAGCAGGTACGCCGCAGTGAAGGTAAGCTCAGCCACAGTTTTACCGACAAAGCCGACCGAGTGATACTGAACAAATGGGTCGGGGTTCCGTTCTTCTTTGTAGTGATGTACCTGATGTTCATGTTTTCCATTAACATCGGGAGTGCTTTTATCGACTTCTTTGATATTGGAGTCGGAGCATTATTGGTGGATGGCGGCCATTATTTGCTGGACGACCATCTGCCGGTGTGGCTGGTGACCTTGCTGGCGGATGGTATTGGCGGTGGCGTACAGACGGTCGCGACCTTTATCCCGGTCATTGCCTGTCTGTACTTGTTTCTGGCCCTGCTGGAAAGCTCAGGTTATATGTCACGTGCTGCCTTTGTGCTTGATAAGGTGATGCAGAAAATCGGTCTGCCGGGTAAAGCGTTTGTGCCGCTGGTGCTCGGATTTGGCTGTAATGTGCCGGCCATTATGGCAACCCGGACTCTGGATCAGGAGCGGGAACGTAAACTGGCCGCATCAATGGCCCCTTTCATGTCCTGTGGGGCGCGCCTGCCGGTATATGCGTTGTTTGCAGCTGCATTCTTTCCGGATCACGGCCAAAACATCGTATTTGGTTTGTACGTTTCTGGGCATTGTGGCTGCGGTGTTCACCGGCTGGGTGCTGAAGAAAACCCTTTACCCGGGGGCCAGTGACAGCTTTGTAATGGAAATGCCGGACTACGAGTTACCGACACTACGCAACGTGGCGATTAAAACCTGGCAGAAGCTCAAACGTTTTGTACTCGGCGCGGGTAAAACCATCGTTCTGGTGGTTGCCATCCTTAGTTTCCTCAATTCGGTCGGACCGGATGGTTCATTTGGCAATCAGGACAGCGGTAATTCGGTCCTGTCCAGAGCCGCCCAGATGGTGACTCCGCTGTTTGCGCCGATAGGAATTGAAGCGGACAACTGGCAGGCGACCGTGGGTATTATTACCGGCATTTTTGCCAAAGAGGCGGTGGTTGGTACCCTTAATAATCTCTATACCTCATCCCAATCAGACAGTACCGACTATGATTTGCTGGCCAGTTTACAACAGGCGGTCGGGTCCATCGCCGATAACCTGACGGGGCTGAATTTCAGTGACCCGCTGGGGATCGAAGTGGGTGACTTAACCGATAGTGCGTCGGCAGCCGCTGATCAGCAGGTGGATGCCTCATTGTTTGGGAATCTGCACAGCCATTTCAGCTCTAGTTATGCGGCGTTTTCCTATCTGATTTTTATTCTGCTCTATACACCTTGTGTGGCAGCGATGGGCGCCTATGTGCGAGAGTTTGGTGGCCGCTTCGCGCGCTTTATTGCCGTGTGGACCATGGGGCTGGCCTATGCTGGGGCGACACTGTTCAATCAGGCTGCGCATCTTGCAGAGAGTCCGCTCAGCAGCAGTTTATGGATTGTCGCAGTGCTTGGTTTTACGCTGCTGGTATTCTGGTTACTAAAACGCACGGGGCGCCGGCAACAACATTTCGAGGTGACCATCGCATGATACTTAATCAGTTGAAACAGGAGATTTCCGAACACGGAACCATGTCGCGTAAAGAGTTAGCCCGTCGTTTTGCACTGAGTGAGGATGGTGTCGATGCTATGCTCAGCGTCTGGATACGCAAAGGTGTGATTTCGCGCTTGATTGACACTAATTCCGTTCACCATGTGACCCGGGTGCGCTATGCGCTTAATCCGGCGCAAGGGTTGTCTGTGACCGTGACGATGTAGAATGGGATATTGAGTGCTGCGATAAACAAAAGCCGCTTGTTTAACAAGCGGCTTTTGCGTTTGTCTGACTAAGGATCAGCTCTGCAAGAGAATAAGCGTGACCAATAGCGGTTTATCTCGCGATAGTCTTTTTATACAGCAACAAACAGGGTACTCAGTGACAATACGCTGCGCAGTTTGTTCAGCATAGTGTCTTGCTCAGCTTCGCTGCGTGTCTCACCCTGAGTGTTTCCCCATACAGGCCCCGGCCAGGCAATGTCATCTTTAAAGCGGGCAATGTGGTGAATGTGCAGCTGAGGTACCATGTTGCCCAGTGCGCCCAGATTAAGCTTATCGGGCTGGAACAGGGCTTCCAGCGCCTGATTAATAGCTTGAGATTCCAACAGGAACTGCTGCTGTTCGTGCATTGGCAGATGATGCAGTTCTTTCAGATGGGCTTTTTTCGGCACCAGAATAACCCAGGGCACGGCAGAATCTTTATGCAGCAGAGCAACGCAAAGAGGAAAGTGGCCGATAACATCGGTATCTTTGGCCAGTTGAGGATGAAGTTCAAAGCTCATGATAGTTATCCGTACAAACGTGTTGGTGGTAGAGGACAGTTGCAGAACCGGAAGCCGGGTCAGTAATGAAGCGATCACTGCCTGTGTGTTTGAAAGGCAACACACCGCAACCACAGTGACAGCATTATAACCCCAAGCCGAGTTCGGACGCAGCAGCTAAACACCTGAGTTGGTGGTGGCGTTCAATACTGTTTATCTGTAAAAACAGCAGACAAATAAAAAGGCTGACCTCAGGCCAGCCTTCTCAGCGCTTTTCTGTGCAACAAGCTTGCGACAGCAAAGCCTACACAGGTTGCATGATTACATGCGTTCCAGCGTATTGATACCCAGCAGTGACAAACCTTGTTTGATGGTTTTTGCGGTCAGTGCAGCCAGTTTAAGGCGGCTTTGCTTCACGGCTGCATCCTCTGCGATCAGGATTGGACACGCTTCGTAGAAGCTGGAGAAACTGACCCGCCAGTTCAAACAGGTAGCTACACAGAATGTGTGGCTGACCTTCACGCGATACCATTTGCACGGCTTCTTCAAATTGCAGCAGTTTGGCAATCAGAGCTTTCTCTTTTTCATCAGTGATTTGGATATCACCTTCGATGTTGTCCTGAGTAACGCCAGCTTTAGCAAAGATAGACGCCACGCGGGTGTATGCGTATTGCATGTAAGGCGCTGTGTTACCTTCAAATGCCAGCATGTTATCCCAGTCGAACACGTAATCTGTAGTGCGGTGCTTAGAAAGGTCAGCGTATTTTACGGCTGCCATTGCTACAGTGCTGGCAATGTCGGCTTTCTCTTCTGCGCTCAGTTCGGCGTTTTTAGACTCAATCAGTGCTTTAGCGCGCTCTTCTGCTTCATCCAGCAGATCAGCCAGACGCACAGTACCGCCGGCACGGGTTTTAAACGGACGGCCGTCTTTACCCAGCATCATACCGAACGCATGGTGCTCCAGACTCACATCTTCCGGTACATAGCCTGCTTTGCGCACGATGGTCCACGCTTGCATCAGGTGCTGATGCTGACGCGAGTCGATGAAGTACAGGACGCGGTTGGCACCCAGGGTTTCGTAACGGTACTTCGCACACGCGATGTCCGTTGTGGTGTACAAGTAACCACCGTCACGCTTCTGGATGATAACACCCATCGGCTCGCCTTCTTTGTTTTTGTATTCGTCCAGGTAAACGACTTGGGCACCGTCATCTTCCTGCGCCAGACCTTTCTGTTTCAGATCAGCCACTATGGTTGGCAGCATGTCGTTATACATGCTTTCACCCATGACATCATCACGCGTCAAAGACACGTTAAGGCGGTCGTAGTTACGCTGGTTCTGGATCATGGTGACATCGACCAGTTTTTTCCACATATCAAGACAGAACTGATCGCCACCTTGCAGTTTCACTACGTAGTTACGTGCACGCTCAGCAAATTCTGCATCTTCGTCGTACAGCTTTTTCGATTCACGGTAGAAGCTTTCCAGGTCTGCCAGTTCCATTGACACTTCACCAGACTCTTGTTGTACGCGCTCCAGGTTAGCAATCAGCATACCGAACTGAGTACCCCAGTCACCAATGTGGTTAGCACGAATCACTTTATGGCCGAGGAATTCCAGCGTACGAACTACCGCATCACCGATGATGGTTGAACGCAGGTGGCCGACGTGCATTTCTTTTGCCACGTTTGGTGCTGAGTAGTCGGCAACAATGGTTTGTTGCTCTTCGATCGCGACACCCAGACGCTCATCTGCCAGAGCGGCATCAGCTTGTTTTGCCAGGAACTCTTCGCTCAGGAAGATGTTGATAAAGCCAGGACCGGCAATTTCAGTTTTGCTGGCGATGCCATCCAGTTCCAGAACATCCAAGACTTTCTGCGCGAATTCGCGCGGATTTGTACCCAATTTCTTCGCCACGCCCATAACGCCGTTGGCCTGGTAATCACCAAACTGTGGTTTTGCGGATTGGCGAACTGCTGCAGGGCTGCCTGCAGGTGCGCCAGCGGCTTCAAGAGCCTGAGATACTTTGTCATTAATCAGTGCTTGGATATTCACTTGCGTGTCCTTCAATTCTGGGAATTGTTTCGGTATGCATCAGCTCACTCGGCAGAAGTGAATGCATATCTTGATCTTGTTCATAAATTGGCGCACATCATAGCAATTTTATTACCGGGCTTATAGGGACAAAATTACGAAATTTTCTACTTTTCAGCGTAATCTTGGTACCATCGCCGATAAAAGATGGTTTGGGAAAGTAAAAATGCTTCAAGCACTAATGGAATCAGGCCTTCATCCTGTTCAAATGAAAGACAAACTTGACGATTTTATCCAGAAAATTCAGCAGTTATCTGCTCTTTTGCATATGGATTTATCTGGTCATACTCTGGATCATATTGCACTGCGAATTAATGATTCGCAGTTAGCGCAAGCCGCTCACCAAGAGTGGCTTAAAAGCGGACGGCAAATCTCCTCGGCCGAGATCAACGGCCGGGCGATTATTGTGCTGGAATTTGACCAGCCGCTGGCCGCTGGCCCATGGCATATTGAGTGTCTGGAATTGCCGTATCCGGCGCCAGGCAAAGTCTATCCAGAGCAAAGCTGGGAACATGTGGAGTTTGTTGTGCCGTCACAGGCGGTCTGCGCCGAGGCGTTTTTGGCGGATGTCCAGCAACAGTTTCCGGCACTGGCCGCGGGTTGGGATGGACTAGCGGAGCAAGGGGTAAAAATTAAACTCTCCAGCCCAAAAGGCGAAGGGGAAAGGCTCAATAATCCGACCGTGGCGTTTAAGTGGCAGGGAGTGTGTATCAAACTGCACCCCCACACCCTGAAAACGATTGTCGAATCCGAACAGACGCCGAATCCACGCAGTGTATGCTGATTTAACCGAGATCGTACGCTTTAGGCCGCAGCTGGAACTCTTCAAACGAGCCTATTTCTTTACCTTGCTTCAGGGGTTCTGCGTCATGGTGAGCATTACCCTGGGTATGCATGATAAGCCGGTTAGCGGTACGCGGTTTGAGCTCATTGACCACAAAGCGGATCATGTCTGAGCGCGTCAGTTTTTTGAGCTCCTCCAGTACCTGTTCACGCTGATTAAAGGTCCAGTCTTTGTTGCCTATCGCTACCCATAAACGCTGCGCGCGGGTGCGCAGTGTTTGATCTGGAGTGGCGATTTGATTCCATAATCCGCGTTTACTGCTGTGCCACTGGTAATCGCTTAGTTCAAGCAGTACCAAATAGAAACGCGTTGAGAAATTCATCCACTGAGCTGATCAAATCGGCCGGAGCGGCGTTGGGGGACTGGACATACAACACCATCCCCGGATGGCGGTTAAGTGGCATGTTGCCGGTGCCGACCATGTAACCCAGTTGCTGTTTGGTGCGAATTTCGTGGAAGAAAGTCGCCGACATCAGATGATTGGCCAGTGAATAGAGGGCAATACTGCGTGGCTCGGTATCACGGGACTGATAATAAACCGCCACAGCGGAATCGTCCTGATCACAAATCACTTCTCGCTGGAAGGTTCCGTTACGGCCCAGCATCACCAGAGGCCGCAGCGATTCTTCGTAGCTTTGATTCTGCATCCGCAGCGCATTTTTCAGCACTTCGGCCATGCTGTGGGCATCTTGTTCCTGCCAGTCGCCGTAAACAAACATCTCAATGTGCAGTTCGGCCAGGATGTTTTCGACAAACTTAGCCAGTTCACCCACTTCAATGGTTTCCAGAGCCTCGACCAACTGCTGATAAGGCGGATTGTTGGGTTGCAGCAGACCGGTCATGGCATTGAACAGTTGCGACAGCGGACGGTCATGCGCGGCGTTACGCCAGTTACGCAATAACTGCTGTTTGACGGTCGCAAAACGGGGCTGGCTGAATTCGCGCCGGGCAAATTTGTCGAGGATCATTTTCATCAGCTCAGGTTGTTTCTGGCTGAAGCCGGACAAGGTCAGAGTTACGCCGCCCTGATGGGCATACATGTTGTAGCCCATACCTGCAATTTCCGCCTGATAGGTCTCTTTGGCCAGCGTATCGAGGAACATCTCCACACACAGGCGTGTAATAACGATATTGCGCGTGGTCGCCACGGAGTGGGGGCTGTCGATGGCAATATAAATCACCCCTTTAGGAACGCGGAACTCAGGATCCTGCAGGTGCCAGAGACGAAAACCGGGTAAGTCCTGCAGGATATGGGGCAGGTGGCGGTCGCCAAGCAGCGGTTTGGGATCCAACTGTTCACATATAAACGGATTTTTGCCCGGCAGGCGCAGCGCAAATTCAGTAGCCGGGCTGGCAAAACTGCTCAGTTCAACATCACTGAACGGGCGGACACTGTACGGGGTAAAATACCATTCGGCCTGCTTATCGAATTTCCCGTCCTGAGCAATCAGGGTGGCGCGTAAATTGTCTGGCACAAGGTACTGCAACAGTTGCTGCAACAGTGCTTCATCGTACGCCTGCATCATATAGTCGCCATAGATGGTGTCTTCTGCCTGGTAGTGCTGCATGTTGATGACCAGGTGGCTGGCAATATCGAGCGGACGCGAGTTTTCCTGAAAACGGAATGCCGATTCCAGTACGGCACGCTTTTCCATATAACGCCACTCATCCAGCCCGTGGTCCCGGATCTGGGCTATCGTGGTGAACAGTGCCCGGATGATATCGTCGACATGGTCAAGGCCAAGTGGCGTAAGGGTGCAACTAACGGAAAATTCACGATAATTACTGCCGCTGGCGCCGCCGCCTGCAGAGAGTGAGGTGACCCAGCCTTTGTCTTTCAAAGCCAGCAATAAACTGCCTTCACCTTCATAGCCAATCAGATGGGCGAAGTAGGATAGTGGTTTGCGCTGATAATACGCATCGGTACTTGGCATCGGGAAACTGAGCAGTAACTTGCGGATTTCCTTCATCGGCTCGACCTGAATCAGCAGACCGGTTTGCTCGCGGGTAACGAAAGGTGCATCGACCTGCTTGTGAGCCAGATTGTTATTCACAATAGCGCTGAACTTGTCGCGGACCCACTCTTCCTGCTCGTCAAGCGTATGCGGCCCAATCACCACCAGAGTCATTAAATCGGCCGAATAGTGTTGCTGATGAAAGGCAATGATCTCATCACGGATGGAGCTGCCTGCACGGTCACCGAGTGTATCCAGGTTACCTACTGAAAATTTGGCAAACGGATGAGCCTGATTGATAGTTTCTTTCTGCACCTGGTATAAGCGCCGGGAATCATCGCTCAGTTTGAGTTTATATTCTGAGTCAACCGCGTGGCGCTCTTTGTCGAGTGCTTCAGCGTTAAACAGAGGCGCGGTGAAAAACTGACTGAAACGATCCAGCGCTTTTTCAAATACATTGGGTGCAATATCAAAGAAGAAACACGTATGTTCTGTTCCGGTCCAGGCGTTATTGCTGCCGCCGTGCTGGCTAATAACACTTTGAAACTCGCCCACTTTAGGGTATTTTCGCGTGCCCAAAAACAGCATGTGCTCTAAATAATGAGCCAGACCCTGGCGATCGGCCGGGTCGTCAAAGTGGCCGACTTTAACGGCTAATGCGGCAGCGGACTTCTGGGCACTTCCATCGTGGATCAACAGCACACGCAACGCGTTGGAAAGAGTCAGGTGTCGGTAGCTATTTGAATCATTTGGGCTTATGTGCACAGATATTCTCCGCTGGGACTTTGTGTAATTATGGCGTTGAAACACGGCGGCGCAAATGCAAGCCAGTGTTTTTTTTTAGCAGAATGTCATTGTAGTCCCAATACAGCGTTTTTAATAGACTGTTACCGCGGTCTAAGTCTTTACACAGCGTGCTGTTATAATCGGCGGCGAGCAGCAATGACTGCCGTGTGTCTTTGAGCAAATTAGGTTATACACAATGAAGATTTTTATCATGCGTCACGGCGAAGCTCATCATTACGCAGCCAGTGATGCAGAGCGAGCCCTGACGGACCGAGGTCGCAGTGAGTCTGTCGCGGTTGCGCGGGTCTGTCTCGAGCAACAGCAAATGGGTCACCTGGATAAGGTGCTGGTCAGCCCTTATTTACGTGCTCAGCAAACCTGGCAGGAAGTCTCGCGTTACTTTGCTGCACGACAAATTGAGATTTGTGACGATATTACTCCCTACGGTCAGGCCAGCGATGTATTTGAGTATATTTCCGCTCTGGTTGATGTCGAGTCGATAGAGAGCCTGCTGTTGGTTTCCCACCTGCCTTTGGTCGGTTATCTGGCAGCAGAATTTGTCGCTGATATGGTGCCGCCAATGTTCCCGACGTCGGGAATGATGTGTATCGATTTTGATCCGCACACCCGTCAGGGTAAAGTGGTGTGGAACGTACATCCTTAATTTGGTTTCAAGCGCTAAGAAAGTGCCAGCCGCTTAGAAGCAACATCGACGGCGATACTGCTAGGTATGCCCACTGAAAAAAGCTGCAGCAAGCGGCTTTTTTCATCTCTTTTTGATGTTTGTTTTTGCCAACGTTTCGCAAGCCGCCCTCATTATGCCGCTGAGCTGACTGACAAGATCCCGTCACCGACCCCGAATCTCACCCTCCCCCGACTCGTTGCCAAGTTTTTGACAGTAATGGCTGGACTAAAACTTGCATCCTCCAGCCAAATCAGCGCCATTTTGGCGACGCGCAGCCGCGCCGATTGACTCAATTACTAAATGCTTACAGGCCTATGAAGTTTACTCTGCCATTTGCGGACAAATTACCCAATATCCCCCAACGCAGCATGCCGGCGATTGGCGCGCCTGTCATGGTGCTGGCTACACTGGCGATGGTGGTATTACCGATACCGGCGTTTCTGCTCGACTTGTTTTTTACCTTCAACATTGCCTTGTCGATGGTGGTGCTGCTGGTCACCGTATATACCCGCAGACCGCTCGATTTCGCCGCCTTTCCGACTGTACTTCTGATCGCGACGCTGTTGCGTCTCGCTCTGAACGTGGCATCGACCCGGGTGGTGTTGCTGTATGGTCATGAAGGGGGTGATGCGGCCGGTAACGTGATTGAGGCGTTCGGTAACGTCGTGATTGGCGGTAACTATGCTGTAGGTCTGGTGGTGTTCCTGATTCTGATGATCATCAACTTTATGGTGGTGACCAAAGGTGCTGGCCGTATTTCGGAAGTCAGTGCCCGCTTTACCCTGGATGCATTGCCAGGTAAGCAGATGGCGATTGACGCGGACCTGAACGCCGGCCTGATTGATCAGGAACAGGCACGTGTGCGCCGTTTTGAAGTGACCAAAGAAGCGGACTTTTATGGCTCAATGGATGGTGCGTCCAAGTTCGTGAAAGGTGACGCTATCGCCGGTATCCTGATTCTGTTCATAAACATCATCGGTGGTCTGTCGATTGGTATGATTCAGTATGACCTTGGTTTTGGTGATGCGATTCAGATTTATACCCTGCTGACGATTGGTGACGGTCTGGTCGCACAGATCCCGTCGCTGCTGCTGTCGATCGGTGCCGCGATCATGGTAACGCGTCAAAATACCGATGAGGACATGGGACAACAGGTGGTATTCCAGCTGTTCGATAACCCGAAAGCTCTGATGATCACCGCTGCGATACTGGGCGTGATGGGGATTGTGCCCGGCATGCCTCATTTCGCTTTTCTGTTGCTGGCAAGTCTGGCTGGTGGTGGTGCTTATCTTATCCAGCGTAAGCAGAAACAAGCATCGGATGAAGCCAAGTTACCGGCCAAAATTGAAGGTGAAGTGGCGCCGCCGAAAGAGCTCTCCTGGGATGATGTTCAGCCAGTTGATATTATCGGCCTTGAAGTCGGCTACCGTCTGATTCCGCTGGTTGACCGTGATCAGGGCGGAGAGTTGCTGGAGCGGGTGAAAGGGGTACGCAAGAAACTGTCGCAGGACTTTGGCTTCCTGATTCCGCCGGTGCATATCCGCGATAACCTCGAACTGACGCCAAACAGCTACCGTATTACTCTGATGGGCGTTGCAGTTGGTGAGGCGGAAATTCGTCCGGATCAGGAGCTGGCCATCAACCCAGGCCAGGTGTATGGCATGATTGACGGTGAACAGACTTACGACCCGGCCTTTGGCCTGGAAGCGGTATGGATCCGCGAAGATCAGCGCGAGCATGCTCAGGCTTTGGGTTACACTGTTGTCGATTCCTCTACCGTGCTGGCCACTCATCTCAGCCAGCTACTGACCAATAACGCCGCGCAGCTTATCGGACATGAAGAAGTGCAGAACCTGCTGGAAATGCTGGGTCGCACCGCACCGCGTCTGGTGGAAGGTTTTGTCCCGGATCAAATCAGTCTCGGTGTTGTGGTCAAGGTGTTGCAGAATCTGCTGCATGAAGCGATTCCGATTCGTGATATCCGCACCATAGTCCAGACGCTGTCCGAATACTCCAGTAAGAGTCAAGAACCCGACATCCTGACCGCGGCTGTCCGCATCGCTCTGAAACGACTAATCGTTCAGGAAATCAATGGTATAGAACCAGAGTTGCCCGTTATCACTCTTATACCTGAGCTGGAACAAATATTGCATCAAACTATGCAGGCTGCAGGTGGTGAGTCCGCCGGTATTGAACCGGGTCTGGCAGAACGCCTGCAGATGTCTCTGAGTCAGGCGACTCAGGAGCAAGAGCTTAAAGGAGAGCCGGCGGTACTGCTGACCTCAGGTGTGCTGCGTTCTACGCTGGCCAAGTTTGTGAAGAATACGATTCCGAACCTGAGAGTGCTGTCGTATCAGGAAATTCCTGACGAGAAACAAATTCGAATTGTGCAGGCGGTCGGTAACTAAGTTCAGTCATTCCCTCCATCCGGAGCGGATGTTTGCTTACAGGTTGCAGACGTACCACATTGATAATGGATAGCCGCTTTGAAAATTAAACGATTTTTTGCCAAAGACATGAGGACTGCTCTGCTGCAAGTGAAAGAAGAACTTGGCGCAGACGCAGTGATCATGTCGAACAAAAAAGTCGCAGGAGGCGTCGAAATCGTCGCGGCTGTAGATGGGGAAACAGCGTCTGCTGCAGCTCCAGCGGCGGCCAAATCGTACGGCTCTCAGCCAAGACATATCGGCACTCAGGCCTCGCCTAAGCTGCAACAGGCAACATCACGCCGTGAGCTGGAAGAAGACCGTGTCAGCCTGAAAAAAGGCCCGGGCACAGACAGCTCAATGACCAAGCGCTTTGCCAATATGCTCAGACAGTACAGCCAGGGCGGCGAGGTTCAGGATGAAGAAACCCGCGTATCGTGCTGAAAACGAAGATTCGCTGTCAGCGTTACTTAAGCGTCAGTCTGGCTCACGAGGCTCCGAAGGCAGTGCTCAGATCAAAAGCGACTCACCGCTTGCCAGACTACTGGGGGAAGAGCGTGCTGAGCCAGCTTCCCGTCCGCGCCTCGATCCTTCCCGTTATGAACGGGAGCGCCAGAAAGAGAGCTCACTGAGCGCCGAGGAGCTGGAAGGCATGCGTGAAGAGATGAACTCGATCCGTCGTCTGCTTGAGCATCAGGTTTCAGGTCTGATGTGGCAGGAAGTGGAGCGACGTGAACCGCTGCGCGCCATGCTGATAAAGCGTCTGGAACGGATGGGCGTGTCACTGGATTTGGCGGATCAACTGGCGTGCTACATTCCGGAAGAAACCCAGCCTCAGAAGGCGTGGAAAGCGCTGCTGGGTCTGGTGTCGGATCAGGTGCCGGTGGTTAAGCAAGATATTCTGAAACGCGGTGGTGTGGTTGCCCTGCTCGGACCGACCGGGGTCGGTAAAACCACCACTGTCGCAAAGCTGGCGGCCCGGGCTGCGATGGAGTTCGGCTCCGACAATGTCGCCCTGGTCACCACTGACACTTACCGTATCGGTGCCCACGAACAATTGTCTATTTACGGACGAATTATGGGTTGTCCGGTAAGAGTCGCTAAAGATTCCAAAGAGTTAGCCGATGTAATATACCAACTGCGTAATCGTCGTCTGATTCTGGTTGATACCGCGGGTATGGGACAGCGTGATGTACGTTTGTCGGAGCAACTCGACACCCTGATGCAGGAGAGTGGCGAAGTCATCCACAGTTACCTGGTATTACCCGCAACTGCACAACGCAAAGTGTTGCAGGAAACCATTGAGCACTTTAGAAGAATTCCTCTTTCGGGGTGCATTATGACTAAGCTTGATGAATGTTTGAGCTTAGGTGAATTTGTCAGTGTTGTTGTTCAGAATTCGCTGCCAGTGGCTTATATCGCCAATGGTCAGCGTGTACCCGAAGACATAGTGATTGCCCAGCCAAAATACATGGTGGCGAAGGCGAATGAGTTACTAGAAAAGTCGACAGAGAATGAACCTCACTACTGGAACAGTGATGCAGAGAGATTCTAGGCGGCAGACAGATATGACAAACAAAATGATATATGACCAAGCAAGCGGCTTACGTCGCTTAACCCAACCTTCCGTAACCAAAGTCATTGCGGTGACTGGCGGCAAAGGTGGTGTGGGCAAATCAAACGTGACTCTGGGCATGGCCATTTGTATGGCGCGTCAGGGTAAAAAAGTCATGGTGCTGGATGCTGACCTGGGACTGGCGAATATTGATGTCATGCTGGGGATTCGTCCGAAACGAAACCTCGGTCATGTACTGGCGGGTGAATGTGAGCTGAAAGATGCGATCGTGGAAGGTCCGCATGGCATCAAGATCATTCCGGCTACATCGGGCACACAGTCAATGACGGAGCTCTCGCATGCTCAGCACGTAGGCCTGATTCGCGCATTCGGCTCGCTGGAAGATGAAATGGACATCCTGCTGGTGGATACCGCAGCCGGTATTTCTGACATGGTGGTGAGCTTTTCCCGTGCGGCGCAAGATGTGGTTGTTGTGGTATGCGACGAACCGACTTCTATCACCGATGCTTATGCACTGATCAAACTTTTGAGTCGTGAACACCAGGTTCAGCGATTTAAGATTGTCGCCAACATGGTTAGAAGCTATCGTGAAGGCAGGGAATTGTTCGCCAAGTTGACTTTGGTCACAGAGCGTTTCTTAAATGTCAGTATGGAACTCGTCGCCTGTATTCCTCTGGACGATAATGTCCGTCAGGCGGTGAAACGGCAGAAAATCGTAGTGGATGCGTTTCCGCGTTCACCTGCCGCATTGGCGATTAGCTCTTTGGCCAATAAGGCGTTAACATGGCCGATTCCGAAAACGCCAAGCGGGCATCTGGAATTCTTTGTGGAAAGATTGCTCAACCGGACCGAAATTGTAGGGGAATCATTTGGTGAATAAAGCGCTTACTTATAATCAGTTCGGAGCCGTGAACAGCCAGACTCTGTTTCTGGAAAAGTATTCCGTACTGGTTAAGCGTATAGCTCATCACTTAATCGGGCGCCTGCCTCCCAGTGTACTTATTGAAGATTTAATCCAGGCCGGCATGGTCGGCCTGCTTGAAGCGCAAAAGAAACTACGACGGAAGCAAGGGTGCAAGTTTTGAAACCTATGCCGGGATACGGATTCGGGGTGCGATGCTCGACGATATCCGGCGTGGGGACTGGGTGCCACGCTCAGTACATAAACACAATCGGGAAATCAGCCAGGCGATTGCGGTGTTGGAAGGGGAGCTCAATCGCGACCCAACAGATTCAGAAGTTGCTAAATACATGGGAATGTCTTTAGATCAATACCATAGTGCGCTAACCGATATAAACTGTTCCAGAATCGTCGGAATTGAAGACTTGGGTGTGACTGATGACGCCATCTCACCGGTCGATGATGCAGAAGACAATACTCCGTTCAAAGGAGTGGCTGATGATGCATTCCGGGAAGCCCTGATCGCATCGATAAAATCGCTGCCCGAGCGTGAAGCTTTAGTACTTTCGCTCTATTATGATGAAGAGCTAAACTTGAAAGAAATTGGTGAGGTACTGGGGGTGAGTGAGTCCCGAGTAAGTCAGATACTAAGCCAATCAATGCAACGTCTGCGAACCAAATTGAGTTCATGGACACAGAACGACTAACTATCACTGATTTCGAACTCAGTGGAGGCAATTTTGAATAAAAACATGAAAATCCTTATTGTTGATGACTTTTCAACAATGCGCCGTATCGTAAAGAACCTGCTTCGTGACCTGGGTTTCAACAATACTCAGGAAGCGGATGACGGACTGACGGCATTGCCTATGCTTAAAAAAGGTGATTTTGATTTCGTGGTAACTGACTGGAACATGCCGGGTATGCAAGGTATCGACCTGCTCAGAAACATTCGTGCCGATGCCGAACTGAAGCATCTTCCTGTTCTGATGATCACTGCTGAAGCGAAACGTGAGCAGATCATCGAAGCGGCTCAGGCAGGCGTTAACGGCTACATCGTGAAGCCTTTCACCGCTGCAACTTTGAAAGAAAAATTAGAAAAAATCTTCGAGCGTCTATAAAAACTGTCGCATAGACAAAAGTTTGCTCTATTCAACGCGTGGAAGGCTAACGACACAATGATTTCATTAGAACAAGCCAGAGAACTCGTTCATTTACTTGAAGAAGGTCAGCAAGATCAGGCTAACCTTCTGCTTAAGCGTATTTATGAGTCAGAAAGCAACCCAATGTTCAAGGAGATTGGCGCCTTAACACGTGATCTTCACGATTCTCTCAAGCAGTTTCACGTCGATGAACGGATGAGTGAAATTGCCCATGATGAGATTCCTGATGCACGCGATCGCCTGCATTACGTGATCGAAAAAACCGAAGTGGCCGCCAACAAAACCATGGATGCCGTGGATCGCTGTATGCCGATTGCAGACAGCCTGCATGAAAGCCTGCTTCAGGTTCGTCCGCGATGGAACGAACTGATGCACGGTAAAATCGAGCTGAGTGAGTTCAAAGCGCTGTGTCATCGAATTGACGGTTTGCTGTCCCAGGTAGAAGGTGACAGCAGCGAGTTGCGCGGGCAACTTACTGAAATACTTATGGCTCAGGATTTCCAGGATCTGACCGGGCAGATCATTCGCCGTGTGATTACTCTCGTCAATGAGGTAGAGCAGCGTCTGGTTGAGATTCTGACTGTGTTCGGCAGTGAACAAATAGAACAACAAGAGAAAAGTAAGAAAGCATTAACTGAGCCTGAGGGGCCGATTATGAACCCTCATGAACGCAGTGACGCGGTTTCATCTCAAGACGAAGTAGATGACCTGCTATCGAGTCTTGGATTTTAGGGGTAACGTATGAGCTACGATTTAGACGAAGATATTCTTCAGGACTTTCTGGTTGAGGCAGGCGAAATTCTCGATTTGCTGTCCGAACAGTTAGTTGAACTTGAGAATAATCCGGAAGACCGCGATCTTTTAAACGCAATTTTCCGCGGTTTTCATACCGTCAAAGGTGGTGCGGGTTTCTTAGCGCTGACTGAACTAGTTGAGACCTGCCACGGCGCAGAAAACGTGTTCGATATTTTACGTAACGGACAGCGCTCTGTGACCTCCGGCCTGATGGATACTATGCTTCGTGCACTGGATACCGTAAATGAACAGTTTCGAGCGGTACAGGATCGTGAACCACTGGTAGCTGCTGACCCTGAGCTGCTGGAAGAGCTCCATCATTTATGCAAACCGGAATCGCAGGACGAAGACATTGCAGCGCAAGCTGAAGTGGCAGAAGTCAGTGTTGAAGAAGAGCCGGTTGCAGAAGATGAGCCTGTTATTGACGATGTTGCGGCCGAGCCTGCTGCCAGCAGTGCGGTAGCGGCTGATTCGATCGATGAAATTACTCAGGACGAATTTGAAAAATTGCTGGATGAGCTGCACGGTAAAGGTGCTGCTCCCGGCGCTAAAGCGGCTGCGCCTGCCGCCGCAAATCCTGCCCCGACGGCAGCGGCGACCAACAGCCAAGCGGACGGTGATATCACAGATGACGAGTTCGAACGTCTTCTCGATGAACTGCATGGTAAAGGTGGCGCGCCTGGCAAAGAGAGTCAGTCTGCTGCACCGGCTGCGCCTGTGGCGAAAGCGCCGGCCTCTTCGGCTTCATCTTCTGACAGCGACCTGATGACGGACGAAGAGTTCGAAAAGCTGCTTGATGAACTGCATGGAGCAGGTAAAGGCCCGTCTATCGAAGAGCTCGACATGGCGACGCGCCCGGCGAGTGAAAACCTGCAGCCGGCAGCGAAAGCGCCAACGGCTAAGCCAGCCGCTGCACTAGCTGCAAAAGCTTCGCAAGCTCAAACCCCTAAGGCGGCGCCGGCTGCCGCCGCGCCAGCGCCTAAAGTCATTGAAGAACCTGGAGAGAAACGTGAAGTGGCTGCGGGTGGCGCTGCTAAGAAAACGCAGGCAGAAGCCACCGTTCGTGTTGATACTTCGACACTGGATACCATCATGAACATGGTCGGCGAACTGGTTCTTGTTCGTAACCGTCTGCTTAGCCTGGGCCTGAACAGTAATGATGAAGATTTGTCGAAAGCCGTTTCTAACCTGGATGTGGTGACCGCCGATCTGCAGGGTGCGGTGATGAAAACGCGCATGCAGCCGATCAAGAAAGTGTTCGGTCGTTTCCCGCGCGTGGTACGTGATTTGGCTCGCAGCCTGAAAAAAGACATCGTGCTGGAAATGCGTGGTGAAGAGACCGATCTGGATAAAAACCTGGTTGAGGCATTGGCGGATCCGCTGATCCACTTGGTGCGTAACTCAGTTGACCACGGGATTGAAATGCCTGAAGACCGGGTAAAAGCGGGTAAGCCGCGCACCGGTAAAGTGATTCTGTCTGCATCGCAGGAAGGCGACCATATTGAACTGGCTATCGTCGACGACGGTGGCGGTATGGACCCTAATAAACTGCGTAGTATTGCCGTTAAACGCGGCATGATGGATGAGGATGCCGCTTCGCGTCTCACCAGTAAAGAGTGTTTTAACCTGATTTTCATGCCTGGCTTTTCCAGTAAAGAGAAGATTTCCGATATTTCGGGACGTGGTGTCGGGATGGACGTGGTGAAAACCGCTATCAATACCCTGAACGGTATGATTGATATCGATTCGGAAATGGGTAAAGGGACCAAGATCACCATTAAAGTGCCTCTGACGTTGGCTATTCTGCCAACCCTGATGGTGGGTGTGGCCGGTTATCCGTTTGCATTACCACTGGCAAGCGTCAGTGAAATTTTCCACCTCGATTTAAGTCGTACTAACGTGGTTGATGGTCAATTGACCATTATCGTCCGTGATAAGTCTATCCCGCTGTTTTACCTGCAAAACTGGTTGGCTCCGCAAGCCGGCAGAGTCGAAGCCCGCAAAGGTCATGGCCATGTGGTGATTGTCCAGTTAGGCAATCAGCGTGTCGGTTTTGTGGTTGATACTCTGATTGGCCAGGAAGAGGTGGTGATTAAGCCACTGGATAAACTGCTGCAGGGCACACCGGGCATGGCTGGCGCGACGATCACCAGTGATGGCCATATCGCACTGATTCTTGATGTGCCGGATTTGTTGAAGCAGTACGCGGCTGCATCACGAATCTGATTGACCTTCAACAATAAGGATAACTATGGCGATTAGAGTATTAGTTGTTGATGATTCGAGTTTTTTCAGACGTCGTGTCAGTGAAATCATCAACTCTGAGCCGCGCTTGGAAGTGATTGATGTAGCGACAAACGGGCGTGAGGCGGTGGAGAAAACCCAGCGCCTTAAACCGGATGTAATCACCATGGATGTCGAGATGCCGGTGATGGATGGCATCACGGCTGTGCGTGAGATCATGGCCAGTACACCGACCCCGATTCTGATGTTTTCATCGCTGACGCATGATGGCGCTAAGGCGACCCTGGATGCGCTGGATTCCGGCGCGCTGGATTTCTTACCGAAAAAGTTTGAGGACATAGCCCGTAACCGTGATGAAGCGGTGACATTATTGCAGCAACGGGTACTGCAGATTGCGAGCAAAAAGGCATTTATGCGCCGTCCGGTGGTTGCCCGAAACTGAGCCGGTGACGCCGACGACCAGTCCGACGGCATCGCCACTGCAGCGCAGCAGCCTGTCGACAGGCAGCCTGAGTCACAGTCGCCCTGTGTCTGTATCGGCACGCTTTAAGGCAACGGGTAAAAAATATCAGCTGACCGCGATTGGTACCTCAACCGGTGGTCCGGTTGCACTGCAGAAGATTTTGACCAAATTGCCTGCCAATTATCCGCACCCGATAGTTTTGATTCAGCATATGCCGGCAACCTTCACCGCTGCTTTTGCCAGCCGCCTCAATTCTCTGTGTAAAATTCAGGTAAAAGAAGCGGAAGACGGCGATGTACTGCGTCCTGGAGTGGCTTATCTCGCGCCGGGCGGTAAACAGATGATGGTGGAAGGACGTCCCGGTGCGGCCAAACTGCGTATTCTTGATGGCGGTGACCGGATGAATTACAAGCCTTGTGTTGACGTTACCTTTGGCTCGGCATCGAAAGTTTTCAGCGACAAAGTGTTGTCGATGGTGTTGACCGGTATGGGTGCCGATGGCCGTGAAGGCGCTCGCATGCTTAAAAACGCAGGCGCGACCATCTGGGCCCAGGACGAAGACAGCTGTGTTGTCTACGGTATGCCGCAAGCGGTCGCTAAAGCCGGTATTTCATCCGAAGATTTACCGTTAGACCGTATCGCTGAGCGAATGCTGGTCGAAGTTGGTCTGGCCTGAGGATTGCCCATGATCGTTTGGAGTGTAGCAAACCAAAAAGGCGGGGTAGGGAAAACCACCACGACCATTACTCTGGCGGGTTTGTTAAGTAAACAGGGCAAGCGCGTGTTACTGGTGGATACCGATCCGCACGCGTCCCTGACCACGTATCTTGGTTATGATTCCGATGGTGTGCCAGCCAGCCTGTTTGACCTGTTTCAGTTGCGTGAGTATACCGAACAGAGCGTCGAACCACTGATCCTGAAAACCGATGTGGAAGGGATAGATATTATTCCGGCTCATATGTCTCTGGCTACATTGGACCGGGTCATGGGCAACCGCAGCGGCATGGGCTTGATTCTGAAACGGGCGCTACTGGCTCTTCGTCAGCGCTACGATTATGTGCTGATTGACTGTCCTCCTATTCTGGGGGTCATGATGGTTAACGCTTTGGCAGCCAGCGATCGTATTCTGATCCCGGTGCAGACCGAGTTTCTGGCGATGAAAGGGCTGGAGCGGATGGTGCGCACACTGGCGATCATGCAAAAGTCGCGCAGTCGTTCGTTTAAAGTCACCATAGTTCCGACCATGTATGACAAGCGCACCCGGGCATCATTACAGACCCTTAACCAGTTGAAAAAAGACTACCCGGATCAGGTCTGGACGTCAGCAGTACCGATTGATACCAAGTTTCGTGATGCCAGCCTGAAACGTTTGCCCGCTTCGCACTTTGCCGAAGGCAGTCGCGGAGTATTTGCCTATAAGCAGTTACTGTTGTTCTTAGAGAGGCTCGCCATCGATGAGTAATCCTTTGCTGTCGAGTGAACAGGC
The DNA here is from genome assembly GCA_039696685.1 of Vibrio sp. CDRSL-10 TSBA. Taxonomy (NCBI): domain Bacteria; kingdom Pseudomonadati; phylum Pseudomonadota; class Gammaproteobacteria; order Vibrionales; family Vibrionaceae; genus Vibrio; species Vibrio sp. CDRSL-10 TSBA. The sequence continues at coordinate 2,481,336 of CP155566.1, read as the reverse complement.
TTTAGATGATTATTTCAACGCTTTGCTTGATGAGGAGCTGGGTGATGAAGAGTTATTGCCAGAGCCAGAGCCAGAGCCAGAGCCAGAGCCAGAGCGAGCACCAGAGTTAAAACCTGCACCGCAGATGGCGGCGGTGGCGCAGCAGAATTTTTTTGAGCAAGAGCTGGACGAAATCGAGTTACCCAACCTGGATGATGTTCAGCGTTTGCTCAGTCAGCTGGAAAACAGCAATCCGGTCGCTGAACTCGACCTCGAACAGGTCATGGAACAGAACACGCTTGATATCGCTGTGCATGAGGTGGTGGCAACACCGTCTGATGTAGACGAGATTCAGGAATGGGATCCTGAACCGGAACTTCACAGCGAAGCTGAGCAGCCAGATAGCCTTGTTTTGCAAGATGTACAAGATTTAGCAGAGCCGGAAATCAGTGTTACTGAGCCCATCGAAGAAGTTGCACAGCCACAGGCTGAAGTGATAGCAGATGCGACGCCAGAGCCCGTAACTCAAGCGGGTGGCGGACGTCTTGGGCACTGGGACAGCCCGGTACGTAATGAAAATTTTCAGGTGCTCTATTTTGATGTCAATGGTGTGACCTTTGCGGTTCCGCTCGATGAACTGGGCGGCATTCATCAGAAAGGCAGTCTGAACCACTTGATCGGACGACCGGTCTGGTATCTGGGATTACAGACTAACCGTGATACTCAGCTGGATGTGGTTGATACGGCCAAGTGGGTCATGGCAGAAAAACTGCGAGATGACAGTCATAAAGAACATTATCAGTACATTGTGATGCTTGGTGAGAGCCACTGGGGATTAGCATGTACTAAACTATTAGGCACGGAATTGCTTAACAGTGACAAAGTTCGCTGGCGGGAACAGGTGGGTAAACGCCCCTGGCTTGCCGGAATGGTTAAAGAAAAAATGTGCGCCTTGATCCATGTTGAAGCATTGATCGCTATGCTAAACGCTGGTCTTGATGTAAAAGCACTGGATAAATAATACATATTTGTCGGGAACGACTATAAGAGGAAAAGGTATGTCTCAAACTAACGAAGTTGAAGTGCGAAAAGAACACTCTAACGACGAAGTGCTGCAGTGGGTGACGTTCCAGCTAGAAGAAGAAACCTATGGCATCAACGTAATGCAGGTGCGTGAAGTCCTGCGCTATACCGAAATTGCGCCGGTTTCCCGGTGCGCCGGATTACGTGCTGGGTATCATCAACCTGCGTGGTAATGTTGTCACCGTTATCGATACTCGCTCCCGATTTGGTTTGATGCAAGGTGAGACGACAGATAACACCCGTATCATTGTGATTGAATCAGAGCGCCAGGTGATTGGTATTTTGGTCGACAGCGTGGCGGAAGTGGTATACCTGCGTTCATCTGAAATTGACACCACACCAAGTGTCGGCACAGACGAAAGTTCTAAGTTCATCCAGGGTGTGAGCAACCGTGACGGTAAGCTGCTGATTCTGGTTGATCTGAACAAGCTGCTTAGCGATGAAGAATGGGACGAAATGGCTCATCTGTAATGAGTGATTTGGTCAGCTTAACGCCGTCAGTACTGGCTGCTGGCGGCGCTATTCTATTCTTTCTGCTCTTGCTCGCACTGCTGATGGTACGTCGCTCTCAGCTGCGTCATTCAGATATGCTGCGCCAGCAAATCCGCCATCTTGATAAAGAACTGCAAAAAGCCAATAAACAAGCGTTGGAAGTGCGTTCGGTGATGGTGGGGCTTGGTCAGCAGGTTTCTGAGCAACAAGATATTATTTTACATCTGAGTGAACGGTTAAAAGAGCTCGAAAATGCCGATACTGACGGGCGTATGTACAGTCGCGCCTCGAAAATGGTCAAGTTGGGCGCTGATATTAACGAGCTGATTGAAGAGTGTGAACTGCCCAAGGCAGAAGCTGAGTTGATGCTGTCATTGCAGAAAAAAATGTCAGGTCGCGAGGCTATTCCGCCGTTAAGCAGTGACCCGGAACAGCGTTCGTCTGCCGGTAATCAGCAGCGCAGCGCGCGTAAACCGGTGCGGCGCAGCTGATATTTGCTGCTGATTTGAGCATAATAATTCAGCTTATCAATAGGCTCGGACACAAACTTAACAAGGAAGCATAAGGCTTCCTTTTTTTATTGGGTTATGACAGGGTATGCGCTTAATACCTTAGGGTTAGTTGGTGTAAGAAGCTGTTAAAATTTAACAGTTTCTTACCTAGTTTCGTGATTCGTAATACCCTTGGTCTATTTAGTCTCTTTCTGGGTGTGGTAATATAAACGCCCCAAAATAGTGATACAGAAGCCCATGCTGGATGTAAAGAACCTCACTGCAATTCGTGATGACAGAGCGCTGTTTGAAGGATTGTCTTTTACCATTCAATCCGGTGAACTGGTGCAGATCGAAGGACGTAACGGTACGGGTAAGACGACATTACTGCGCATAATCACCGGCCTTGGTGACCGTGATGAAGGGACTATCCATTGGAACCAGGTCAATATCGAAGCGGATCGCGACAGCTATCATCAGGACTTACTGTTCCTTGGTCATCAGACCGGGATTAAACGTGAGTTAACCGCATTGGAAAATTTGCATTTTTATCAGTCAGTCCACGCCAGGTCGACAGTACGTGAAGATCTCTATCAGGCGCTGACTCAGGTAGGGCTGGCAGGACGAGAAGATGTGCCGGTGGCACAACTTTCTGCCGGACAGCAGCGACGGGTTGCGTTGGCGCGACTGTGGCTCAGCCGGCAGAAACTGTGGATTCTGGATGAACCCCTGACTGCTATTGACAAGCAAGGTGTCAAAGTGCTGGAAGCGTTGTTTCTTAAACACGCTGAGCAAGGCGGTATCGTGGTTCTGACCACTCACCAGGATATGTTTGCTGATAATCCCAAGCTGCGTAAAATTAAACTGGGGGATGCCTGATGTTATCGACTATGGGTACGGTGATCCGGCGTGAACTGCTGATTGCATTTCGGCGTCAGGCGGATATTTTTAACCCGCTGTGGTTTTTTATCATCGTAATTACCCTCTTTCCGCTCAGCATCGGTCCTGAAACCCGGGCTGTTATCGCGCATTGCGCCGGGGATTGTCTGGGTAGCGGCGCTGCTTTCCGCGCTGCTCTCACTCGAGCGTCTGTTTCGTGATGATTTTCAGGATGGCTCACTGGAGCAGATGATGCTGATGCCGGCTCCGTTACCTGTGGTCGTCATTTCTAAAGTATTGGCGCACTGGCTGTTAACCGGCGTCCCGCTGATTCTGATTAGTCCGCTGCTGGCGATTTTGCTGTCGCTGGATTTGGATACCTGGCTGGCCGTGGTATTGACGTTGTTGTTGGGGACTCCAACCCTCAGTTTTATTGGTGCCATAGGTGTGGCGCTGACCGTCGGACTGCAGAAGGGCGGGGTGCTGCTGAGTCTGCTGGTACTGCCGCTGTATATTCCAATTTTAATTTTTGCCACTTCAGCGATCGATGCTGCTTCGCTGGGGATGGCGTTTAACGGACAATTGGCGATTCTGGCTGCCATGTTTATGGGGGCACTGACCCTGACCCCATTTGCTATCAGTGCAGCGCTCAGAGTGAGCGTCAATTGACAGATTGCGGACTCCTGTATCCGTTACATACTGGCAAACCGGACAAGACAGATTCGGTGTCGGAAGCAAAGTGAGAAAAAACAATGTGGAAATGGCTCCATCCCTATGCCAAGCCAGAAGCTGCTTACCGTTTATGCGGTAAATTGCAGCCGTGGTTTGTGATTTTAGCGCTGTTATGTCTGGCTGCCGGTACCATTTGGGGACTGGCTTTTGCGCCGGCTGACTACCAGCAGGGCGATAGTTTTCGGATTATCTATATTCATGTTCCCGCCGCTATCTGGTCGATGGGGGTGTATATGTCGATGGCGATCGCGGCCTTTATCGGCCTGGTCTGGCAGGTAAAATTGTCCGACATGGCCGCTTCAGCTATGGCGCCGATTGGTGCGGTGTATACTTTTATCGCGTTGATCACCGGTGCGGTGTGGGGCAAGCCGATGTGGGGCGCCTGGTGGGTATGGGACGCGCGTCTGACTTCCGAATTGATTCTGCTGTTCCTCTATCTGGGTGTCATCGCCTTGTATCATGCGTTTGATGACCAGAAAACGGCCGCAAAAGCCGCCGGTATTCTGGCTATTGTCGGTGTCATCAACCTGCCTATAATTCACTTTTCTGTCGAATGGTGGAACACCCTGCATCAGGGCGCCACGATCACCAAATTTGCCAAGCCATCCATTTCCAACGATATGCTGTGGCCGCTGCTGTTGAATATTTTTGGGTTTGCTTTCTTGTTCGCTGCCCTGGCGATGATTCGTACCCGTAACGAGATCATCAGTAAAGAGACTCACCGTCCATGGGTGATTCAGCTGGCAACCAGTAAAATGCACGGGGGGCAATGAGATGTATTTTGACTCAATCAGCGACTTTTTTGCCATGGGGGGCTATGCCGGTTATGTGTGGAGCGCCTTTGGTATTACTTTTGTTTCATTGTTAATTTTGTGGGTGGCGAGTGTTCGTCGCAGCCGGACGCTGCTCAAGCAGGTCGAGGCGAAAATCGCGCGTCAGGCTCGGATTGATGCGGCAAAAAATATGGAGAACACATTATGAACCCAAGACGAAAAAAGCGCCTCGGTATTGTGCTGGCCATTCTGATTGGTCTGGGTGCGACGATTGGCTTGATTTTGTACGCACTGAACCAGAATATGGACCTGTTTTATACTCCGACTGAGCTGGTGAACGGTAAAGACGGTAAGAAACCACAAGTCGGCCAGCGACTGCGTATTGGCGGTATGGTGCAGAAAGGTTCGGTGAAACGCGATTCTGACTCGTTAAAAGTCAGCTTTCTGCTGCGTGATACCGGGCCGACCGTGACTATTCTTTACGACGGCATTCTGCCGGACCTGTTCCGCGAAGGGCAGGGTATCGTTGCTCAGGGGGTGCTGAAAGACGCCACTACCGTGGAAGCATTCGAAGTTCTGGCCAAGCACGATGAAGAGTATATGCCGCCGGAAATTGCTGAAGCGATGCAGAAAAACCATTCTCCGATGAATTATTCTGAGCAACAGATACAAGGAAGTGCGCAATGATTGCAGAGATAGGACATTTTGCCCTAATCCTGGCACTGTCGCTGGCATTACTGCTCAGTGTATTGCCTTTGGTCGGCGCTGCCAAAAACAACGCGACGCTGATGAATGCGGCGCGTCCTCTGTCGCTGGGCATGTTCGCGATGCTGGCGTTGTCGTTTGGCATCCTGATGTGGGCTTTCTATAGCAACGATTTTACCGTGCAATATGTGGCCAGTAACTCCAACAGTCAGCTGCCGTGGTATTACCGTCTGACCGCGGTCTGGGGGGCTCATGAGGGCTCGCTGCTGCTGTGGGTACTGATTCAGGCTGGCTGGACTCTGGCTGTTGCGACCTTCAGTCGCGGCATGCCGCAAGAATCGGTGGCGCGGGTACTATCCGTGATGGGTATGATCAGCGTCGGTTTCCTGCTGTTTATCATCGTAACATCGAACCCGTTCACTCGTACTCTGCCATA